>NZ_CP109090.1:4594136-4900411 GCF_035917575.1 Streptomyces sp. NBC_01788 | reverse complement strand
GCTCACCTTCGTCGACGTGCCCGGCTTCCTCCCGGGCGTCGACCAGGAGCACACCGGCATCATCCGCCGCGGCGCCAAGCTGATCTTCGCCTACGCCGAGGCCACGGTCCCGCTGATCACGGTGATCACCCGCAAGGCCTTCGGCGGCGCCTACGACGTCATGGGCTCCAAGCATCTGGGCGCCGACCTCAACCTGGCCTGGCCGACCGCCCAGATCGCCGTCATGGGCGCGCAGGGCGCGGTCAACATCCTGCACCGCCGCACCATCGCCGAGGCCGAGGCCGCCGGCGACGCCGAGGCCACCCGCGCCCGGCTGATCCAGGAGTACGAGGACGCGCTCCTCAACCCCTACGTCGCGGCCGAACGCGGCTACGTCGACGCGGTGATCAAGCCCTCGGACACCCGCTCCCACCTCGTGCGCGGCCTGCGTCAACTGCGCACCAAGCGGGAATCCCTGCCTCCGAAGAAGCACGGCAACATCCCCCTGTAAGGAGCCGCTGTGATCAAGGTCGTACGAGGCAACCCGACCCCGGAGGAGCTTGCCGCCGCCCTGGCGGTGGTCCGGGCCCGCGCCGTGGCGGCCGCGGATGCGCCGTCCGGCGCGGCCCCCGGCCACCGGGACTCGTGGTCCGATCCGTCGCGGATCGCCGCGCGGCGGGTGCCGTCGCCGGGAGCGACCGCCTGGGCCCGGACCTACTGGCCGGGCTGAGCCCGGGCCGGGCGCCGGCCAGAAGTTGAGTACGCGTACTCAGGCGCGCGGCGCCACCCAGGTCGCACGATCGGGGGATGCTGTGGTCCGACCCCGAGAACGAGCCGCCGAAGGAACTGCGTGACATGCAGGACATGTTGCGGCGGCTCGGCATTTTCATGGCGCTGGCCATGGTGCTGGCCATGTTCGTGATCGGCATGAGGTGAGGCGGAGCAGCCGCCGCCGATACGCTGACCGTATGACAGACCAGCCGCGCCGCCGACTCGTGCTCGCCTCCCAGTCCCCCGCCCGGCTCGGGCTGCTCCGGCAGGCCGGACTCGACCCGGAGGTCGTCGTGAGCGGCGTCGACGAGGACGCGGTCACCGCGCCCACCCCCGCCGAACTCGCGCTCGCCCTCGCCGAGGCGAAGGCCTCCGTGGTGGCGGCCCGCCCGGAGGTCCGGGGCGCGCTCGTGATCGGCTGCGACTCCGTGCTCGACCTCGACGGCCACGCCCTCGGCAAGCCCGCCGACGCCGAGGAGGCCACCGCCCGTTGGAAGGCGATGCGCGGCCGGGTCGGCACCCTGCAGACCGGGCACTGCGTCTGGGACACGGAAAGCGGGCGGCACGCCGCTGCCACCGCCTCCACCGTCGTCCGCTTCGGTGAACCGACCGACGAAGAGATCGCCGCGTACGTCGCCTCGGGCGAGCCCCTGTACGTGGCCGGCGCCTTCACCCTGGACGGCCGTTCGGCGCCCTTCATCGACGGCATCGACGGCGACCACGGCAACGTCATCGGCATCAGCCTGCCCCTGGTCCGCCGCCTGCTGGCCGAACTCGGCGTGGGCATCACCGAATTGTGGGCGCCGACCGCGGGCTGATCAGGGGGTACGGGCCTCGGCCGGAGGAGGGGTGAGAGGCGTGGGCGGCGCCTCATGGACATGATCCGTCTGCTTCCCGAGCACCGGCGGACCGGCGGTCCTCCCGGTGCCGGGAGTGGCTTCGGAGCCGGGGGTGGCTTCGGCCTCGGGGCCACCCGCGTCCGTGGAACGGCCGTCCCGCGCCTCGCCCGCCGGGCCCTCCTCATGGTCGTGCGTCATCAGCAGCAGCACGATGAGGCCGAGCACCACCACCATGAACAGGAACGCCCGCCGGCCCACCAGCCCCCAGGCGAACGCGCCGAGGAGGCCGTGCACCACGGCCGCGCTGATCAGCAGGACGCGCCCGGCGCCGGCCGGGCGGTGGCCCCGTAGCGCCACGAGCAGGGCGACAACGCCGCACAGGGCGAAGTAGAGGCCGAAGACCAGACCCCCGGCCTTCGACGAGGTCGACATGACGTTCGGATCCAGGCCGGCCAGGGACATCTTCTGCCTGTGCACGACCATCCCGAGGAACCAGTTCAGCGCAGCCACGCCGAACGCCTCCGCGAAGAGCACGAGCGCCACCACCCACGCCACCGGTCTGCGCACCACGGGTCCCACCCACTTCCGCCTGCCGCTCCGCGCGGAGCCCTGTTACCGCGAGTACTTCCGAGACATCCTGAACGCTACTAACGGGTAAACCCGGGGACAAGAGTTCTGCCACCGGCAAAGAATCATTGGGCCATTCGTAGGGACTCCACAAAGAAACGAAGTGCGTCGCAGCACGCCCTCACAGAGACCTTGGCCACATGGGAGGACTAGGGTTTTCCGGAGGAGTCCTGCGTACAGCGATGCGACAAGGGATTTCGCGAGTCGAGCG
The DNA here is from genome assembly GCF_035917575.1 of Streptomyces sp. NBC_01788. Classification (GTDB taxonomy): domain Bacteria; phylum Actinomycetota; class Actinomycetes; order Streptomycetales; family Streptomycetaceae; genus Streptomyces. The sequence continues at coordinate 4,897,984 of NZ_CP109090.1, read as the reverse complement.
CGCCTCGGATCACGCTCCGTGTGGGCAAGCTCACCATGGGGGACGGGTCGAAGTGCCGTGTCGGCAGTCCCTAAACTCGGCTTGTTTCAAGGAGGGAGCCTCAATCGTGCGCAAGGTGCTCATCGCCAACCGTGGCGAAATCGCTGTCCGCGTTGCCCGGGCCTGCCGGGACGCCGGTATCGCGAGCGTGGCCGTCTACGCCGACCCGGATCGGGACGCTCTGCATGTCCGCGCCGCGGATGAGGCGTTCGCCCTGGGCGGTGACACCCCGGCCACCAGCTACCTGGACATCGACAAGGTGCTGAAGGCCGCGAAGGAGTCCGGCGCGGACGCGATCCACCCCGGATACGGCTTCCTCTCGGAGAACGCCGAATTCGCCCAGGCCGTGCTGGACGCCGACCTCGTCTGGATCGGCCCGCCGCCGCAGGCCATCCGCGACCTCGGCGACAAGGTCGCCGCCCGGCACATCGCCCAGCGCGCCGGTGCCCCCCTGGTGGCCGGCACCCCCGACCCGGTCTCCGGCGCCGAGGAGGTCGTGGCCTTCGCCGAGGAGCACGGCCTGCCGATCGCCATCAAGGCCGCCTTCGGCGGCGGCGGGCGCGGCCTGAAGGTCGCCCGCACCCTGGACGAGGTCCCCGAGCTCTACGAGTCCGCCGTGCGCGAGGCCGTGGCCGCCTTCGGCCGCGGCGAGTGCTTCGTCGAGCGCTACCTGGACCGGCCCCGCCACGTGGAGACCCAGTGCCTGGCCGACCGCCACGGCAACGTGGTCGTCGTCTCCACGCGTGACTGCTCCCTCCAGCGCCGCCACCAGAAGCTGGTCGAGGAGGCCCCGGCGCCGTTCCTGTCCGAGGAGCAGGTCGCCGAGCTGTACCGCGCCTCCAAGGCGATCATGAAGGAGGCCGGCTACGTCGGCGCCGGCACGGTCGAGTTCCTCGTCGGCCAGGACGGCACGATCTCCTTCCTGGAGGTCAACACCCGCCTCCAGGTCGAGCACCCGGTCACCGAGGAGGTCGCCGGCATCGACCTGGTGCGCGAGATGTTCCGCATCGCCGACGGCGAGGAGCTCGGCTACGACGACCCGCCGCTGCGCGGCCACTCCTTCGAGTTCCGCATCAACGGCGAGGACCCGGGCCGGGGCTTCCTGCCCGCCCCCGGCACCGTGACGAACTTCGCCGCGCCCTCCGGCCCCGGCGTCCGCCTGGACGCGGGCGTGGAGTCCGGCAGCGTCATCGGCCCGGCCTGGGACTCCCTGCTGGCCAAGCTGATCGTGACCGGCCGCACCCGCAAGGAGGCCCTCCAGCGGGCCGCCCGGGCCCTGGAGGAGTTCCAGGTCGAGGGCATGGCCACGGCCATCCCGTTCCACCGCGCGGTGGTCACCGACCCGGCGTTCGCCCCGGAACTGACGGGATCCAGCGCCCCGTTCACGGTCCACACCCGCTGGATCGAGACCGAGTTCGTCAACGACATCAAGCCCTTCACCGCCGTCGCCGACACCGAGGCGGACGAGGAGGCGGGCCGCGAGACCGTCGTCGTCGAGGTCGGCGGCAAGCGCCTGGAGGTCTCCCTGCCCACCTCGCTGGGCATGTCCCTGGCCCGCACCGGCCTCGCCGCGGGCGCCAAGCCCAAGCGCCGCGCCGCGAAGAAGTCCGGCCCCGTCGCCTCCGGCGACACCCTCGCCTCCCCGATGCAGGGCACCATCGTCAAGGTCGCCGTCGAGGAGGGCCAGGAGGTCAAGGAGGGCGACCTGGTCGTCGTCCTGGAGGCCATGAAGATGGAGCAGCCGCTCAACGCCCACCGCAGCGGCACCATCAAGGGCCTGTCCGCCGACGTCGGCGCCTCCGTCACCTCCGGCGCCGTCATCTGCGAGATCAAGGACTGATCTTCCGGAGCACCCGCAGGAGCCCGGCGAGCCGCGCGAGCGGCCCGCCGGGCTCCGTGCTTTCCGGGGCGAGGCGGTCCGCGGTCCTTCCCGAGCGCGTCCCGAAGACCTCCCCAGGCCTCCCCCGGGGGCGGCGAAGCCCTCAGCGCCTCCGGAGGTCCGCCACCCGTGCGGCCGGACGCTCCGTGCCGTTCGGCTGGTCCCCGCCCAGGGACGCCGGGCGGAGGTTCGCGCCCGGTGGCTGGGTGCGGCGGGGGCCCGGGAGGGGCACCTCACGGCGGCGGTCGCGGGGCGGGGGCTGGTCCGCCGCCGGGTTTCCCGCCGCGCCGGTCACGGCGATCTGGACGCCCTGGTCGGCGAGGGCCTGGAGCTCGGTGGCCGCGCGGTCGTCGTGGGCCGGGGGATCGTCCGTCACCAGGCGGGTGATGAGGTCGGTCGGGACCGTCTGGAACATCGTGTCCGTACCGAGCTTGGAGTGGTCGGCGAGCACCACCACCTCCGCGGCGGACTGCACCAGGGCCCGGTCGACGGACGCCGACAGCATGTTGGACGTGGACAGGCCGCGCTCGGCCGTCAGTCCGCTCCCCGACAGGAAGGCCTTGGACACCCGCAGCCCGTGCAGCGACTGCTCGGCCCCGGACCCGACGAGCGCGTAGTTGGAGCCGCGCAGCGTGCCGCCGGTCATCACGACCTCCACGCGGTTGGCGTGGGCCAGCGCCTGGGCGACCAGCAGGGAGTTGGTGACGACGGTCAGGCCGGGCACCCGGGCGAGCCGGCGGGCCAGCTCCTGGGTGGTCGTACCCGCGCCCACGACGATCGCCTCGCCCTCTTCGACGAGGCCCGCGGCAAGGTCGGCGATGGCCGTCTTCTCCGCGGTCGCGAGATGCGACTTCTGCGGGAAGCCGGACTCACGGGTGAACCCACCCGGGAGTACCGCACCGCCGTGCCGGCGGTCGAGGAGTCCTTCGGCCTCCAGCGCCCGCACGTCCCGCCGTACGGTCACTTCGGAGGTCTGGACGACGCGGGCGAGTTCACGGAGCGACACGGCACCGTTCGCTCGCACCATTTCGAGGATCAATTGGCGACGTTCAGCAGCGAACACGAAACTGACAGTAACCCCAGTGACCGTCTGCTTTCAGCAGTTTGCGCCGATTAGCAGAAGTTGTTCGCAGGGCAGAACGCCAGATGGTATAGAGCCTGTTCCGTTCGCTCCTGCCACCGGCATGGTCCACGACTCCCCGTGACCGGCGGGGAGTCGCAACCGTGCCGTGCCCCTACGCCTCGCCCGTCGCCTTGCGCGTGTGCAGCTGCCGTGCCACCTCGGCGATCGAGCCCGACAGCGAGGGGTACACGGTGAACGCGTTCGCGATCTGCTCGACCGTCAGGTTGTTGTCGACGGCGATCGAGATGGGGTGGATCAGTTCCGAGGCGCGCGGGGCCACGACCACGCCGCCGACCACGATTCCCGTGCCCGGACGGCAGAAGATCTTGACGAAGCCGTCCCGGATGCCCTGCATCTTGGCGCGCGGGTTGCGCAGGAGCGGCAGCTTCACACACCGGGCGTCGATCTTGCCCGCGTCCACGTCGGCCTGGGAGTAGCCGACCGTGGCGATCTCGGGGTCGGTGAAGACGTTGGAGGAGACCGTCTTGAGGTTCAGCGGGGCCACCGCGTCGCCCAGGAAGTGGTACATCGCGATGCGTCCCTGCATCGCCGCCACCGAGGCCAGTGCGAAGACCCCGGTCACGTCGCCGGCCGCGTACACGCCCGGAGCCGTCGTCCGGGACACCTTGTCGGTCCAGATGTGACCGGAATCGCGCAGCTTGACGCCGGCCTCCTCCAGGCCGAGCCCGGCGCTGTTGGGGATGGCGCCGACGGCCATCAGGCAGTGGCTGCCCTCGATGACCCGGCCGTCCGCCAGCGTCACCTCCACGCGGTCCCCGACCCGCTTGGCCGCGGCGGCACGCGAGCGCGCCATGACGTTCATGCCGCGGCGGCGGAAGACGTCCTCCAGGACGGCGGCCGCGTCCGGGTCCTCACCCGGCAGCACGCGGTCGCGGGAGGACACCAGGGTGACCTTCGAGCCGAGCGCCTGGTAGGCGCCGGCGAACTCGGCGCCGGTGACGCCCGAGCCGACCACGATGAGCTCCTCGGGCAGCTCGTCGAGGTCGTAGACCTGGGTCCAGTTGAGGATGCGCTCGCCGTCCGGCTGGGCGTCGGGCAGTTCGCGCGGGTGACCGCCGGTCGCGATCAGCACGGCGTCCGCGGTGAGCCTCTCCTCGCTCCCGTCGGCCGCCCTGACGACGACCGTACGCGACCCGTCGAGCGCCTGCATGCCCTCCAGCCGGCCGCGCCCGCGCATGACCCGGGCGCCGGCCCGCGTCACGGACGCGGTGATGTCGTGGGACTGGGCGAGCGCCAGCCGCTTCACCCGCCGGTTGACCTTCCCCAGGTCGACGCCCACCACCCGGGCGGCCCGCTCCGCGGGCGAGGCCTCGGCGGGGCCGCCGTCGGAGAGGGTGTCGGCGACGGTGATCCCCAGTTCCTCGTACGACGAGTCGAAGGTGGTCATCACCTCGGCCGTAGCGATAAGGGTCTTCGACGGCACGCAGTCGGTCAGCACCGACGCTCCGCCCAGACCGTCGCAGTCGACGACGGTCACCTCCGCGCCGAGCTGCGCCGCCACCAGCGCCGCTTCGTAGCCGCCGGGTCCACCACCGATGATCACGATCCGAGTCACGTACTCCATTGTCCCGCACCGTTCAAGGTGCTACGGCCCCGGGGCGGCGCGGCGCGATGGTCCCGCGTTGCCCGTGGGACCCGTGAGACGGGTGCGTGGCTGTCGTACGCTCGGTGCATGTCGCTCTATGCCGCATACGCCGGCAATCTCGACGCGCGGCTGATGTCCCGCCGCGCCCCGCACTCGCCGCTGCGTGCCACCGGCTGGACGAACGGCTGGCGGCTGACCTTCGGCGGGGAGCAGATGGGCTGGGAGGGCGCGCTGGCGACCCTTGTGGAGGATCCGATCTCCCAGGTCTTCGTGGCCCTGTACGACATCGCCCCGATGGACGAGGACTCCCTCGACCGCTGGGTGGGCGTGGGTCTCGGCGTCTACCGGCGGGCACGCGTGCGCGTCCACACGCTGGACGGCGAGGAACGGGCCTGGGCCTACGTCCTCGACGGCTACGAGGGCGGCCTCCCCTCCGCCCGCTACCTCGGCGAGATCGCCGACGCGGCGGAATCGGCGGGGGCACCCCACGACTACGTGATGGAGCTGCGGAAGCGGCCGTGCTGAGCGGCGCCGCCGGCCTCCTGGAAGTCTGAACCGGACCCGCTTCGAGGGCCGCCGGGAGCCGTTCCTCGTCGGAAACGACAAGACAACGATCGCATTGCCGTGACCACGGGCATCTACGCGCGTAGGCGAAGAGCGGCTACGCTCATCGGCGTGAACGCATCTCTTCTTCCGGACGACATCCAGGGCGACCCGTACGCCGCCGCCGACGCCGCCGCCGCGCGCCTGCGCGAACTCACGGGTGCCGAGTCCCACGACGTCGCCCTCGTGATGGGGTCCGGCTGGGCACCGGCCGTCGACGCCCTGGGGACCCCCGACGCCGAGTTCCAGGTCACCGAGCTGCCCGGATTCCCGCCGCCGGCGGTCGAGGGCCACGGCGGCAAGATCCGCTCGTACACCATCGGGGACAGCCGCGCGCTGGTCTTCCTGGGCCGCACCCACTACTACGAGGGCCGGGGCGTGGCCGCCGTGGCCCACGGCGTGCGCACCGCCGTCGCGGCCGGCTGCAAGACGATCGTGCTCACCAACGGCTGTGGCGGCCTGCGCGAGGGCATGCGCCCCGGCCAGCCGGTGCTGATCAGCGACCACCTCAACCTGACGGCCACCTCGCCGATCGTCGGCGCCAACTTCGTCGACCTCACCGACCTGTACTCCCCGCGCCTGCGCGCCCTGTGCAAGGAGGTCGACCCCACCCTCGAGGAAGGCGTCTACGCGCAGTTCCCCGGCCCGCACTACGAGACGCCGGCGGAGATCCGCATGGCCCGCACCATCGGCGCGGACCTGGTCGGCATGTCCACCGTCCTGGAGGCCATCGCCGCCCGCGAGGCCGGCGCGGAGGTCCTCGGCATCTCCCTGGTGACCAACCTCGCCGCAGGCATGACCGGCGAGCCCCTCAACCACGAGGAGGTGCTCCAGGCGGGCCGCGACAGCGCCACCCGCATGGGCTCCCTGCTGACCCAGGTCCTGGGCCGCCTCTAGCATCACGCGGTCCGCAAAAAGGCGGTCCCCACGGCGACGGGAAGGCCGCCGGACGGCGGAAGGGGCCGTGGGGGCGGGTCGACAGCCCGCCGCATACTTCGTCTCTGCCCAGGCCCACCATGGAAGCCCTGGGCAGTACGCCCGTGCGTTGCGGGCCGGCCCCACCCCCACGGCCCCGACCCGCAACGCACCCCGGCGCACCGGCCCACCGCCGGAGGCACCGGCATCCCCGCCGAAGCCGGGCCGACACACTCACGAGAGGCTGACCCAACGTGCACGACGACCTCATCGCACGGGCCAAGGCGTGGCTGGCCGAGGACCCCGACCCCGAGACCCGTGACGAACTCGCCCGGCTCCTCGAAGCCGTGAACGCCGAGAACACCGAGAACACCGAAGAGCTGAGCGAGCGCTTCGCCGGCACCCTCCAGTTCGGCACCGCGGGCCTGCGCGGCGAACTCGGCGCAGGCCCCATGCGCATGAACCGCTCCGTCGTCATCCGCGCCGCCGCCGGCCTCGCCGCGTACCTGAAGAAGAACGGGACCGCCCACGGGGACGGCAACGCGGGCCTCGTCGTCATCGGCTACGACGCCCGCCACAAGTCCGCCGACTTCGCCCGCGACACCGCCGCCGTCATGACCGGCGCCGGCCTGCGCGCCGCGGTGCTGCCGCACCCCCTCCCCACCCCCGTCCTCGCCTTCGCCATCAGGCACCTCGGCGCGGTCGCGGGCGTGGAGGTCACCGCCAGCCACAACCCGCCCCGCGACAACGGCTACAAGGTCTACCTGGGCGACGGCTCCCAGATCGTGCCGCCCGCCGACGCGGGGATCGCCGCCGAGATCGACGCGATCAAGAGCCTCCACGACGTCCCCCGTCCGGACTCCGGCTGGGAGACGCTCGACGACTCCGTCCTTGAGGCCTACCTCGCCCGCACGGACGCCGCCCTCGCCCCCGGCTCGCCCCGTACGGCCCGCACCGTCTACACGGCGATGCACGGCGTCGGCAAGGACACCCTCGTCGCCGCGTTCGCCCGGGCCGGCTTCCCCGCCCCCGAGCTGGTCCTCGAACAGGCCGAGCCGGACCCGGACTTCCCGACCGTCGCCTTCCCCAACCCGGAGGAGCCCGGCGCGATGGACCTGGCGTTCGCCAGGGCCCGCGCCACCGACCCCGATCTGATCGTCGCCAACGACCCGGACGCCGACCGCTGCGCGGTGGCCGTCAAGGACGGCGCCGACTGGCGCATGCTGCGCGGCGACGAGGTGGGCGCCCTGCTCGCCGCCCACCTGGTCTCCCGCGGCGCGACCGGCACCTTCGCGGAGTCGATCGTCTCCTCCTCCCTCCTCGGCCGCATCGCCGAGAAGGCGGGCCTGCCCTACGAGGAGACCCTCACCGGCTTCAAGTGGATCGCCCGCGTGGAGGGCCTGCGCTACGGCTACGAGGAGGCCCTCGGCTACTGCGTCGACCCCGACGGCGTACGCGACAAGGACGGCATCACCGCCGCCCTGCTGATCACCGAGCTGGCCTCGCGGCTCAAGCAGGAGGGCCGCACCCTCCTGGACCTGCTCGACGACCTCGCCGTCGAGCACGGCCTGCACGCCACCGACCAGCTCTCGGTCCGTGTCCAGGACCTCTCGCTGATCGCCGACGCGATGCGCCGCCTGCGCGAGCAGCCCCCGACGGCGCTCGCGGGCCTGCCCGTCACCCGCGCCGAGGACCTCACCCGGGGCACGGACCGGCTGCCGCCCACGGACGGCCTGCGCTACACCCTCGACGGCGCCCGCGTGATCGTCCGCCCCAGCGGCACGGAGCCCAAGCTGAAGTGCTACCTGGAGGTCGTGGTCCCGGTCGGCACCCACGCCGGCCTCCCGGCGGCCCGCGCGGAGGCCACCGAGCTGCTCGCGTCGATCAAGCGCGACCTGTCGGCGGCCGCGGGCATCTGACCCGTACGGAAACGGGAACGGGTGTCCCTCACCGATAGGGACACCCGTTCCGGCCCGGAAACAGCCGGGAGACACCCGCCGCACACACGTCCGGGCGGACACCGGACGACACACGCGCCACGGACACTCGCGTCACGGACCCACACGCCGCCGACGGCCGCGCGTCAGCCCACCGCGATAAGAATCGCCAGCACCACCGCACCGGCCACCGCCGGGCCCACGATCTCGTACGCCCAGCGGACCGTCACCTCGCCCTGCGCCGTCTCGGCGTGCTCACGGGCCTCGTGCAGTTCGCGCAGGTCGTCCATGAACTGGTCGCCCGCAGCGCGGACGGGACCGTCGTCGGCCGCGCTCCCGGACCCGAAGGCTCCGCCTGCGCGTCCGCCGGCCCTGCCCGCCCCCGCAGCGCGCTCGCCCGCCGCCTCGGCCCGCGCCTGCCGCCGGGTGGCCCGCTTGCGCCCCCGCAGCGAGACGGGCACCGCCCAGAGCTGGTACTTGGTGCCGGACTGGTCGAACACCTCGTTCGAGAAGCCGGAACGCAGCCCGGAGACCTGGCCCCAGGGCAGCACGATCACGCGGAAGGGGTTGCGGATACGCAGCCGGTCGGTGTTGGCGTACACGGCGGGCCGCAGGGTGAAGGCGACCACGAGCGGCACGACGAGGATCATCCCGGCGAGCGCCAGCCACGGGGTGCGGCCCTCGCCGACCACCAGCGCGTCGATGCCCAGCCACCCGACGATGGCGAGGAGCAGGGCACCGCTCGCGATGCCTGCGGACGACCGGTTGACCCGGTCCTTGAACTCGGGTGCGGCAGGTCGCGGCGAGGGGGGTTCGTGCTCGGGCGTCGTCATGGTCCCGATTCTGCCCGACGGCCGGACGGGCTCCCATCCGCGGTGCCCGCGGACGGGAGGGGCGCCGTGCGAACATCGGCCGGGTCACAAGACAGCCCGGGGGGTGTACAGCCGCTACGCGCGTAGATATGCTCGCCTGGTGACCATGCCCACCACTGCACCCCCTCTCGCTGACGTCACCGCGTCCGACAGCACGCTGCGCCGCTTCCTGCACGGGCTGCCCGGTGTCGACGCGGTCGGCCTGGAGGCGCGCGCCGCCTCGCTCGGCACCCGTTCCATCAAGACCACCGCGAAGGCGTACGCCATCGACCTCGCCATCTCGATGGTCGACCTGACGACGCTGGAAGGCGCGGACACCCCGGGCAAGGTCCGGGCGCTCGGCGCCAAGGCGGTCCACCCCGACCCGACGGACCGTACGGCCCCCGCCACGGCCGCGGTCTGCGTCTACCCCGACATGGTGGCCGCCGCGAAGGAGGCCGTGGCCGGTTCGACCGTGAAGGTCGCCTCGGTCGCCACCGCCTTCCCGGCCGGCCGGGCGTCGCTGGACGTGAAGCTGACGGACGTGCGCGAGGCGGTCGCCGCGGGCGCCGACGAGATCGACATGGTCATCGACCGCGGAGCGTTCCTCGCCGGCAAGTACCTGAAGGTGTACGACGAGATCGTCGCCGTGAAGGAGGCCTGCGGGAGCGCCGCGCGCCTGAAGGTCATCTTCGAGACCGGCGAGCTGTCGACGTACGACAACATCCGCCGCGCGAGCTGGCTCGGCATGCTGGCGGGCGCCGACTTCATCAAGACCTCCACCGGCAAGGTCGCCGTCAACGCCACCCCGGCCAACACGCTGCTGATGCTTGAGGCCGTGCGTGACTTCCGGGCGCAGACCGGCGTGCAGGTCGGTGTGAAGCCGGCCGGCGGCATCCGCACCTCCAAGGACGCGATCAAGTTCCTGGTCCTGGTCAACGAGACCGCAGGCGGGGACTGGCTGGACAACCACTGGTTCCGCTTCGGCGCCTCCTCGCTCCTGAACGACCTGCTGATGCAGCGTCAGAAGCTGGCCACCGGCCGCTACTCCGGTCCCGACTACGTGACGGTGGACTGAGACCTCATGAACATGGAAAACCAGATTTCCCCCTTCGAATACGCACCGGCGCCCGAGTCCCGCTCGATCGTCGACATCGCGCCGTCCTACGGCCTGTTCATCGACGGCGAGTTCGCCGAGGCCGCCGACGGCAAGGTCTTCAAGACGGTCTCCCCCAGCACCGAGGAGGTGCTGTCCGAGGTCGCCCAGGCCGGCGAGGCGGACGTGGACCGCGCGGTGAAGGCGGCCCGCAAGGCCTTCGTGAAGTGGTCGGCGCTGCCCGGCTCCGAGCGCGCCAAGTACCTGTTCCGCATCGCCCGCATCATCCAGGAGCGCAGCCGTGAGCTGGCGGTCCTGGAGACGCTGGACAACGGCAAGCCGATCAGGGAGACGCGGGACGCGGACCTGCCCCTGGTGGCCGCGTACTTCTTCTACTACGCCGGCTGGGCCGACAAGCTCGGCCACGCGGGCTTCGGGCCGTCCCCGAAGCCGCTGGGCGTGGCCGGCCAGGTCATCCCGTGGAACTTCCCGCTGCTGATGCTGGCGTGGAAGATCGCCCCGGCGCTGGCGACCGGCAACACGGTGGTCCTCAAGCCCGCCGAGACCACCCCGCTGTCCGCGCTGTTCTTCGCGGACATCTGCCGCCAGGCCGGCCTGCCGAAGGGTGTCGTCAACATCCTTCCCGGCTACGGCGACGCGGGCGCCGCGCTCGTCGCCCACCCCGACGTGAACAAGGTCGCCTTCACCGGCTCCACGGCCGTCGGCAAGGCGATCGCGCGCACGGTCGCGGGCACGGACAAGAAGCTCACCCTCGAGCTGGGCGGCAAGGGCGCCAACATCGTCTTCGACGACGCGCCGATCGACCAGGCCGTCGAGGGCATCGTCAACGGCATCTTCTTCAACCAGGGCCAGGTCTGCTGCGCGGGCTCGCGGCTGCTGGTGCAGGAGTCGATCCACGACGAGCTGCTGGACTCCCTCAAGCGCAGGCTCTCCACCCTGCGCCTGGGCGATCCGCTCGACAAGAACACCGACATCGGCGCGATCAACTCCGCCGAGCAGCTGGCCCGGATCACCACGCTGGCCGACAAGGGCGAGGCGGAGGGCGCCGAGCGCTGGTCGCCCGCCTGCGAACTGCCCGAGAGCGGCTACTGGTTCGCGCCGACGCTGTTCACCGGCGTCACCCAGGCGCACACCATCGCCCGTGACGAGATCTTCGGCCCGGTGCTCTCCGTCCTCACCTTCCGCACCCCGGACGAGGCCGTCGCCAAGGCCAACAACACCCCGTACGGGCTGTCGGCGGGCATCTGGACCGAGAAGGGCTCCCGGATCCTGGCGGTGGCGGGCAAGCTGCGCGCCGGTGTCGTCTGGTCCAACACGTTCAACAAGTTCGATCCGACCTCGCCGTTCGGCGGCTACAAGGAGTCGGGCTTCGGCCGCGAGGGCGGCCGGCACGGCCTGGAGGCGTACCTCGATGTCTGAGAACTCCGAGAAGTCAGTGAAGTCCGGGGCGACGACCGAACCGCGGCTTTCGGTCCTCAAGACCTACAAGCTGTACGTGGGCGGCAAGTTCCCGCGTTCCGAGAGCGGCCGGGTGTACGAGGTGAGCGACTCCAAGGGCAACTGGCTGGCGAACGTTCCGCAGTCGTCCCGCAAGGACGCCCGTGACGCGGTCGTGGCCGCGCGCAAGGCGTTCGGGGCGTGGTCCGGCGCGACCGCGTACAACCGGGGCCAGATCCTCTACCGCATCGCCGAGATGCTGGAGGGCCGCCGCGAGCAGTTCGTCCGCGAGGTCGCCGAGGCCGAGGGCCTGTCCAAGGCCAGGGCGGCCGCGCAGGTCGACGCGGCGATCGACCGCTGGGTCTGGTACGCGGGCTGGACCGACAAGATCGCCCAGGTGGTGGGCGGCGGCAACCCGGTGGCGGGCCCGTACTTCAACCTCTCCTCCCCCGAGCCGACCGGCGTGGTGACCGTCCTGGCCCCGCAGGAGTCGTCGTTCCTGGGCCTGGTCTCGGTGATCGCCCCGGTGATCGCGACCGGCAACACGGCGGTCGTGATCGCGAGCGAGAAGTCCCCGCTCCCGGCGCTCTCCCTCGGCGAGGTGCTGGCCACCTCCGACCTGCCGGGCGGTGTCGTGAACGTCCTGTCCGGCCGTACGGCGGAGATCGCCGCGCCGCTCGCCGCGCACCAGGACGTCAACGCGATCGACCTCGCGGGCGCCGACGCGGAGCTGGCGAGGGAACTGGAGGTCGCGGCGGCGGACAACCTGAAGCGCGTCCTTCGTCCACAGCCTGTGGACTACGCCGCGACGCCGGGCACCGACCGTATGACGGCCTTCCTGGAGACCAAGACGGTCTGGCACCCGACGGGCTCCCTGGGCGCCTCCGGCTCGTCGTACTGAGCCGTCCGGGGCGCCGCACGCGCCCCGCACAGACGAGAGCCGCGTCTCCCCTCCGTCCGGGGGAGGCGCGGCTCTCCGTGCGCGCGGGGTGCGCCCGGGTCAGCGCACCGACCCGAGCAACTGGCCGACGACCGGCACGGCGCCCACCGACGGGGCCTGGGCCACCGGGCCGGTGACCGTCTTCGAGCCGACCGGCTGGAAGTCGGCGACCTGGGTGCCGACGCCGTTGTCGAGCGGGTCGACGCCGGTGCCCGCGAGCGGGTTGGGCTTGAGGGCCGTGACGGTCCCGGTGGTGTGGCCGACCGTGCCGGCCAGCGCCTGCACACCCGACTGCGCGTCGGCCTGGCCGAGAGAGCTGAGCAGGCGCCCCTCGCCCCCGCCCGGGAGGATCTCCGCCGAGGCCGTCGTCGCGCCCACGCCCAGGGCGGCCCCGGCGGTCACGACGGCGACCAGGGCACGGCGGGCGGTGGGACGAGGTGAGGACGCGTGTCGAGCCATGACTGGTGCCGCCTTACGGATGCGGTCGGTAACGAGAACAGCGCACAGGGTAGTTGAGACGTAGCCCACGTTCCAAAGCCGACCCGCGGGGTCGGCAGGCGCGCCACCATGCGTCAAACTGGTGTTCCGTGAGCCTTCATCCTCCGCCTCCCGCCCGTGTCGTACTGCTGTGCGGCCCCTCGGGCTCGGGCAAGTCCCTGGTCGCCGCCCGCGCCGGACTGCCCGTACTGCGCCTCGACGACTTCTACAAGGAGGCCGGCGACCCGACGCTGCCGCTGGTGGCGGGGAGTTCGGACATCGACTGGGACCACCCCGGCTCGTGGGACGCGGACGTCGCGGTCGCGGCGATCAGCCGGCTGTGCGCGACGGGCACCACGAGCGTGCCGGTGTACGACATCTCGCTGAGCGCCCGCACCGGCGAGGACACGCTGCACATCGGCCGCACCCCGCTGTTCATCGCGGAGGGCATCTTCGCCGCCGAGATCGTGGGGCGCTGCCGTGAACTCGGCGTCCTGGCCGACGCGCTGTGCCTGAACCGCGGACCGGTCACCACGTTCCGGCGGCGCTTCGTGCGGGATCTGAAGGAGGGCCGCAAGTCGGTGCTGTTCCTGATCCGCCGCGGCTGGCGGCTGATGCGCGCCGAACGGTCGATCGTGGCCCGTCAGATCACGCTGGGCGCGCACGCCTGCGACCGGGACGAGGCCCTGGGCCGGCTGGCCGCCGCGGCGGCGGGACGGCAGGCGCAGACACGGACGGCCGCCTGACCGGCGTACGACTCGACCGGCCTACGACTCGACCGGCCTACGGCAGAGGGGCGTACGCATCTCGTACGCCCCTGGTGCGCCCCCTCGCGCGTCAACGCGCGTGCGCACGTGCCCGGAAGCGGGACACGAAAGCGGGACTGGACAGACCCCCCGGTCCTCCAGCCCCGCTCCCTTGGTGCTCCCCCACTTTCCCCCGTGGGTTCCCCCGTGCTTTCCCCCGTTTCCCCACTTCCCCCGTGTTCCCGAGTCCCCCGTGGCTCCCCCGAGCCCTGTGTTCCCCCCGGGATTCCCCCGCTTTCCCTTTCCCCCGTTCCCCCTGCCCTTCGGTCGTGTCAGGCGACCAGTTCGCCGAAGGACTCCTCACGGTCACGGCCGAAGCTGAGGACCTCGTCCTCGCGCAGCCGGCGCAGGGACCGCCAGATGCTGGACTTCACCGTGCCGACGCTGATGCCGAGGATGGCCGCGATCTCCGGGTCCGTACGGCCCTCGTAGTAACGCAGGACCAGCATGGTGCGCTGGAGCTCGGGCAGCCGGGCCAGCGCCTGCCACAGAACGGTGCGCAGCTCGGTGCCACGCATGGCGTCCGTGTCGCCGGGCGTCTCCGGCAGTTCCTCGGTCGGGTACTCGTTGAGCTTGCGGCGCCGCCAGGCGCTGATGTGCAGATTGGTCATGGTGCGGCGGAGGTATCCGCCGACGGCTGCCTTGTCACTGATCCGGTCCCACGCCCGGTAGGTCGAGAACAGCGCGCTCTGCAGCAGGTCCTCGGCCTCGAAACGGTCGCCGGTCAGGTGGTAGGCGGTTGCGTACAGGGAGGCGCGGCGCTCCTGGACGTAGGCGGTGAACTCCGCCTCCGACAGCGTGCGGCGCTCCCCCGAGCCCTCCCCGTACGCGGTTCCCCCGTGTGTTTCCCCCGTGTTCGCGTCAACCACCGTCATGCGGGGCTGAAGCCCCTGTGGCGCATGCGCGGTGTGCTGACGCCCGGTGCCGCGAGCGCACCCCCGCCCGCTCACGGCACCGGACTTCTCCGGAGACCGGGCCACATCGTGCAGACGCGTGACCACTGCGCTCTGGCTGGTGCTCTGCAGTGTGTTCATTTGCGCCCCCCGTCGTGGAGTCCCGGTGTTCCGTCCTGCTTCCTTGCCCCGTGCCGAAAAGCTTGCCGTGGTCACTTCATGACCATGTCCGCCGACTGTCACAGACCTGTCACAGGGGTCGGGAGCCCGTTACCGCGCGCAGGTCGCGGTACGGGTGCCGTACGGGTGTCGAAACAGCGACCCCGCATGCGCCAGAATGAGGCCCGTGCCTTCCCTGTTGCTGATCGAGGACGACGACGCCATCCGAACGGCCCTGGAGCTCTCACTGACGCGCCAGGGACACCGGGTGGCCACTGCTGCCAGCGGCGAGGACGGTCTGAAGCTGCTGCGCGAGCAGCGGCCGGACCTGATCGTGCTGGACGTGATGCTGCCCGGCATCGACGGGTTCGAGGTGTGCCGGCGCATCCGGCGCACGGACCAGCTGCCGATCATTCTGCTCACCGCGCGCAGCGACGACATCGACGTGGTGGTCGGGCTGGAGTCCGGCGCCGACGACTACGTGGTCAAGCCCGTGCAGGGGCGGGTGCTGGACGCCCGGATCCGGGCCGTGCTGCGGCGTGGCGAGCGGGAGGCGAACGACGCCGCGACCTTCGGCAGCCTCGTCATCGACCGGGCGGCGATGACCGTGACGAAGAACGGCGAGGACCTCCAGCTCACCCCGACCGAGCTGAGACTGCTGCTGGAGCTGAGCCGCCGGCCCGGGCAGGCGCTGTCCCGGCAGCAGTTGCTGCGGCTGGTGTGGGAGCACGACTACCTCGGTGACTCGCGGCTCGTGGACGCCTGCGTGCAGCGGCTGCGCGCCAAGGTGGAGGACGTGCCGTCGTCCCCGACGCTGATCCGTACCGTGCGCGGCGTCGGTTACCGCCTGGACGCGCCTCAGTGACCGACGAGCAGGGCGGGCTCGGCGACTGGGCCTCGGATCGCAACAGGGGGACGCTGTCCCGGCTCCGGTTCACCAGTCTGCGGCTGCGGCTGGTCGTCGTCTTCGCGCTGGTGGCGCTGACCGCGGCGGTGTCGGCGTCCGGGATCGCGTACTGGCTCAACCGCGAGGCGGTGCTCACCCGCGCCCAGGACGCGGCGCTGCGCGACTTCCAGCAGGAGGTGCAGAACCGCGCGGGCGCGCTGCCGGTGCACACCACGCAGGACCAGCTCCAGCACACCGCGGGGCAGATGGCCGGCAGCAGCCAGCGCTTCAGCGTGCTGCTCGTCGGCCAGGACGCGAACGGCAGGACGCTGTACGGCAACTCCGGAGGGCTGAACGGCTTCTCGCTGCAGGACGTGCCCCTCTCGCTGCGCACCGCGGTGAACAGGCAGCAGCCGCTCTCCAAGGCCAACAAGGCGCCGTACCACCTGTACTGGCAGCGGATCGTCATGCACGGCACCCCGTATCTGGTGGCCGGCACGCGGGTGATCGGCGGCGGTCCGACCGGCTACATGCTCAAGTCGCTGGAGCCGGAGGCCAAGGACCTCAACTCGCTCGCCTGGTCGCTGGGCATCGCCACCGGCATGGCCCTCATCGGTGCCGCCCTGCTCGCCCAGGCCGCCGCCACGACGGTGCTGAAGCCGGTGCACCGGCTGGGAGTCGCCGCGCGCCGGCTCGGCGAGGGCAAGCTCGACACCCGGCTGCGGGTGTCCGGCACCGACGAGCTCGCCGATCTTTCCCGGACGTTCAACAAGGCGGCCGAGGCGCTGGAGAAACGGGTCGCCGACATGGCGGCCCGCGACGAGTCCTCCCGCCGCTTCGTCGCGGACATGAGCCATGAGCTGCGTACGCCGCTGACCGCCATCACCGCCGTGACGGAAGTCCTCGAGGAGGAACTGGAATTCGAGGGCGGTGGCATCGACCCGATGATCGAGCCGGCGGTCCGGCTCGTCGTCAGCGAGACCCGGCGGCTGAACGACCTGGTCGAGAACCTGATGGAGGTCACTCGCTTCGACGCGGGCACGGCCCGGCTGGTCCTGGACGACGTCGACATCGCCGACCTGATCACCGCCTGCATCGACGCCCGCGCCTGGCTGGACGCCGTCGAGCTGGACGCCGAGCGCGGCATCCACGCCCAGCTCGACCCGCGCCGCCTGGACGTCATCCTCGCCAACCTCATCGGCAACGCGCTCAAGCACGGCGGCTCGCCGGTGCGGGTGTCGGTGCGCGAGTCGGCCGCGGAGGCGGAGCGGCCCGCCGAGATCGTCATCGAGGTGCGCGACCACGGACCGGGCATCCCCGAGGACGTGCTGCCGCACGTCTTCGACCGCTTCTACAAGGCGAGCGCGTCCCGGCCCCGCTCCGAGGGCAGCGGCCTCGGACTGTCCATCGCCCTGAACAACGCGCACATCCACGGCGGTGGCATCACCGCGGCCAACTCGCCCGAGGGCGGTGCGGTGTTCACGCTGCGGCTGCCGCGGGACGCCTCCGAGCTCGCCGCGGAGCGTACCGAGCACGGGCAGAAGGACAACGGCTCGAAGGGGGGCACCCGATGAACGCGCGCCGACTCCTGCCGGCGGCGCTGACCGCCCTCGGCCTGCTGCTCGCCGGGTGCGGGATCCGGCCCACCGAGGTGCCCACGGACTTCGGCGGCGCGCCCTCCCGCGTGCCCTGCTCGCTGTCCCAGCCCGACCTGGCCATCCAGTCCTCGCGCGGCGTGCCAGTCCAGGTGTTCCTGCTGTGCGGCTCGTCGCTGGTGACCGTCGACCGTACGGTACGGGTGCCGGAGAGCACCGTGGACGCGCGGCGGCGGGTGATCGTGGCCCAGGGGCTGCTCGACCAGCTCGCCACGCCGCCGTCGCCCGGTGAGAAGGCGGCCGGGTACACCACGCACGTCCCGGGCGGACTGAGGGTCGAGGGGCCCCGCCCCCGTGACCCCGCCGACACGCTCCGGCTGAGCAGCGCACCGGCCGGCCTCGCCCCGTACGCCCTCGCCCAGATCGTGTGCACCCTGTCCGACTCGGCCGCCGCCGAGGGAGACGGCTCCGTCGTCCTCGGCGGCCCGGACGACACGGCCCTGCGCCGCTACGAGTGCACCGGAGAGCTCCGCTCCCGCCCGGGCACCGGCCTGCCCCCGTCGGCCCCGGTGGGGGACGGCTGACGGGAGAGGCGGCGCGCGGCAACGGCACCGGTACGGGGCACCACGCCCGGCACGGGAGCGGCACCGCGTGCGGTGCCCAGGGGGGCGGCGCCCGGTGCGGCGCACCGGGACGCCACCGCGCGTGACACGCCCGTGCGAGGCACGGGCGCGGCGCCGGGTGTGGCGCAGCACTCACCTGTCACTGGGGTGTCCGGCCGGAACCGATCGTGCCGGGGGGTGCGTCTTGGGTGGCGTGCAGCGTCAAGGCTCCAACCGCGGCAGTGCCGCGATCCACGTCCGCGTGACAGGGGGTGTCCTCCTCGTCGCCCACCTCGCGCTCGTCGCCTGGCTCACGCTGCGTCCGCTGGACGTCCCCTGGGTGACGCCGCCCAATCTGCGTCCGCTCGCCACCGTCCGGGCCGACCTGGCGCTGGGCTGGCCCGGGGCGGCCCGGCGCATCGGCGAGGGACTGGCGCTGCTCGGGCCACTGGGCGTACTGCTGCCGATGACGCACGGCTGCCTCCGTGTCTCCCCGGTCGGCTCGCTGATCCGCACGGTCGCCGCCGGCGCCCTGGCCTCGCTGGGCATCGCCCTGCTGCAGACCGGCGTGCCGGGCCGGGTGGTCGACGTCGACACGGTCCTGATGAACACCGTGGGCGTGGCGCTCGCCCACCTCGCGGTCGTCCCCGCCGGCCGCTCCCGCCTCCGCCGCGGGGCGGAGCGCAGGGACCGGACCGCCCATCGCCAGGAGGACCCGCCTCAGGGGCGCACCCCGACGATTCCCAGGGTCGGCCTCGCCCCGTGGAGCGACGCTCTGCCGCCTTCGTCTCCGTAGCGTGGAACCAGTACCCCGACAGGCAACGTTCGCCCCGGGCAAACGTCACCTGCCGCGGCACCAGGACGGGGCAGCCGACGGGGAGGCCCCGCACCGACAGACCACGAAGGAGTCGAGATGACCGCCCTCGCCCGCCCGACCCACGGCCGCATGATCGGCGGAGTGTGTGCTGCGCTGGCACGGCGCTTCGACACCTCCGCGACGACGATGCGCGTGCTCTTCCTGCTGTCCTGCCTGCTGCCGGGTCCGCAGTTCCTGGTCTACATCGCGCTGTGGATCCTGCTGCCCTCCGAGGGGACGGCCGGCAGCGCGTGGTGAACGCCGCATCCGCGGACACGGCGGCACGGCTGGGGCGCACCCTGGAACCAGGAGGTGCGCCCCAGCCGTGCCGGTGTGTCCGCGGTGGGGGGTCGGCAAGAGGCCCCGGGGCTCAGCCCAGCGGCAGCCCGTTCAGCGGCAGGCCGTGGGTGGGCAGGCCCTGCAGCGGCAGGCCGCCGAGCAGACCGCCGACCGGCTTGGTCGGGCCGTTCTGGAGCAGGCCCTGAGCGGCCGGCTGCGCGGCCGCGAGACCCGACTGCATCGCGGGCCTGGCCTGGTCCAGCGCCTGGCCGGCCCCGGGCAGCGACTTGGTGACGTTCTCCGTCGGGAGCGCCTTGCCGACGGTGCCGAGTGCCTGGCCGGCGTCCGGAACGGCCGGCGCGGCGCTCGCGGCGCCCGCGCCGACGGCGGCGAAGGCGGCGAAGGCGGCCCCGAGGGCGACGACACCGAGGGACTTGGCGGCAGACTGCTTCATGAAAACGCGTCCTTGGGTGGAAGACAGGGAACTGAGCGGTCCACGACCGTAAACACGCCGAGCCGTCTTCCGCAAACATCGAAATACGGACGGAATATGCGCCCCGGAGGAGTTCCCGTACCCGCCGATCACTCTCCCGGGGAAGAGAAACCCCTGGTGGACACGGTCTGCTGAAACAGCCATTCGGATTTCAGCGCCGCATATCCGGGCTTGATCACGTCATTGATCATCGCCAGCCGTTCATCGAAAGGGATGAATGCTGATTTCATCCCATTGACAGAGAACCATTGCATGTCGTCGAGCGTGTATCCGAATGCCTCGACCAGCCGCTCGAACTCCCGGCTCATGCTGGTGTGGGACATGAGACGGCTGTCCGTATTGACAGTGGTCCGGAAGTGGAGCCGGCGCAGCAGCCCGATCGGATGCTCCGCGTACGAGGACGCCGCCCCGGTCTGGAGGTTGGAACTGGGGCACAGCTCCAGCGGGATGCGCTTGTCGCGGACGTAGGAGGCCAGCCGCCCCAGTTCGACCGTGCCGTCCTCGTGGACCTGGATGTCGTCGATGATGCGCACGCCGTGGCCCAGGCGGTCCGCGCCGCACCACTGGAGCGCCTGCCAGATGGACGGCAGCCCGAAGGCCTCGCCCGCGTGGATCGTGAAGTGGTTGTTCTCCCGCTTCAAATACTCGAAGGCGTCCAGGTGCCGGGTGGGCGGGTAGCCGGCCTCGGCGCCCGCGATGTCGAAGCCCACCACGCCCGAGTCCCGGTAGCGGTTGGCGAGTTCGGCGATCTCCAGGGCGCGGGCCGCGTGCCGCATCGCGGTCAGCAGCACGCCGATCCGAATGCGGTGACCGTTCTCCAGGGCGGTGCGCTCGCCCTCGCGGAAGCCCTCGTTGACGGCCTCGACGACCTCCTCAAGGCTCAGCCCGCCCTCCAGGTGCTGCTCGGGGGCGTAGCGCACCTCGGCGTAGACGACGCCGTCCTCGGCGAGGTCCTCGGCGCACTCGCGGGCGACCCGGACGAGGGCGTCACGGGTCTGCATCACGCCGACGGTGTGCGAGAACGTCTCCAAGTACCTTTCCAGCGAGCCGGAATCGGCGGCCTCACGGAACCACAGGCCGAGCTTGTCCGGGTCGGTCTCGGGAAGGTGCGCATAGCCCGACGCGCGGGCCAGGTCGACGACGGTTCCCGGGCGGAGCCCGCCGTCGAGGTGATCGTGGAGCAGAACCTTGGGCGCCCGGCGGATCTGGTCCGAGCTCGGGGTGTTCCCCTGGTGCGCAGTCTGGCTCGTCATTTTCGCACTGTAACTCCTACGCGCGTAGATCACGTGTGTACACAACCGTCGATATGTAACGGTGACCGCCCGGACGGGTGGCGTGCAGCGGTGTTTCTGACACTGTTCTGACATGGCACACCAAGCGACGCCGGTTCGCACGGCCCGGCTGGGGAGGACGCTCGGCACGGAGCCGGCGGCGGTGGGCGGAGCGGTGCTGCTGCTCCCGGGCGCCCAGGAGGTGTCCACCCGCAGACCCTCACCGGTGCTGGCGGCCGCCTCGCTGCGCGCGCTGGGGCGCCGGCTGGCCCGCGCCGGGCGCGAGGAGGACCTGGCCGTACACGTGGTGCACTACCGCTACCGCGGCTGGAACGGCGCCGAGGCACACGCGGCCGCCGACGCCGCCTGGGCGGTCGAGGAGGTCGTGCGGCGCTACGGGGACGTGCCGGTATGCCTGGCCGGTCCCGGCATGGGCGGCCGGGCCGCGCTGCACGCGGCCGGGCACGAGGCCGTCAACTCCGTGGTGGCACTGGCTCCTTGGCTGCCCGAGGACGACATGGCGGCCTCCCCCGAACCGGTCAAACAGCTCGCCGGGCGCCAGGTGCTGATCGTGCACGGCACGAACGACGAACGGACCGACCCCGAGCTGTCGTTCCGGTTCGCGGAGCGGGCGAAGAAGGCGAACCGGGGCGTGTGCCGGTTCGAAGTGCACGCCGACGGGCACGGGTTGCGTCAGTACCGGGACGAAGTCCTGGCGCTCACCACCGACTTCGTCATGGGCTCGCTGTTCGGGCGGGTGTTCTCACGGCCGGTGCAGGACGCGCTGGCGGCGCCGCCGCCGCTGGGGTTGCGGATGCCGCTCGCGGCCGGGTTCGGGAGGACACTGCGGCGGTAGGGCCGCCGCACGCCCGTGGGGAGCAACTCACCGTCGGTGGCGAGCAGTCCGCCATCAGGTGGGCGGCGGCGCACCCCCGGAGGGGAGGCGACTCGCCCTCAGGCGGGCAGCAGCCTGCCGCGTTTGGCCAGGAGGAACTTCTTGAACGCCGCGACCGGCGGCGTGTCCGGGTGGCCCTCCAGCCATGCCACACCGATCTCCCGCACCGCGCGCGGCGCCGTCACCGTCAGTTCGGCGACTCCGGGGCGGGGGAAGGCCGGCGGGGGCAGAAGGGCGACCCCGAGGCCCGCCGCGACCAGTCCGCGCAGGGTCTCGGCCTCCTCGCCCTCGAAGGCGACACGCGGCTTGAAGCCGGCCTCCCGGCACAGGGCGTCGGTGATGCGGCGCAGGCCGTAGCCGGGCTCCAGGGTCACGAACGACTCCTCGGCGGCCTCGGCCAGGCGGATGCGGCGCCGGGCGGCGAGCCGGTGCTCGGCGGGGACGACCAGACGCAGCTTCTGCTCGTCGAGGCGGCGGGCGACCAGGTCGGGGGCGTCCGGCACGGGGGACGTCAGGCAGAGATCGAGCTCGCCCGCCCGCAGTCCCTCCAGCATGGCCTCGCCGTAGTTCTGCACCAGGCTGAAGCGGACGCGGGGGTGGTCGGCGCGGAAGGCGTGGATGAGGCCGGGTACGGTCTCGGCGCCCATGGTGTGCAGGAACCCGAAGGCGACCTTGCCGGTGGCCGGGTCGGCGTCCGCGCGCACCTCCTCGGCGGCGCGCTCGATCTCGGCGAGGGCGCGCTGCACGGAGGTCAGGAAGGTGCGGCCCGCGGGGGTCAGGGAGACCGTGCGGCCCCGGCGGGCGAAGAGGTCGACGCCGAGGTCCTGTTCCAGCCGGACCATGGCCCGCGAGAGCGTGGACTGCGGGACCCGCATCTCCTGCGCGGCCCGGGTGACGTGCTCGGTGCGGGCCACGCCTTCGAAGTACGCGAGGCGGGGCGCCAGCAACGCGACGATGTCTTCTGTGTCACCGGTCTGTGACAGACGCGGCTGCGACCTCGGCTGATGCACCATGGGAACGATTATGCCGAGTCCATGCATTGGACGGATGAGTGCGGGCCTTCTTACGGTCGACGCATGACTCCCGCCGATACCGGGGCGCCCACCATCATGGGCGCCGTCGCCTCAGTCCCCGACTCCGACTCCCGTATGACCCCGGGCGGCCCCGGCTACCGCCGGATGAGCCTCGCCCTCTTCCTCGCGGGTGTCGCCACCTTCGCACTGCTGTACTCCACCCAGGCCCTGCTGCCACTGATCTCCGGCGAGTTCCATGTGGCGGCGGGCGACGCGAGCTGGACGGTGGCCGCCGCGACGGGCGGCCTGGCGCTGTTCGTGCTCCCGGCGAGCGCCCTGTCGGAGCGTTTCGGACGGCGTACGGTCATGACGGCCTCGCTGGCGGTCGCGGTGGTCGTCGGGCTGCTGGTGCCGTTCGCGCCGTCGCTGGGCGCGCTGGTGGTGCTGCGGGCGCTGCAGGGCGCGGCCCTCGCGGGGCTGCCCGCCTCGGCGCAGGCGTATCTGGCGGAGGAGGTCCGGCCTCGGGCCCTGGTCACGGCGATCGGCCTGTTCGTGGCCGGCAACAGTGTGGGCGGCATGAGCGGCCGGGTCATCACCGGCTGGGTCGCCCAGGAGTGGGGCTGGCGGGTGGCCGTCGGGGTGATCGGAGTGATCGCGGTGGGCTGCGCGGTGGCCTTCCGCCTGCTGCTTCCGGCGCCGCGGCACTTCAGGGCGGGCTCGCTGCGCCCGCGGGTGCTGGCGCGCTCGGTCCGCGACCACCTCGCCGATCCGCTGCTGCGCCGCCTGTACGCGATCGGCGCGCTGTTCATGACGGTGTTCGGCGGGGTCTACACGGCGATCGGCTACCGCCTGACCGAGGCGCCGTTCTCCCTGCCGCAGGGCATCGTCGGGTCGATCTTCCTGGTGTACCTGGTGGGCACGGTGTCCGCGTCGACGGCGGGGCGGCTGGTGGGCCGCCTGGGCCGCAGGGGCGCCCTGTATCTGGCGGGCGCCACGACGGCGGCGGGTCTGCTGGTGTCCCTCGCGGACTCGGTCGCGCTGGTCCTGCTGGGTCTGGTTCTGATCACCGCGGGCTTCTTCGCCGGTCACGCGGTCGCCTCCTCGGCGGTCAGCCGGACGGCGACGCACGGCCGCGCGCAGGCCTCGGCGCTCTACCAGTCCGCCTACTACGTGGGCTCCAGCGTGGGCAGCACGGTGGGCGCCATGGCCTTCCACGCACAGGGCTGGCCGGGAACGGCCGGGGTCGGCCTGCTGGCCGTCCTGGGCGTCGTGACGATCACGGCGCTCGGCTCTCGGGCGGCCAGGGTCGCGGCGCGGCGGGAGCCGGTGCCGGCGTAACGGCACATCGCACACCGGACCGCTCAACCGCGCCGGGAGCTGGGCGGCTGGGCGGCTGGGCGGCTGGGCGGCTGGGCGGCTGGGCGGCTGGGCGGCTGGGCGGCTGGGCCACGGTGGGCGCCGGGCGGCTCGGTGGTCACGGCCGGATGCGGATCGCTCAGCCGCGCCGGGCGCGGTGTATGCGTAGCCGCGCCGGACGCAGAACAGCTCACCGACGCCGTGTGCCGGGCCTCTCAGCCGCGCCGGGCCGGGAGTCGGGCGCCGGCGCCGGCGCAGCCGTGGTGGGAGACCCGCTGCCGGTCGGTGTCGGCGCCTTCGTCGGCTCCGGCGCCGTCATCGTGGGCGAAGGTGACATGGCGGGCTCCGACGGGGTCGTACGCCCCGCCGGAGAGTCGTTCGCCCACCGCCCCGATGGCCGTCCGGGACGCCGGTGTCCGGGCCGCGGGTACATGACCGCACAACCTCCCGACCTGCGGGTTCTCCGCTCCAGGGGTCGTTGTCAGTGGGCTGCGGTAGCTTCCGGAGTGCTGGGCGTGATGACGCGCACAGGCACGAACGGGACGGCCACGGGGGCGGGTGGACGATGGGAAACGGCACGACGGGGACGACGGGTCTCGACGAGCGGCTGGAGGAGTACCGGGTCGAGCTGACCGGTTACTGCTACCGCATGCTCGGCTCGTCCTTCGAGGCGGAGGACGCGGTCCAGGACACCCTCGTGCGGGCCTGGCGGAGCTACGACAAGTTCGAGGGGCGCTCCAGCCTCCGCTCGTGGCTCTACCGCATCGCGACGAACGTCTGCCTGGACATGCTGGCGGCGGGCAACAAGCGCGCCCGGCCCATGGACCTGACCGAGTCCACGCCACTGGCCCGCGCGGCACTGTCCCCGCGCCCGGACCACACCTGGCTGGAGCCGATGCCGGACGCCCGGGTTTTGCCTCCGGTGGAGGATCCGGCGGAGGCGGCCGTCACCAAGGACTCGGTGCGGCTCGCCTTCATGGCCACGTTGCAGCAACTGCCGCCCAAGCAGCGGGCCGTGCTGATCCTGCGCGAGGTGCTGGCCTGGCGGGCGAGTGAGGTCGCCGAGCTGCTGGGCACGTCGGTCGCCTCGGTCAACAGCGCCCTGCAGCGGGCCCGCGCCACGCTCGCCGAGCGGGGCGACAAGGCCGCCGAGGCGGCCGTTTCGGACCCGCTGGACGAGGCCCAGCGACGGCTTCTGGAGCGCTATGTGAAGGCGTTCGAGGGGTACGACATGGCGGAGCTGACCGCGCTGCTGCACGAGGACGCGGTGATGACGATGCCGCCGTTCGACCTGTGGCTGACGGGCCCCTCGGACATCACCGGCTTCATGACGACGCTGGGCGCGGCCTGCGCGGGCTCCCGGCTGCTGCCGGTGCGGGCCAACGGGATGCCGGGCTTCGCCCAGTACAAGCCGGACCCGGACAACGGCGGCTTCACCCCGTGGGCGGTGCAGGTCCTGGAGACGTCAGAGGGCCGGATCACCGGGTTCCACTGCTTCCTCGACACCCAGCGGTGGTTCCCGCTGTTCGGGCTGCCGCTCCATCTCGAAGGAGAGGCCGACCAGACCGAGGAGGGCGTCTAGCGCCGGATCGGGGTCGCGCAGCCGGATGCGGACGCCGGCCCGCCGGGCGGTGAGCTGGAGCCGCGCCAGCAGGTCAACCACACCGAGCCCCGGCGGTCCGAGCCCCCCGACGTCACACACCACAACTCCGGCCCGGGTGTCCTCCAGCAGGGCCCGCACGCCCGCGCACAGCCGCGCCATCTCCTCCCGGGTGACGGGGCCGGCGAGCACGAGCACGGCAGGTGTCCTGGCATCCACAGTCTGTAGACCGTGCGGCCGGGCACAACTCATCGCGGACCCGTGGCCAAAGGCCCGCCGGAGATCACATTGACCCGCTCCCCGCCCTCACCCGAGGGTGACCGTATGCCCCACGGATCAGCACCGCCCTGGATACCCGACGGCCTCCTGCCCGTGGAGGAGGCCGTGTGCAAGGGGTGCTGAGCGGGTTCGCGGTCATCGCGGTCGTGATCGGCGTCGGCTACGTCATCGGGCGCCGCGGCTCACTCGGCGACCAGGGCCGTGAGGTGCTGACCAGGCTGGCCTTCCACGTGGCGTCCCCCGCCCTGCTGTTCACGACGCTCGCGCGGGCCGACCTGTCGGTGATCTTCTCCAGCCGGCTGCTGGTGACGGCGCTGAGCACGGCCGTGACGGCGTGCGTCTTCGTGGCCTTCGGCGCGGTCCGCCGCTGGGGCGTGGGCCGCACCACGATCGGTGCCCTGTGCTCCAGCTATGCCAACTCCGGCAACCTCGGCATCCCGATCGCCGTGTACGTCCTGGGCGACGCCTCCCTGGTGGCCCCGGTGCTGCTGTTCCAGCAGATCATGGTCACGCCCATCGCCCTGACGGTGCTGGATCTCTCCGGCACGGGCGAGAAGGGATCCCTGTGGCAACGCCTGCTCACCCCGCTGCGCAACCCGATCGCGGTGGGCTCCCTGAGCGGGGTCCTGGTCTCCGCGACCGGCCTGCGGGTACCCGGCGCGGTCATGGACCCGATCGCCCTGATCGGCAACATGTCGGTCCCGGCCGTCCTGCTGGCCTACGGCATCTCCCTGCGCGGCAGCGCGGCCCCCGGCCGCGGCCGCGACCGCCACCTGGTGCTGCTCGCCGTCGCCCTGAAGTCGGTGGGCCAGCCACTGGTGGCCTGGGCCCTGGCGGCGGGCGTCTTCGACCTGAGCGGAGCGCCGCTGCTGGCAGTGGTGGTGACCTCGGCCCTGCCCGCCGCACAGAACCTGTTCACCTACGCGAGCCGCTACCGCGTCGGCGAGTCCCTGGCCCGCGAGTCCATCCTGCTGTCGACGATCCTGTCGGTGCCGGTGCTGGTGGTGGTCGCGGCACTGCTGGGCTGACGACCTGTCAGCCGCTGACGATGAGTGCGCTCACGACGGCTCCCTATCGGTGCGTCACCGATCCCAGCATGCGGAACGGGACCGGTGGAGGTCCACCGGTCCCGTTCACCCGAACAAGCCGTGACATCAGCGGCCTCCGGCCGCGGGCGCAGGTCAGGCGATACGTTCCAGCACCACCGGCGAGGCGGTGAAGTCCGTGCCGGGGGCCGCGATGTCGTACGAGCCCTCGACCGACTGGAGCGCGTACTCGAAGCGCTCGGCGGTGTCGGTGTGGAGGGTCAGGAGGGGCTGGCCCTCGGTCACCAGGTCGCCGGGCTTGGCGTGCAGCTCGACGCCCGCGCCCGCCTGGACCGGGTCCTCCTTGCGGGCACGGCCGGCGCCCAGGCGCCAGGCGGCGACACCGACGTCGTAGGCGTCGAGGCGGGTCAGGACGCCGGAGGACGGGGCCGTGATCACGTGCTGTTCCCGGGAGGTGGGCAGGGGGGCGTCGGGGTCGCCGCCCTGGGCCGCGATCATGCGGCGCCAGACGTCCATGGCGGAGCCGTCGGCCAGGGCCTTCGCCGGGTCCGCGTCCTTCAGGCCGGCCGCGTCCAGCATCTCGCGCGCCAGGGCCAGCGTCAGCTCGACCACGTCCGCCGGGCCGCCGCCGGCCAGGACCTCGACCGACTCACGGACCTCCAGCGCGTTGCCCGCCGTCAGGCCGAGCGGGGTCGACATGTCGGTCAGGAGCGCGACGGTCCGCACGCCGTGGTCGGTTCCCAGGCCGACCATCGTGGAGGCAAGCTCACGGGCGTCGTCGAGGGTCTTCATGAAGGCGCCGGTGCCCACCTTCACGTCGAGGACCAGCGAGCCCGTGCCCTCGGCGATCTTCTTGGACATGATGGAGGAGGCGATCAGCGGGATCGCCTCGACCGTGCCGGTCACATCGCGCAGGGCGTACAGCTTCTTGTCCGCGGGGGCCAGGCCGTCGCCCGCCGCGCAGATCACCGCGCCGGCGCCGTCCAGCACGGACAGCATCTCCTCGTTGGACAGCAGCGCACGCCAGCCGGGGATCGACTCCAGCTTGTCCAGCGTGCCGCCGGTGTGGCCGAGGCCGCGGCCCGAGAGCTGCGGGACGGCCGCGCCGCAGGCCGCGACCAGCGGGGCCAGCGGCAGCGTGATCTTGTCACCGACACCGCCCGTGGAGTGCTTGTCGGCGGTGGGGCGGGACAGGGAGGAGAAGTCCATGCGCTCGCCGGAGGCGATCATCGCCGCGGTCCAGCGGGCGATCTCCCCCCGGTTCATGCCGTTGAGGAGGATGGCCATCGCGAGCGCGGACATCTGCTCGTCGGCGACCTCCCCGCGGGTGTACGCGTCGATCACCCAGTCGATCTGCTCGCCGCTGAGTTCGCCGCGGTCCCGCTTGGTGCGGATGACGGAGATGGCGTCCATGGCCATGAGGTTCGGTTCCTTCCGGGGTGCGAAGGGGGCGGGCGGCTTCCCCGGCCCCAAGGGGGGTACGGGAAAGCCGCCCGGGTCCTACTTGGTGAGGTGGTCCGGCCCGAAGGCCTGCGGCAGCATCTCGGACAGCGGCAGGATTCCCGCCGGGGTCTCCAGGATCAGCTCCGGCCCGCCGAACTCGTACAGCAGCTGGCGGCAGCGCCCGCACGGGACGAGGATCTCGCCCTTGCCGTCCACGCACGTGAAGTGCGTCAGCCGGCCGCCCCCGGTGTTCGCGAGCTGCGAGACCAGACCGCACTCGGCGCACAGGCCGAGCCCGTAGGAGGCGTTCTCGACGTTGCAGCCGGTGACGATCCGGCCGTCGTCGGCCAGGGCGGCGGCGCCGACCGGGTAGTTCGAGTAGGGGACGTACGCGCGGGTCATCGCCGCGCGCGCCTCCTGGCGCAGCGCCGCCCAGTCGACCGTCGTGTCCGCGCTCACTTGCCCTGTCCCTTCCGGTACGGCTGACCGTCCGCCTTCGGCATCCGCAGGTGCTGTGCCGAGAGCGACAGCACCAGCAGGGTGACGATGTACGGCGTGGCGGTCACGACCTGCTTGGGCACCTCGTGGGTGCCGAGGTACCAGGCGAACATCCCCGCCGAGACCACGGCGGTGATGACGGCGGGCACCAGCCTCTTCTTCCAGAGCAGGTATGCCGCGCCGAACACCAGCAGGATCGCAAGCAAAAGGATCAGCGCGTGCACGTTGGTGGTGCCGCCACGCAGGTTCAGGCTGTCGGTGTAGCCGAACAGGCCGGCGCCGAGGGCGAGGCCGCCCGGCATCCAGTTGCCGAAGATCATCGCGGCGAGACCGATGTAACCGCGGCCGGCGGTCTGGCCGTCGAGGTAGACGTTCGAGGCCACGATGGACAGGAACGCGCCGCCGAGGCCGGCGAAGCCGCCGGAGATGATGACGGCGATGTACTTGTACTTGTAGACGTTGACGCCGAGCGACTCGGCGGCCACCGGGTTCTCGCCGCAGGAGCGCAGGCGCAGCCCGAAGGCGGTGCGCCACAGCACCCACCAGGACAGCGGCACCAGGGCGACCGCGATGACGGTCAGCGGCGACAGGCCGGTGATCAGACCGCCGAGCAGGCCGGCGACGTCGGAGACCAGGAACCAGTGCTTGCCGTTGAGGGTCTCCAGCCAGCTGGACAGGCCCGGTATGTCGAAGGTGCCGAGCGAGTCGATCGGCGGGGACTGCTTCGAGGAACCCCCGGGGGCGTGCTCGAAGGTGAACTTCGACAGGTAGCGGGTGGTGCCGAGTGCCAGGATGTTGATCGCCACACCGGAGACGATGTGGTTGACGTTGAAGGTCACCGTGGCGATGGCGTGCAGGACGGCGCCGAGCGCGCCGCCGATGATGCCGAAGACGACACCGGCCCACGGGCCCCACTGGTAGCCGGCCCAGGCGCCGAACCAGGTGCCGAGGATCATCATGCCCTCGAGGCCGATGTTGACGACGCCGGACCGCTCGGCCCACAGGCCGCCGAGGCCGGCGAGGCCGATCGGGACGGCCAGGCGCAGCGCGGTGGACATCTGGCCGGTCGAGGTGATGCCGTTCGCGCCGGTGACGATGCGGACGACCGAGGTCAGGACCAGCACGCCCGCGATGATCAGCAGGAGTACCGGGAGGGAGACACGGCGGCTGCCCTTGCCGGGCTGTTTGGCCTGCGGCTTGGCGATGGTCGCGGTGGACATCAGGCCGCCACCTCCTTCTTCTGGACGTTGTTCTGGGCGGCGGCCGCGGCGAGCTCGGCGCCGACCTGCTTCTGCTGGCGGCGCAGGCCCCACTGGCGAACGGCCTCGTAGGAGATGACGACCGCGAAGACGATCAAGCCCTGCATGATGGTGGCGATCTCCTTCTCGTACGCCACGGGGGTGGCGTAGTCGAGGGCGGGAGAGGCCTTGTCGAGGAAGGCGATCAGGAGGGCGGCGAAGGCGATGCCGACCGGGTTGTTGCGGCCGAGCAGGGCGATGGTGATGCCGGTGAAGCCGAGGCCGGTCGGGAAGCTCAGGCTGTAGGTGTGGGCGTCGCCGAGCAGCAGCGGCAGGCCGGACAGGCCCGCGACCGCGCCGGAGATCAGCATGGCGGTGAGCACCATCTTCTTGGCGTTCACACCGGATGCGGCGGCGGCGCTCTCCGACGCGCCGGTGGCGCGCAGGTCGAAGCCGAAGCGGGTGCGGTTGAGGACGATCCAGTAGACGACGCCCATGGCGACGGCGAGGACGACCAGGCCGTAGATCTGGCCGACGTCCGAGCCGAGGTCGATGCCCGAGACCCAGCCGGACTCCTTCATGGTGCCGGTCGTCATGTTGTTGCCGACCTGCACACCGAAGACGTCGCTGAGGGTGAGGTAGCCGATGAGGCTGGTGGCGATGGCGTTGAGCATGATCGTGGCGACGACCTCGCTCACGCCCCGGGTGACCTTCAGCAGACCCGCGACACCGGCCCAGAGGGCGCCGGTGAGCATGCCGACGAGCAGCAGCGTCGGTATCTGCAGGAAGGACGGCAGCGCCAGGTGGGCGCCGACGACGGCGGTCATCATCGCGGCGAGCCGGTACTGGCCGTCGACGCCGATGTTGAACAGGTTCATGCGGAAGCCGACGGCCACCGCGAGCGCCGCCAGGTAGTACATCGACGCCTGGTTGATGATCAGCACCTGGACGTCGGAGTACGACGCCTGCTCGAGCATCAGCGTGTACGGCTCGATCGGGCTCTTGCCCGAGGCGATCAGCACGACCGAGGTCAGCAGGATCGCCGCGACGAGCGCGATGACCGGGCCGGCCACCGCGAGGAGCACGCGCTCCTTGTCGAACTTCTTCATCGGGCCTCGTCCTCCGGACCGGCGTCTTCCGCGGTGGTTTCGGTGTCTTCCAGATGGCCGGACGCGGCACCCGTCATGGCCGAGCCCAGCTGCTCGGGGGTGATGGTGGCGGGGTCGGCGTCGGCGACCAGGCGGCCGTTGTAGATCACCCGCAGGGTGTCGGACAGACCGATCAGCTCGTCCAGGTCGGCGGAGATCAGCAGCACCGCCAGGCCCTCGCGGCGGGCCTCACGGATGTGGTCCCAGATCGCGGCCTGCGCGCCGACGTCCACACCGCGGGTGGGGTGGGCGGCGATCAGGAACTTGGGGCTGTGGCTCATCTCACGGCCGACGATCAGCTTCTGCTGGTTGCCGCCGGACAGGGAGGCGGCGGTGACGTCGATGCCGGGGGTGCGGACGTCGTACTCCTCGACGATCCGGCGGGTGTCCTCCTGGGCGCCCTTGGGGTCGAGCCAGAAGCCCTTGGCGTTGGGGCGCTCGGTGACGTGGCCGAGGATGCGGTTCTCCCACAGCGGGGCCTCCAGCAGGAGCCCGTGCCGGTGGCGGTCCTCGGGGATGTAGCCGACGCCGGACTCGCGGCGCCTGCGGGTGGGCCAGGAGGTGACGTCCTCGTCCCCGAGGGTGATCGTGCCGGAGTCGGCGGACTGCAGGCCGATGAGCGCCTCGATCAGCTCGGTCTGGCCATTGCCCTCGACGCCCGCGAGGCCGAGGACCTCGCCGGCGCGGATGGTGAAGCTGATGTCGTCGAGGACGGCCCGGCCGCCCTCGGCCTCCAGGCGCAGCTTGTCGACGGTGAGGACCGCGCGGTCGGTGACCGTGGACTCGGCGGTCTCCGGGGTGGGCAGTTCGCTGCCGACCATCATCTCGGCGAGCTGGCGCGAGGTGGTCTCGGCGGGAACGGCCGTGCCCACGGTGGTGCCGCGGCGGATGACGGTGATGTCGTCCGCGACCGACAGGACCTCGCCCAGCTTGTGGGAGATGAAGATGACCGACAGGCCCTCGGCCTTGAGCTCGCGCAGGTTGTCGAAGAGCGCGTCGACCTCCTGCGGGACGAGCACGGCGGTCGGCTCGTCGAGGATGAGGGTGCGGGCGCCGCGGTAGAGGACCTTGAGGATCTCCACGCGCTGACGGTCGGCGACGCCGAGGTTCTCGACCAGGGCGTCGGGGCGGACGCCGAGGCCGTAGCGGTCGGAGATCTCCTTGATCTTCCTTCGGGCGCCGCCGCCGATGCCGTACAGCTTCTCGCTGCCGAGGGCGACGTTCTCCAGCACGGTCATGTTGTCGGCCAGCATGAAGTGCTGGTGGACCATGCCGATGCCGCGGGCGATGGCGTCGGCGGGGCTGCCGAAGCTCACCTCCTCGCCGTCGACCGCGATGGTGCCCTCGTCCGGCTTCTGCATGCCGTAGAGGATCTTCATCAGGGTGGACTTGCCGGCGCCGTTCTCGCCGACGAGGGCGTGCACGGTTCCCTTGCGGACCGTCAGGTGGATGTCGTGGTTGGCCACGACCCCGGGGAACCGTTTGGTGATGCCCGCGAGCTCTACCGCGATGGTCGGCTGGGCGGTGAGCGGAGGGCTGCTGGACGCGTCGATGGCGACTCTCCTTGGGGAAAGGGGCCGCTCTACGCGCGTAGCGCCCCTGCTTTAAATAGTGCCCGGACCTGATCGACCTTGACTTGTCCTCGATCCGTTCCGAGCATTCTGCCGCGTGAACGGGGTGCGAGTCGCTGTGCGCTTCCACACCCCGTTCCGCCGCTGTGACGCTGCCGCCGCAGCGTCGTTCAGGCCATCCCTACGAGGGGCCGCCCGCGGTCGTTCGGTCAGGAGTCCTTGACCGTGATCGAGCCGTTCTTGATGGCTTCCTCGGCCTTCTTGATCGCCTTCTGGAGGTCGGCGTTCTTCTTGAAGACGGGGTTGGAGTCGGAAAGGCTCACACCGCCGGTGGCCAGGCTGGCGCGCACCTCACCGGTCTCGGGCTTGCCGTCCTTGACGGACTTGGCCAGGTTGAAGACCGCGCCGGAGACGTCCTTCATGGCCGAGGTGAGGATCGAGTCCTTGTACTTGGCCAGCGCGCCCTGCTTGTACTGGTCGGAGTCGACGCCGATGGCCCAGATCTTGTGCTCGGAGGCGGCCTTGATCACGCCCTGGCCGGACAGGCCCGCGGCGGCGTAGACGACGTCGGCACCGGCGTCGATCTGGCCGTTGGCGGCGTTCTCACCCTTGTCGGGGCTGGAGAAACCGCCCTCCTCGGCGGTCTGGGTCAGGTACTGCGACTTGACCGTGACGCCCTTCTTGGTGTCCGCGACGCCCTGCTTGAAGCCCGCCTCGAACTTGTGGATGAGCGGGACGTCCACGCCGCCGATGAAGCCGACGGTGTTCGTCTTGGTCGTCTTGGCGGCGGCGACACCGGCCAGGTAGGAGGCCTGCTCCTCGTGGAAGACCAGGTCGGTGACGTTGCTCGCCGAGATCTGGTTGTCGTCGACGATGCCGAAGGTGGTCTTCGGGAACTTGGCGGCGGCGGCCTTGACGGCCGGCGCGTAGGCGAAGCCGACGCCGACCACCGGATTGTAGCCCTGCTTGGCGAGGGTCTCCAGGCGCTGTACCTTGTCGGCGTCCGACTCGCCGTCCTGCGGCTCGACGGCAGTGCTCTTGTAACCGAACTCCTGGTCGGCCTTGTCCATGCCGGCCGTGGCGGCGTCGTTGAAGGACTGGTCGCCCTTGCCGCCGACGTCGTAGGCGAGGGCAAGACCGAGGTTCTTGTCGCCGCCACCGGCCGACGAGCTGGACGAGCTGCTGCCACATGCGGAAACAGTGACGGCGAGAGCTGCGGTTGCGACACCTGCAACCGCTATACGGGACACCCGGCGCATGGAACGAGACTCCTTCGTGCAAGCGCCCATACCAGGCGCTGGTTCCGCCGCAGCGTAACGCGCGTAGACATGGCGGAAAACCCCTCCTTGCCAGAGTGTTATCCGACCGTTTTGATCCTTCGGTTCCAATCTGGCCCGGCGCGGGCACACACCGGGGACGCCCAGCGCCCCGTGGCCCGGCGGGTCATGGGCGCCCTGCTACCCGCGGACTCCGTGACGGTGCGGTGGCAGCAGCGCGGAGTGCATGGCAGCCTGCCCGGCGGAGCCGGATGAACGCGAACACGTGTGCTGGTGTTCACCGGTCGGGGTGGCCGCACCGGAAGAGGGGTGCGGCTGTTCGGGTGTCGTGCGTACGGTCGTCTGGTGGGTTCCGAGTGATCGGGGCAAGTGCCGAGGGGGTGACAGGCGTGGCGATGGGGCGGGAGACCGCTGGGGCGGGGCATGCCCGGTACACGTATCGGCTGCGGGTGTCGGCCACGGCCCGTATCGGGTTGGAGGGGGAGTGGGGGCGGTGCCGGTGGGTGTGGAACGAGTGCGTGGCCCGTTCCAGGAAGGCCCACGCCGAGGGTGAGGTCTGCGGTCGGCCCGCCTGGACCGGATGCTCACCCGGGCCCGCGCGGTGACACCGTGGCTGGTCGCGGGTGCCTCGGTACCTCAGCAGCAGACCGTCCGCGACTTCGCCGCGTCCCGCGCGAAGGCCCTGAAGGACGTCAAGGACCGGCTACCCGTCAAGCGGCGGGCCGGTATGCCCCCGGCGCAAGAAGAAGCACGAGACCGGTCCGACGCTGAACTACACGCGGCGCGGGTTCCGCCTCAAGGACTGGCGCCTGCACCTGGCGGGCGGGATCGTCCTGACCGTGGTGTGGTCCCGTCCCCTCCCGGCCGAACCCTCCTCGGTACGCGTCTTTACCGCGACCGCCTCGGCCACTGGTACGCCTCGCGTCGTCCCCGCCCAGACCGAGCCGCTCCCGCCGACGGGTGCGGTGATCGGCATCGACTGGGGCGTCAAGGAGACCGCCACCACCACCTCCTACGCCCATGACCTCCCCCACGCCCAGCACGGCCACAGGAGCCAGGCCAAGCTGGGCCACTACGACCGGATGATGGCCCGCCGAAGGCCCAAGAAGGGGCAGGCCGCGTCGAAGGGCTACCGGGAGGCGAAGAAGTGGCGGGCCAAGACCTGCGCGAAGATCGCCCGGCAGCACCAGGACACCGCCCGCAAGTGGGCGAAGAAAGTCGTGCGCGACCACGATGCGATCGCGGTGGAGGACTTCCGGCCCAAGTTCCTCGCGAAGACGACCATGGCGCGCAAGGCGGCCGACGCCGCGATCGGCGCCACCAAGCAGGCCCTGATCGAGATCGGCCGCAAACACGCGCGGGACGTACGCCTGGTGCATCCCGCCCACACCACCATGGACTGCGGATCGTGCGGAGCGAGAACCAAGCACGCACTGCCGCTGTCCGAACGCACCTACACCTGCACGGCGTGCGGAGCCTTCTCCCCCCGGGACAAGAACTCCGCCCGCGTGATGCTCGTCCGGGCAGGTCTGAACCCGGCTGGCGTCGAGGGCGCAAGACCTCCTGGAGCGCTGCTCCAGGAGGCGGCCTGAGCCAGGAATCCCCTCTCCCATCAGGGAGGGGAGCACTCATTGGGTCTTGATGGTGACCTTGCCGTCGATGATGTCCTGCTTGGCCTTGTCGACGGCGGCGACGACGTCCTTCATGGCCTTGTACTTCGGGTTGGAGTCGGCGAAGCCCACGCCGCCCGACTTCAGGTCGCCGCGCACCTCGCCGGACAGCGGCTTGCCGTCGACGACAGACTTGGTCAGCTCGTAGACCGCGCCGCCGACGTTCTTCAGGGCCGAGCCGAGGATCCACTCCTTGTACTTGTCCAGGGAGCCCTGCTGGTACTGGTCGGAGTCGACGCCGATCGCCCACACCTTGTGCGCGGCGGCGGACTTGATGACGCCCTGACCGGACAGGCCGGCCGCGTGGTAGACGACGTCGGCGCCGGCGTCGATCTGGCCGTTGGTGGCGCTCTCGCCCTTGTCGGGGCTGGAGAAACCGCCCTCCTGCGGGGTCTGCGTCAGGTACTGCTTCTCGATCTTGATCTTCGGGTTGACCGACTGGGCACCCTGGACGTAACCCGCCTCGAACTTGTGGATGAGCGGGATGTCCACACCGCCGATGAACCCGATGTGGTTCTTCTTGGTGGCCTTGGCGGCGGCGACACCGGCGAGGTAGGAGGCCTGCTCCTCGTGGAAGACCATGTCGGCGACGTTGTCGGCCTTCACGGTCTCGTCGTCGATGATGCCGAAGGTCGTCTTCGGGAACTTGGCGGCGACCGCCTTGACCGCCGGGCCGTACACGAAGCCGACCCCGATGATCGGGTTGTAACCGGCCTTGGCGAGCTGTTCGAGGCGCTGGATCTTGTCGGCGTCGGACTCGCTGTCGTTCGGCTCGACGTCCCGGCCGCCGATCTTGAACTCGCTCTCGGCCTTCTCGAAACCGGAGAAAGCGGCGTCGTTGAAGGACTGGTCGCCCTTGCCGCCGATGTCGTACGCCAGGCCTATGCCCTTGCCGGAGTACGCGCCGGACGCGTCGGAGCCGCCGCCGCCGGACGAGTCGTTGCTGGACTTGCCGCACCCGGCGGCCGCGAGCGCGATGACCGCTACGGTCACCGCGGCTCGGGAGAACCTGGTCCTCGATGAGTTCAGACGCACAGCAAGCACCCCTTCTTGCCCACGGCACCGTCGCCGGCCCGCTTTCCCCATGAGCCGCCGCTGGTGGCGATTCCGGCGCACAGTAACGCGCGTAGAGGCCGAGGGAAACGGGGTTGAACCCGGCGTTACCGAACCGTGCCGACAGGGGGTGATTCGCGGGGCCCGGGACGGGGACGGGTGACACGGCCGGAGGAAGGGGCACCTTCCGGGCGCCCCTTCGCCGGCCGGATCAGTGCGTCGGGTGCAGCAGGGCGGCGGCGGTGAACAGCTCCACGCCCACCCTGATGGCGGACTCGTCGGCGTCGAAGTCGCCCTGGTGCAGGTCGCGCACGGTCCGCTCGCCCGGGGTGCGGACCCCGAGCCGGGCCATCGCGCCGGGCACGTTCTCCAGGTACCAGGAGAAGTCCTCGCCGCCGAGGCTCTGCTCGGTGTCCTCCACGGCGGCGGCGCCGCGCCGGGCGGTCATCGCCTCGCGCAGCAGTTCGGTCACCACCGGTTCGTTGACGACCGGCGGCACCCCGCGCACGTAGTTGATCTCGGACTTGGCCTTGTGCAGGTTGGCGACCTCGTCGATCGCGGCGACCACGATGTCGGGCGCCTGCCGCCAGGCGTGGATGTCCAGGCATCGGACCGTCCCGGCGAGTTCGGCGTGCTGCGGGACCACGTTCGGGGCG
Source organism: Streptomyces sp. NBC_01788 (assembly GCF_035917575.1). Lineage (GTDB taxonomy): Bacteria > Actinomycetota > Actinomycetes > Streptomycetales > Streptomycetaceae > Streptomyces. Next base: position 4,860,477 of record NZ_CP109090.1, on the reverse strand, counting down.
TGCCCGGACTCGATCCGCCCCCAGGTCACGGCGAGCCCGGCGCGGGTGTCGACCCGCCGTCCGACGAGCGCGGGCACGTCGGTGACCACCCGGGCGGCGGCGGTGACGAGGTCCGTCGTCAGGTGCGGTCGCGCGGTGTGCCCACCGGGGCCGTCCAGCATGACCTCCAGCCGGTCGCAGGCGGAGGTGATGGGTCCCTGGCGCAGTCCGATCCGGCCGGCGTCGACCCGGGGGTCGCAGTGCACCGCGACGATCCGGCTCACTCCGTCCAGCGCGCCGCTCTTGATGACCTCGGCGGCGCCGCCGGGCAGCACCTCCTCCGCGGGCTGGAAGATCAGCCGCACGGGCCGCGGCAGCAGCCCCCGCCGGTGCAGGTCCGCGAGGACCAGTCCGGCGCCGAGGACGACGGAGGTGTGCACGTCGTGCCCGCAGGCGTGGGCGCGGTCGGGCACGGTGGAGCGGTACGGGATCTCGCTCTTGGTGTCGGGGATGGGCAGGGCGTCGATGTCGGCGCGCAGGGCGAGCACACCCGGCCCCCCGCCACCGGGATCGCCCCCGATGTCGCAGACGAGCCCGGTCCCGGCCGGCAGGACCCGCGGCGCGAGCCCGGCCTCCTCCAGCCGCTCCTTGATCGCGGCGGTGGTACGGAACTCCTGGTTGCCGAGCTCGGGGTGCATGTGCAGGTCGCGCCGGAACGCGACGAGCTCGGCGTACAGCGCCTCCGGCAGGGTGCCGGGAAGGGCGGCTTCCGCGGTGGCATCAGCGGGGAGATCGGCCTCGGACTCTGGGGACATCAGTTGCTTCACCCTCTGAAGGGTAGGACGCCGGGGTGGTCAACTGACCCTCGATCAACAAAAGTTCAACCCGTCAGGGGAAGGAAAGGTGACCGCCCGGCGCATACGTATCGACTGGGATGGGTAAACTCGCCCGCCTTCGCCGGCCGAGCGGATCACGGGGCTCCGGGGGGAGTGGCTCACGTCACGCCCCTGGCACCCCGCCCCATTTGTTCTTTTCTCCACGCATACCACGTCCCACGGGAACCACGCCCGCAATGTTCACCTGGCGGACGGCCGTCCGTGGGGCTCCCGTCCCCTCCAGGCCCCTCGGAGCCGCCCCTGAACGCCCCGGAGGGGCGTTCAGCCGGTCTGGGCCGTACGGGCGAGGCGATGCACGTCACGGGCGGTGCCGGTGACGCCGGAGAGGAAGCCCTGGGCCCGCGGGGAGGCGTGCGCCGTCAGCCAGCTCGGGTCGATGTCGCAGACAGTGACGCGCACCCCCGTGCCGGCCAGGGCGAGCGGCAGGGTGTGCACGACGGTGGACGGGAAGCTGAGGATCGTACGGCCGATCGGGCCCCGGCGGGCGATCAGCTCCAGGGGAAGCTCGGGGCGGACGACCTGGAGGCCGGTCTCCACGGCCAGCCGGTGCAGTTTCTCGGCGCTCTCGCGCCGGTGGGCGAAGTAGCGGGTCGCCCCGTGCGCCTCGGCCAGTGCCCGCACGGCGTCCAGGTACCGGTCGCCGTCGACGACGCCCGTCTCGACCAGCGACGTGCCCACCAGGTCGGCGCCCGCGGTGACGCCGGGCGGCCCGAAACGGGCGCGGGTCCAGGCGAAGCGGTTCGCGGTGACGGTCACGCCCCGCGGGGTCTCGTCGATCGGCATGGACGAGAACACCTCCACCCGGCGGCGTTCCCCGTGAGGGGTGAGCCGGCGCCGGGCGACGGCCGACACCGGGCCGAGGACGAGGTCCCGCGGGCCGCGGCGGCCGCCCTTGCGGTGCCAGCGCACCAGCCGCTCGCCGCGGGCGAGCTGGCCGACGAACTCCATCGTCGCCGTGCCGTCGTCCACGACCACGAGCTCCCGCGCCCGGGTGATCGTCAGCAGCAGCTGCACATAGCGCGAGAACGGGTCCCCCATCACGACCCGCTCGGCCCGCCGGAGCGGCCCGGCCAGGCCGCCGATGGTCCGCAGCGGCGCCCCGGCCCCGCCCCGCGCCTCCTCCCAGCGCACCTCGTGCCCCTCGTCCCGGGCGAGCTGGGCCATCCGCCGCAGCTGGCCGCGGCTCATCGGATCGGTCGGCGACAGCACGACGAGGGTGAGCCCCGACTCCGGGCGGGCGCCGGAAGCGGTCCCGCCCGGACCGGGGGCGCGGTCGGCCGTATGACCGCGGGCGTGAGCCCACTCCAGCACGTTCAGCAGTTGTACCGGGCTCTCGACGAAGGCGAGGGTGCGGGGGCTCATCGGCGCGGGACCGTCCGTGTTAAGGGGCTGGGGCTCACACCGCGACCGGCTCGCCCGCGGCCGCGGCGATCTCCGCCTCGGCGACGACGCCGGTGACACGGCGCAGCTTCTTCATCGGGCCGCGCTCGGAGTCGTAGACCTTCTTGACGCCGTCGCCGAGGGAGGCCTCGATGGTGCGGATGTCGCGGACCAGGCGCTGCAGGCCCTGCGGCTCGACGGAGGCGGCCTGGTCGGAGCCCCACATGGCGCGGTCCAGGGTGATGTGGCGCTCGACGAAGACGGCGCCCAGGGCGACCGCGGCCAGCGTGGTCTGCAGGCCGGTCTCGTGGCCGGAGTAGCCGATCGGGACGTTCGGGTACTCCTTCTCCAGGGTGTTGATCACGCGCAGGTTCAGCTCCTCGGCCTTCGCCGGGTACGTCGACGTGGCGTGGCACAGCAGGATGTTGTCCGAGCCCAGCACCTCCACTGCGTGGCGTATCTGCTTGGGCGTGGACATGCCGGTGGAGAGGATGACCGTGCGGCCGGTCGCGCGCAGGGCGCGCAGCAGCTCGTCGTCCGTCAGGGACGCGGAGGCCACCTTGTGGGCGGGCACGTCGAACTTCTCCAGGAACGCGACGGCCTCGGTGTCCCACGGGGAGGCGAACCAGGCGATGCCCTTCTCCCGGCAGTACTCGTCGATCTGGCGGTACTCGTCCTCACCGAACTCCACGCGGTGGCGGTAGTCGATGTAGGTCATCCGGCCCCAGGGGGTGTCGCGCTCGATGTCCCACTGGTCGCGCGGGGTGCAGATCTCGGGCGTGCGCTTCTGGAACTTGACGGCGTCGCAGCCGGCCTCGGCGGCGGCGTCGATCAGCTTGAAGGCGTTCTCGATGTCGCCGTTGTGGTTGATGCCGATCTCGCCGGTGACGTAGACGGGGCGGCCGGGGCCGGCCTCGCGCGAACCGAAGGTGCGGATGCGGGAGTTGGTGCTCATGGCAGGAGTTGTCCTTACTTGGTGAGGGAATCGAGAGAGGGGCCGAGGATCCAGCTGGCGATCTCCCGGATCGCGCCGTCGCCACCGGGGACGGTGGTGACCGCGCGTGCGGCGCCGCGTACGACGTCGTGGGCGCTCGCGACCGCCACGGGCCAGCCCACGAGGGAGAAGCACGGGAGGTCGTTGACGTCGTTGCCGACGTAGAGCACGCGCTCGGGCGCGATGCCCTGCTCCTCGCACCACTGCTTCAGCGCGAGGTCCTTGCGGTCGATGCCGTGCAGTACCGGAAGCCTGAGCTTGCGGGCGCGGGCGGCGACGACCGGGTTCTGCTCCGTGGACAGGATCAGCATCCTCAGGCCGCTGTCGCGCAGCGCCGCGATGCCGAGGCCGTCCCCGCGGTGCACGGAGACGAACTCCCGTCCGTCGGAGTCGATCAGCACCCTGTCGTCGGTCTGGGTGCCGTCGAAGTCGAGTACGACCGCGTCCACGTCGGCGGCGGTCGGCAACGCCCCCGGCCGGCCGGCGTCGAACAGCGGGGCCAGCGCCCGCGCCCGCGCCAGGTCGTGCGGGTCGTCGATCTCCAGCACCCGCGCCGGGTCGGTGCGGACCGGTTCGGTACGGCCGAAGAAGCGGTGCCGGTGCGTGCGGAACCCGGACGCCGCCATGGCGTAGGCGGCGCCGGTCTCCAGCAGGTCCTGGGGGCGGTCCTGGCGGCGCGGGCGGAAGGACTTGTCGTGGTTGACGCCGTAGCCGCCCTCGGTGGCCGGGGAACCGGCGGCGGCCTCGTCCGGCGGCGTGCCGTCGGTCGCCGGGTCGTCGGCGGCGTCGCGCCACACGAAGCCGTGGAAGGGCGCCACGGTCACCGCGGTGTCGGCGCCGTCCTCGACGACCGCGCCCGCGACCCCGTCGACGTCCTCGCTCGTCAGGAACGGGCTGGTGCACTGCACGAGCAGCACCACGTCCACCGGGGCGCCGTGCAGTGCCTCGTACGCGTCCATGGCGTGCAGCACCGCGGCCTCGGAGGTGGCGGTGTCACCGGCGATGGCGGCGGGCCGCAGCACCACCTCGGCGCCGGCCTGGCGGGCGGCGGCCGCGATGGCCTGGTCGTCGGTGGAGACCACCACGTCGGTCACCAGCCGGGCCGCCCGGCACTCGCGCACGGCACGGGCGACCAGCGGGACACCGCCGACGGGGGCGAGGTTCTTCGCGGGTACGCCCTTGGAGCCGCCGCGCGCGGGTATCACCGCGAGCACGCGGCGCGCCGGGGCGCCGGGTCCCGGGTCCGGGTGGACATCGGTCATGGGCTGCACTCCTTGGGGTGGGATGCGGTCGTTCACAGCTCCCCCATCCGACGGATCACGGGCGCCACGCGCTGCACGCCGTGGCGGTAGGCGCCGCGGGCGGCATGGCGGAAGATCCGCCGCACCGGGCCGGGCGCCCGGTCGGCGGTGGGCGCGCCCGGCAACGGGCCGCCGTCGGGGGCGAGATGGTGGCGGGCGAGGATGCCGGGCAGATAGCCGGGGGCGGTGACGGGCGTGTAGTAGGGCTTCAGCGGCGGGAGTTCACCGGCGCCGAGCAGTTCGTCGACGCGGTGGCGGGCCCTGTCGAAGGCCGCCTCGTACGTGCCTCCGGTGGCGACGCCCTGGCGGTCCACCCACCGCGGGTCCGGTTCGGGCTCGTACCCGTCGTCGAGCTGGTCCCAGGAGGCCAGGCAGCCGGAGCCCACGAAGTGGTGGTTGCCGTACGCCTCCCGCACCCCGAGGTCGGTCAGGACGACGGTGGGGATGCGCCGGTGCAGGGACTCCAGGGCGGCCGTCGAACTCACCGTGACCAGCAGGTCGGTGCGGTCCAGGACCTCGCCCATGTTCCCGTACACCAGACGGAGGTTGGCGGGCAGGTCCTTGCGCTGGGCCAGCTTCTGGTAGGGCAGTTCCTCGATGTGCGTGGTGTGCTCGCCCGGCTTGGAGCGGAGCTTGAGCAGCACCTCGCGCCCGGGATGCCGGCGGGCGTGCCCGATCAGCCGGTCCAGCAGGTAGACGCGGTCCTGGCGGCTCTGCGGCACGGACGGCTGCGCGGCGAAGACGACCGTGTAGGGGTCGTCGTCCGCCTTCCGGTCCGCGGAGTGCGCGGCGCCGCCGAGGAACGGCAGCGCCACCTCGGTCACCGACGAGGAGTCGGCGCCCACGCCCTCGTACACGGCCCGGAAACGGTCCGCGTCCTGACGGGAGTTGGCCAGGACGAGGTCGGCGCCGTGGCGCAGCAGCAGACCGTCGGTGAGCTTCTCGTAGACGACGCCGACGTAGCCGGTGACGACCACGGGCCGCTCGGTGCGTCCCCGCCAGGCGTGGGCCAGTCCGTGCAGCATGGCCTGGACGCCGCCGCCGACGAGGGCGAGCACGAGGACGTCGTACGGCTCCCGCGCCATCTCGCGCAGGAACTCGGCGGCGGTGACCTCGCTCAGACGGTCCGCGCGGACGCCGACCTCCTCGAGCTGGCGGGCGGTGGGGGTGGCACGGCCCCGCAGCAGATAGCCGTCGAGGCGGATGTCCGGTTCACCCGAGTCGGGGGAAACACCGGCGGAAACCAAGCGGTTCGCCGTGAGCGCACCCCATTTCCACCGGGTGTCGGAATCCGCGAGAACGGCTACTCGCCGGGACTTCTTCGCACTGGCTGGCACGCCGAAGACCGTAGGAAGGCATTTCTAGGAACCGCCCAACCCGAACGCAACAAACGGTTAACAGCACATCGCCGAATGGCGAACCAGGCCGTCGGCGGCCCGGAACATCGGCTGGTTCACGGCGCCGCCACACGTCGTTCACCCAAGTTCAAGCCAAAGGCAAAGATGCGAGGAGGGGCCGCGCCCTAACGTCACCTGCGTGGTCAAGCTCTCCGTCATCGTGCCGTTCTACAACGTCCGGCAATACGCTTCCGACACCTTGAAGAGCCTGCGCGCGAACGCCCGCGAGGACTTCGAATTCATTCTCGTGGACGACTGCTCGCGCGACGGGACGCCGGACATACTCGCGCGCGCGGAGCGCGAGTTGCCGGGGGCGGTGTACGTCGGACACGAGAAGAACGGCGGGCTCGCGACCGCGCGCAACACCGGCATCGACCGGGCGCGCGGCGAGTACCTGACCTTCCTGGACGGCGACGACTGGCTGGCCCCCGGCTACTACCCGCGGCTGGTCGCCGCGATCGAGGACCTGGGCTGCGACTTCGTCCGCACCGACCATGTGCAGTGCACCGCACGGGCCCGCACGATCCAGCGTGTCCCGCACGGCCGGCGGGGCGAGGTGATGGACCCGCGGCGGGCGATCCTGCCCGCCGACCGCACCACCTCCGTCGACTATCCCTACGCCTGGGCGGGCGTCTACCACCGCCGGCTGGTCGACCGGGGGCTGCTGCACTTCACCGACGGTCTGCGCACCGCCGAGGACCGGCCGTGGATCTGGCGGCTGCACCGGGAGGCGGAGTCGTTCGCCGTGGTGGGCCTGCTGGGCGTCTTCTACCGGCGCGGGGTGGCCGGTTCCCTCACGCAGATCGGCGATGTGCGCCGGCTCGACTTCATCCGCGCCTTCGACCAGGTGATCGAGGAGACCGCGGCCGACCCCGAGGCCGACCGGCTGCTGCCCAAGGCGGTGCGCACCTACTGCGCGATCATCGCCCACCACCTGTCGGAGATCGACAAGTTCGAGCCGCCGGTGGCCAGGCAGTTGCGGACCATGAGCGCCGCGGCGATCAAGCGGCTGCCGCAGGAGCTGCTCACCGACGTCCTCGACACCATGGACCTGAACCGTTCGTCCAGGCTGCGCCGACTGCGCCGCCGGGTCTCCGCAGCGAAGGCGGCCTCCTGATGCCCCGCACCACGCAGATCTTCTGCGCCTCGACGCTGTACGGCGCCGCCACCCTGGCCGCCGCGATCGAGTCCGACTGCTTCCCCGAGGCGGACCGCCGCCTGCTGCTGGTGTGCAACAACGCCGCGACGCCGGAGACCACCCCGGCCGTCGACGAGATGCCGGGCTTCGCACCACTGCGGGAGCACTTCGACGGCGTGCTGTCCTGGAACGAGGCCATCAGCCCCTTCCATCCGGGGGCCTGGTCGCCGCGCCCCGACGACTCCCCGCTGTTCGAGCGCCTTCTGCGGCTGCTGTGGGACCTGGGCGACGACCACGTGGCCCTGGTGATGGAGTCTCTTCAGGTCAACCCGGCGCTGGCCATCGCCCAGTCGTTCGCCGAAGCGCCCATCGACGTCTACGCCGACGGGCTGATGAGCTACGGCCCCACGCGCAACAAGATCGACCCGCTGGTCGGCACGCGCGTACGGCGGCTGCTCCACCTGGACCTGGTCCCCGGTCTGACCCCGCTGCTGCTGACCGAGTTCGACGTGCCCGCGCAGGCCGTGGCCACCGACGCGTTCATGAAGGTGCTGAGCCGGATCGGCGACGCCGTGCCGCGGCTTCCGCCGCTGCCCGAGCACGCCGCCGTCCTGCTCGGCCAGTACCTGTCCGCGCTGGACATCCTCTCCGCCGAGCAGGAGGAGGACCTGCACGTGCGGATGCTGCGGGGCGCGGTGGCCCGCGGGCACCGCTCGGTCGTCTTCAAGCCGCACCCGACCGCTCCGGCCCGCTGCAGCCGGGCGCTGGAGACCGAGGCCGAACGGCTCGGCGTGGACCTCACCGTCCTGGACCTGCCCGTCCTCGCCGAGGTGCTGTTCGAGAAGGCCCGGCCCGCGCTGGTCGTCGGATGCTTCTCGACCGCCCTGTTCACCGCCTCCGCGTTCCACGGCCTGCCGGTCGCCCGGGTGGGGACGGGTCTCGTCCTGGATCGCCTGACGCCGTACCAGAACAGCAACCGCGTCCCCGTCGTCCTGGCCGACGCGCTGCTGCCGGACCTGGCGGACGGGAAGGAGGACGGGCAGGGGGAGGCCGCTCTCGCCGCCGACCTGCTGACCGGGCTGGTCACCACCGTCGGCTTCGTCATGCAGCCGCAGATCCACCCGGGTCTGCGCCCGGCAGCCGAGCGCTTCCTCTCCCAGCACTTCGGACCCCGCACCCAGCGCTACTTCAAGCGCCGCAGGCTCACCTCGCTGGGCCTGCCGGGCGGCATCCCGGAGCGGTTGGCGTTCCTCCCCCGCAGCGCCACGGCGCGCCGGATGGTGCGGCGGGCGCGGGCGCTGAAGAACGCCGTACGGCGCTGAGGACGGACGCGCCGCCCGCACCGGGCGGCGCGTCCGGGTCATGGCCCTGCCGCGGGTACGGCGGCCTGCCGACGGGCACCCCGGTCCTCGCCGGGCGACGTCATCCGGCCGGCCGCCCAACCGGGACTGTTTACCCGCCGTCCACTGCGAAGACACTCGGCACCCCTCGCACTGGGGCACGATGCGTCCTCCGATCGGAGGACGGTGAACGCATGACGAACCCCCTGGCGGGATTGTTCAAGGCACGGCAGAAGGAGGCCGCCAGGCTGGAACTGTTCGCCCGGAGCATGCGCCTGTGCGGTGAGTACCTCGCGGCGCAGAGTGAGAAGCCCTCTCCCCGGCACGCCAGTCTCACCCGGGCGATCGGTGTCTTCGCCGCCTCCCTCGACACGCCGGCGGCCGATCCCTTCGACTCCCTGCTCAAGGTCGGCGAGCGCGCCCTGGACGTCGGCGGGGACAGCGGGCTGACCCTCGCCCTGGGCGTGGCCGAGACCTCGACCCGGATCCGGCAGCGGTCCAGGGGAGCCTGGCGGTTGCACGGCCTGGCCCTCGACGGGCTCGGCCGCGAGGCAGAGGCCCTGGAGTGCTACGAGCGCCACCTCACGCTGGTGCGGGACAACGGCGCGGCGGAGGAGATCGTCCGCAGGATCGACACCCTGCGGCGCCGGCGGGCGTGCCTGGAGGAGGCCGACGCGCTCTTCCCCCGGGCGGGCTCCCCGCCACGCGACCTGCTCGGGCAGCCCACCGCGGTCGCGGCCCCCGAGTTCGCCGCCTTCGTACAGGCGCGGGTGGCCGAGCACGGCGCCGGGGACCCCGCCGTGCGGCACCTGCTGAAGCTGTACGGGACGTACCGGCGGCTGGTCGAGCGGCCCGCGCTGTCCGACCCGCTGCTCGGCGGGAGCACCCCGATCGGCGTCGGCGGGCTGCGCGGACTCGTCGAGGGGCGGACGGTGTGCCTGGTCTCGGACGCCGACGGCACAGCCGGGAGCGCGCCGGGCGTCGGGGCCGACGGCTACGACCTGGTGGTGCGCTGCGACTCCTTCGGGGTCCGCGCGGAGGGCACCGGCGGGCGCACCGATCTGCACGCCGTCTCGTTGCGGGGCGAGACCCCGTGGGACGGGCCCGCCTGGACGCGGCCGGCCGGCATCCGGCTGGTGTTCGGCTCCCCGGCCGGACCCTGGCGCCGCGCCACGCGGCAGCGGCTCGTGCCCGGAGCGCAGGAGCACATCGGTGACGCGTCCCTGCGCGCGCCCCTGACCGACCCGGCGCTGATCGGCGAGGACGACTGGGAACCGGCGACCACCACCGCCTTCACCGTCCTGCGGCTCCTGGACTTCCTGGATGTCAGCCCTCGCCTGGACCTCGTCGGCTTCGGCCTGCCCGGCCGGCTGCGGCCGAGGGAGGCCGAGTGGGTCATGGACCGCGCGACACACGTCGACCACAGCAAGATGAGGATCGCCCTGCGATGACCCACTCCTTGGCGGACGACCGGAGCACCGTCACCGGAAGACGCCGGATCGCCTTCGCCGTCCACGCCGACAGCGACCGCCTGCCCGCCCTGGCCACGCTGCTGCGCAGCCTGGTACTGACCAATCCCGGCGTGTGCGAGGACTTCGTGGTCCTGCACCCGGGGCCAGCCGACTCCTCGTTCGACGCCCTGCGCCGTCTGCACCCGCGTGTCGTCACCCGCCGGGCGGAGGGCCGCGCGGACCTCTTCCGGCTGGAGGGCTATGACACGGTCATCGCCCTCAGCCCGGACATGGTCGTGCTGGGGGACCTCGGTGAGCTGCTGCGGATGCGCCGTGGTGTGGGCGCCGTCCCGCAGACGCTGTGCGACGGGGAGGGCGGGGAGCGGCGTGCCGTCCTGCCCGGCGGCCTCCTGGTGATCCAGCGCGCCGACGTGGACGACACCCTGGCGGCCCGGCTCACCGGCGACGGCGGTCCCGACCTCACGCCGGCGGACGTCCTGGTCCCGATGGAGGCGCGGTACGGCTTCCTCACCCACCGGCTCCCCGGCGGCTCCCCGGTGCCCGCGAACATCGCGGTCCTCCACTTCACGGGCCCCTCCGGCGCGCCCGTCCACGGTCCGGCCGCCGAGGCGCGGCGCCGCTTCGAGATGAGCGACGAGGAGTTCCGGGCGGCCTACTGCGCCCTACCCGGCGACAAGCACCCCGACCTGCTGGCGCACTGCGCGCCACCGCTGCTCCGGGCGCGTCCCTCCCTCGGTCTCGCCCGTACGGTGGCCGACGTGTACCGCCGGCAGGGCCGTTACGACGAGGCCGTCGAGGTCCTCGCCCCGGTCGTGGGCGACCGGCTGGACGCGCCCCGCTGCCAGGAGACGCTGGGCGTCTGCCTGATGGCGCTGTCGCGCTACGCCGAGGCCGAGGCGCATCTGCTGCTGGCGGCGGCCTCACCCGATGTCGCCCCGCGCGCCTTCGCCCAGCTCGCCCGTCTGGCGTGGCTGTGCGGGCGGGAGGAGGACGCGCACGCGTACGCCCGGGAGGGCCTGGACGCCGATCCCACCGACGCCGGTTGCCACAGCTGGTATGCGCGCACCCGCCCCGGGGGACCGGAACCGGAGCAGCCGGACGCCGCCGCCGACCAGCTCGCGCATGTCGCGTTGTTCGCCGAGGGCCAGGAGAACGCCGGGGACAAGGTCCTGCCCGAGGCCGTGCGCATGTGCTTCGGCACCGACACGGGCCCGCGCCGCTGGTACCGGCAGCCGGTGCACCGGCTGGTCGACGAGGCGGCGGTGGAGCAGCTGAACGCGCGACGCGGAGTGATCGTGGGCGGCGGCGGGCTCTTCCTCCCGGACACCTCCCCCAACGGCAACAGCCACTGGCAGTGGAACGTCCCGGACGAGCTCCTGGAGCGGATCACCACGCCCCTGGCGGTGTTCGCGGTCGGCTACAACGTGTTCGACGGACAGCTCTACCGCCGGAGCCGGTTCGCCGGGAGCCTGCGGGTGCTCGTCGAACGGTCGGCGTTCTTCGGGCTGCGCAACCGCGGCTCGATCGAGCGGGTCCGGGAGCTGCTCCCCGAGGAGCTGCGCGACCGGGTGCGCTACCAGCCCTGCCCGACCACCGTGGCGCGGTACCTCGCCCCGGGCCGGTTCGACCCGGCCGAGAGATCCGAGACCGTCCTGGTCAACTGCGCCTACGACCGCGCGGGGCTGCGCTTCGGCCACGACTACGGCCACTTCCTCGGCCAGATGGCCGCCGCGCTCCGGGAACTGCGGGACCGGGCCGACGTGCGCTACGCGGCCCACATGCCCGCCGACGAGAAGTTCGTGCACGACCTGCGCCGGGAGCACGGCCTCACACTGCCCGTGGAGCAGCTCCACGACATGTCGAACGACGGCATCCGCGAGCTGTACGGCCGGTCGCGGCTGGTGATCGGCATGCGCGGGCACGCGGGCATGATCCCCTTCGGCTGCGGCACCCCGATCCTCAGCCTCGTCTCCCACCCGAAGCTCGCCTATTTCCTGTCCGACATCGGCCGCGAGGAATGGGGGCTTTCCGTGCACGACCGGGAACTCGGCTCCCGGCTCAGCGAACGGGCCACGGCGATCCTCGACGACCACGCGACCGCCGTGGCGGAAGTGCACGACGCGCAGAAGTTCCTCTGGGAAACGACCCGGTCGAACCTCGACGAGCTCAGGGAAATCTTTGGCCAGGCGTAAACCACTGGTCATTCACCGATGATTTGAACTTAATTCATCTCTCCATGTCCCGGGCGACACTGCACCCGTCGGGAGCATCGCTAGCCTGTTCCAATCCCCGACCTTCGAGCGTGAGAGGCCTCTGTGCCGAGACTGTCTGTTGTCGTCCCCATGCACAATGTGGGAGCGTTCGCCGAGAGCACGCTGCGAAGCCTCGCCAACAACGCGCATCCCGATGTCGAGTTCCTGCTCGTGGACGACTGCTCCACGGACTCCACCCCCGGGGTCGTCGACCGCTGGGCGGAGAGGCATCCGGGCGCCAAGGTGATCCGGCACGAGAAGAACATGGGCATAGCCCAGGCGCGCAACAGCGGTATCGACGCGGCGAGCGGCGACTACATCACCTTCCTCGACGGCGACGACTGGTACGGGCCGGGCCACCTCGCCGAACTGGTGCGCGCCATGGACGAACTGGGCTGCGACTTCGCCCGTACCGATCATGTCCAGGCCACGGGCACCGAGCGGGTGATCCGGCGGCCCCCGGCCCCGGTGCGCAACCTCGTGATGGATCCGCGCGACGGAATAGCGCCGGCCGACTCGGAGACGATGGTCGACTACCCCTTCGTCTGGGCGGGGATCTACCGCCGGCACCTCTTCGACGACGGGGGCATGCGCTTCGCGACCGAACTCCGCACCGCCGAGGACCGGCTGTGGATCTGGCGCCTGCATCTGAAGGCCAGGACGTACGCCTCCCTCGGTGTGCACGGCGTGTTCTACCGCAGGGGCGTCGCGACCTCGCTCACCCAGATCAAGGACGCGCGTCAGCTGGACTTCATCCCGGCCTACGACGCGCTGCTGCAGGATGTGCTGAAGGACCCGGAGACCGAGCGTTTCCTCCCCAAGGCCGTACGGACCTACTGCGCCATGATCGCCTTCCACATCGGCAAGGCGAACGAGTACGAGCCCTCGACGGCCCAGCGACTGCGGCGTGAGGCGAAAGCCGCGCTCCACCGCATGCCCGAGCGAACGCTCGAGGAGACCCTCACCACCATGGACAGCACTCGGAGCAGGTCGCTCAGCCGCCTGCGTGACGGGCGGAAGGCTGCCTGAACCATGCCCCGCAAGACTCAGATCTTCCAGGTCTCGACCCTCTACGGAGCGGCCACCCTCGCCGCGGCGCTCGACGCGGGCCTGTTCGGACCGCGCCGCGAGGCCCGGCGCGTCCTGCTGGTCTCCAACAACGCCGCCATACCGGAGACGGCCCTGCGCCTCGACGAGATGCACGGCTTCGCGCCGGTGGCCGGCCGCTTCGACTCGGTGGTCGGCTGGAACGAGGCGATCAGCCCCCACCACCCCAGCGCCTGGGGTCCGCGGGGCAACGACACGGTGATGTGGCAGCGGGCGTTCCGTCTGCTGTGGGGCATCGACGAGCGGGACCTGATCGAGCTCGCCGTCGAGTCGATCCAGGTCAACCCGGCCCAGGCCCTGGCGGCGATCTTCTCCGAGAGTGCCGTCCACGTGTACGCCGACGGCCTCATGAGCTACGGGCCGACCCGGGACAAGCTGCCGCTGACCATCGCGCGCCGCATCCGGCGGCTGCTCCATCTCGACCTGATACCCGGCCTGAAGCCGATGCTGCTGTCCGAGTACGGCGTCGAGCCCGAGATCGTCCCGGACGAGGCGTTCCGCGGCGTGCTCGACGAGATCTCCAGGGACGCGGCGGACGACCCGCGGCTCGCGCCCGTCCTGGAGGAGGCGCCGACGGCCGTGCTCCTCGGCCAGTATCTGGCGGCGATCAACATCCTGAGCGCGCAGGAGGAGGAGGACCTCCATGTCCGCATGCTCACCGGGGCCGTGCGCGCCGGGCACCGTTCCCTGGTCTTCAAGCCCCATCCGACGGCTCCCGCCGGCTACTCGGCGGCGCTGAGCAAGGCGGCGGCGGACGCCGGCGTCCGGCTCACCGTGCTGGACGCGCCGCTGCTGGCCGAGACGCTGTACCACCACTGCCGTCCCGAGCTCGTCGTCGGCTGTTTCTCGACGGCCATGGTGACCGCCTCCGCCTACTTCGAGGTGCCCGTCGCAAGGGTCGGGACCGAACTGGTGATGCGGCGCCTCCAGCCCTACCCGAACAGCAACCGCGTGCCCCTGGCCGTGGTCGACCACCTGGTGCCGGATCTGGAGCGCGAGGAGACCCCGGCTCTCGTCGGCCCGGCCCCCGGGACCTTGTCACCGCTGGTCCGGGCGATCGGTTTCTGCATGCAGCCCAAGACGTACCCGCGGCTGCGGGAGTCGACGGCGGACTGGCTGCGGAACAACCTGGCCGACGGCCCCGGCTACTACTTCCCCGAGCTGCGGCTGGCCGAACTCGGCCTTCCCGGCAGCCACCCGCGATCGCGCGCGAAGCTCCAGGTGCGCCGCGCGAAGCGCGTGGTGCGCAGGGCGGTGGGGCGGCGTGTCCGGAAGTGACACGGGGATGAACCCGAGGTGACAGCCGTGGCGTCCCGCCCGGCTCGGCCCGTAGGCCGAGCCGGGCGGGACGCGTTTCGCTGTCCGAACCCGGCCCCCGTGGGCTGACCTGCCCGTTCACCCGTCCCGGACGGCCAAACGAGACCCACCAGCCACAGCGGAGCCACTGCCTCTTCAACTCCCGTACACCGGGCACCACGAGAGTTGCGCAGTGCCCAATGACATAGCCGTACACGTGCCGCAGCAGAGAAGCGCCTCGTCCGAACAGGCCGCCGCACCACGGGAACACCGCTACGACATCGACCTGATGCGGCTGATCTGTTCGGCCATGGTCATGTTGGGACACACGGGCGCCCAGTTCATCAAGGCGACCGGCGACAACCCGGCCAACGGCTCCGGGTCGTACTGGGCGGGACACGTGGTCGAGGGCATCCATGCCTTCGCCGTTCCCACGTACTTCGCCATCGCCGGCTGGGCCGTGCTGGTCGGCGCGCCCCCGCG
This sequence comes from Streptomyces sp. NBC_01788, assembly GCF_035917575.1. GTDB lineage: Bacteria > Actinomycetota > Actinomycetes > Streptomycetales > Streptomycetaceae > Streptomyces. The sequence goes on along the minus strand of NZ_CP109090.1, from coordinate 4,845,442 downwards.
CGACAGCGCCCGGATGTGGCAGCGGGTCGTCCGCAACACCGTTCCGCTCTTCGTGTGGACGGCGGTCTATCTGGTCTGGGCCTGGCTGCGGGACCGCAACGACCGGCCGATGACCGAGCTGGCGACGAGTTCCCTCTTCGGCACCGTGCGGCCCGCCTACCACCTGTGGTTCATGTACAGCTACATCCCGATCACCGTGCTGCTCGCCTTCGCGATGCTGGTCAAGGCAGGGAAGCGGCCCTGGGGACTGGGAGCCGCCCTGCTCGGCATCGCGGTGCTGCCGAGCGTGCTGACCACCCTCGGCGAGGTCACGGGTCACAGGATGCCGACGGCGACCTGGGGGTTCGGCACCTATTCGCTGGTGTACGCGGTCGGGGGCGCGTTTCTGTTCGCCCTCCCGGCCGGCGCCGTACGGTGGCGATGGCCGCTGTTCGTCGTGATGCCGCTCGCCATGGCCGGGTGCCTCTGGTACAACACGCAGGTCCATTACGTGATCCCCAACGCACACCTGTTCGTCGCCGTCCTGACCATCTGTGTGCTGCTCCTGGTCAACAGGATCCGCATCCCCGAGAAGCTGCGGCCACTCCTGCAGAAGCTGGCCGGTGCCGCGCTCGGCGCGTACATGGTGCATGTGCTGTTCGTCGAGGAGATCGTCGCCCCGTTGGTGTCGCCGGACCTGAGCGGACCGATGGCGGGGCTGCTTCTGGTCGGTCTGCTGATCACGGTGATGGCCCTCTCGTTCGGCACCAGCCTGCTGTGGGGCAGGCTGAACCTGCGGCGGCTGCTCGGCTGACCCGCCGGACACGACGGCGCAGCAAGCCCCATGGGACAGAAGTGGGCCCCGGAACGGATACGTTCCGGGGCCCGTGCCGTCTGCGGTCCCCGCGGCGAGCGGCGGCCGGTGGAGCGGCGCTACGTGCTCGCCAGCGTGAGCTTCACCGCGAAGCCCAGGAACAGCACGCCCGCCGCGGAGGTCGCGGACGCCGACAGGCGCTTGCGGCGGCGGAAGGCGGCGGCCAGCTTCATGCCGCCGAATATCAGCGCGCTGAGGTAGAGGACGCTGGCGAACTGGAGGAAGGCGCCGAGGATGACGAAGGACAGCGCCGGATAGGCGTAGGCCGGGTCGACGAACTGCACGAAGAAGGCGATGACGAACAGGATCGCCTTGGGATTGACGAGGCTGACGACGAGAGCGCGGCGGAACGGCCGCTCGCCGGCCGCCGGCGCGGAGTCCTCCTCCAGCGCGGCCTTCTCCCGCCGGGTCCGCCACATCCCCCAGCCGGTCCGCAGCATGCCGATCGCGATCCAGGTCAGATATCCGGCGCCGGCGTACTTCACGATCCCGAACAGCACGGGGTTCGCCTTCAGCAGGGAGGCCGCCCCGGCCGCTCCCAGCGTCATGAGCACGGTGTCCCCGCACCAGACACCCGCGGCGGCGGTGTACCCGGCGCGTACCCCGCGCCGGGCGGCGACGGAGAGCACGTACAGCGAGTTGGGCCCGGGGAGCAGGACGATGAGCGCCAGTCCTGCCAAGTAGGTGGGGAGGTGGATGACTCCGAACATGGCAAGGAGTGTCGCACGGCGGTACGGCACCCCGTCTCCGGGTTCCGGGGGACGAGACGGGCGGCCCGGCGGCCCCCTCGCCGCGGGGGCCGCCGTCGCTCAGAACACGTCGCTCGGCACGTAGTTGCCCCACACCTCGCGCAGCGCGTTGCACACCTCGCCCACCGTCGCCCGCGCCCTCAGCGCCTCCTTCATCGGGTAGAGGACGTTGTCCTCGCCCTTGGCGGCCTTCTTCAGGGCGGACAGGGCCGTGTCCACCGCCGTCCGGTCACGCTCGGCGCGCAGCCGGGCCAGGCGTTCGGCCTGCTGGGCCTCGATGGCGGGGTCGACGCGGAGCGGCTCGTAGGGCTCCTCCTCGTCGAGTCCGAAGCGGTTGACGCCGACGACGACCCGCTCGCCGGAGTCGGTCTCCTGGGCGATGCGGTAGGCGCTGCGCTCGATCTCCTGCTTCTGGAAGCCGTGCTCGATCGCCGAGACCGCGCCCCCGAGGTCCTCGACCTTCCGCATCAGCGCGACGGCGGCCGCCTCCACGTCGTCCGTCATCCTCTCGATGACGTAGGAGCCGGCGAAGGGGTCCACCGTCGCGGTCACGTCCGTCTCGTACGCCAGGACCTGCTGGGTGCGCAGGGCCAGGCGCGCGCTCTTGTCGGTGGGCAGCGCGATCGCCTCGTCGAAGGCGTTGGTGTGCAGCGACTGGGTGCCGCCGAGGACCGCCGACAGGCCCTGGACGGCGACCCGGACCAGGTTCACCTCGGGCTGCTGTGCCGTGAGCTGGACCCCCGCCGTCTGCGTGTGGAAGCGCAGCATCAGCGACTTGGGGTTCTTCGCGCCGAACTCCTCCTTCATCACACGCGCCCAGATCCGGCGGGCGGCGCGGAACTTGGCGACCTCCTCCAGGATCGTCGTCCGGGCGACGAAGAAGAAGGACAGGCGCGGGGCGAAGTCGTCGACGTCCATGCCGGCCGCGACCGCCGTGCGGACGTACTCGATGCCGTCGGCGAGGGTGAACGCGATCTCCTGCGCGGGGGACGCGCCCGCCTCGGCCATGTGGTAGCCCGAGATCGAGATGGTGTTCCACTTGGGGATCTCGGCCCTGCAGTACTTGAAGATGTCCGCGATCAGCCGCAGGGACGGCTTGGGCGGGAAGATGTACGTCCCGCGCGCGATGTACTCCTTCAGCACGTCGTTCTGGATCGTGCCCGTCAGGCTGTCGGCGCCGACCCCCTGCTCCTCCGCCACCAGTTGGTACAGCAGGAGCAGGAGTGCCGCGGGGGCGTTGATCGTCATCGACGTGGACACCTTGTCCAGCGGGATGCCGCCGAACAGCACCCGCATGTCGTCGACCGAGTCGATGGCCACGCCCACCTTGCCGACCTCGCCGTGCGCGATCGGCGCGTCGGAGTCGTGGCCCATCTGGGTGGGCAGGTCGAAGGCGACGGACAGGCCCGTCGTGCCGTTGGCGATCAACTGCTTGTAGCGGGCGTTGGACTCCACCGCCGTGCCGAAACCGGCGTACTGGCGCATGGTCCAGGGGCGGCCCGTGTACATGGTGGGGTACACACCGCGGGTGAAGGGGTAGGCCCCCGGCTCGCCCAGTTTCTCGGCCGGGTCCCAGTCCTTCAGGGCGTCCGGCCCGTAGACCGGCTCGATGGGCAGCCCCGACTCCGACTCGCGCGTCATGGTGTGTGCCTCCGCGTTCCCTGTCGCCCGCCAGTTGTCCGCCCGTACGACCCGCTGTCGCCCCGGACCGCGGCGGCGGCCGTGCCGTCGGGGAGTGCCCGCCGCGGGGAGCTGTCCCACGGGCCGGACCGCTCGTTCATCTCCCCACCTTGCCCCGTGGTTCGCCGTCCGTCACTCGCGGGGAGACATTCCGGTGTACCGGCGACGGACGCCGGCGGGACAACGGGGGGCGCCATGCGTACCGGGGGCATGAGGAAGGCGGGCGCCGCCGTCGCCGCGGCCACGGCACTGGCCGCCCTGAGCGGCTGCACGGTGCAGCCCACGGGCCCGGACGGCCGGCCGCGCACGCCGGTGCACATCGAGATCCCGGACGGCACCCGGCAGCCCGGTGTCCGCACCGGCGACCCCGGCGACGCGAGACCGGGCGGGACCCCGCGCCCGGTCCGCAGCACCGCCCAGGTCCTGTGGTCCCGCGGCGACAGCGGCCCTGCCGTACGGGAACTCCAGGCCCGGCTGCGCCAGATCGGCTGGCTGTTCGACGGGCCCACCGGCTCCTACGACGAGCTGACCGAGCAGGCCGTCCAGGGCTTCCAGGGAAAGCGCGGGCTGCCGCGGACGGGGCGGACCGACACGGTCACCTGGCAGCGCCTGCTGGCGATGACGCACGAGCCGGGCCGGTGGGAGCTGTACCTGATGGGCGGGCAGCCGGCCGGACCACCGGACGGGCGCTGCCTGACCGGCCGGGTGCTGTGCATCGACAAGACCACCCGGACGCTGCGCTGGATGGTGGACGGACGAACGCTCTCGACGATGGCGGTGCGGTTCGGAAGCGAGTACACACCCACCCGCGAGGGCGTGTTCCAGGTCTACTGGAAGTCCCGGCACCATGTGTCGACGCTCTACGACTCCCCCATGCCCTACGCGCTGTTCTTCAGCGGCGGCCAGGCCGTGCACTTCTCCTACGACTTCGCGGCGCGCGGCTACGCGGGCGGCTCGCACGGGTGCGTCAACGTACGCGACGAGGCGGCGATCTCACGGCTGTTCGCGCAGGTGCGGGTCGGCGACCGGGTCGTCGTGCACTGGTGACGCGCGAGGAACGGCGAGGGAGAGGACGGGGGCGCGGGCGGGACCGGGGGAACGTGTCCCGCCCGCGCCGGAATGCACGAGCCGTGGGTACGGGGGGAACCCCGGCTCTGTGCGGCGGCCGATGACCAGTCGGCTCACTCACTACTGCGCCACCGCCGCGGAAAACGTCACACCCCCGGGGGGACAGTCTTCCCTGTGCCACGAACCCGCAGGTCAGAGCTGCGGCAGGGGCGGGATCAGGAGGGGCCGCAGATGGGGCCCGGCAAACGGCGCCGAGAGTGAGGCGGGCCGTTCCGGGTCCGACAGCCATTCCGGGTCCGAGGGGTCCGACAGCCCTTCCGGGCCCGAGGGGGAGACGTCCGGGAGCGGCGGGGCGAACATCGTCGGTGCGAGGCCCTTGCGGAGGCCGCGGCCGTTGCCGCCGAAGCCGTCCTTGCCCCCGTCTCCGTCCCCGGCTCTGTCGCCACCCTGGTCGTCGCCCTGGCCGTCCTGCGAACCCTGGTCGCCCTGGCCGCCGCGGTTCTTCCCGCCGCCCTTGCCGTTCTCGCCGCCGCCCTCACTCCCGCCCTGGTCGTCGCGGCCCTTGTCACCGGAGCGGCCGTCGACCGTCTTCAGGACACCCCGGCAGTACGACCACACGCGCGCGGAGCCGCCGGCCGCCGTCTCCAGGTCGCGTCGGCGGTCCGAGTCCAGGCTCTTGCCGTCGCGCAGGTCGCGGCAGGACGACACCAGCCGGTTCCAGCTCTCGGGGGCCCCCTGGTCGTCGCCGGAACCGGCGGTGGCGGTGGCCTCGTGCCCGGGGGCGGCGCCGCCCTCGAGCGCGCTGCTCCCGGCGTCGCGGTCCGCGGCGCCGGTCGTGGCGCCGCCGGGCGTCGGCGTGCCCGGACCGCCGCCCGTGGTGCGGTCGGGCGAGGGCGTCACCAGCGGGTGCTCCGGGGTCGCCGGGACGGAGACGGAGGTGCCGGGCGCGGGCTCGTCGCCGCCGAACGGCGTCGGCAGCACGCCGGTGGTTGCCGCCGCCGCGACCCCGCCGACCGCGCCCACGGCCAGCGCGGCCGACAGCGCGAGGCGTACCGGTCGGCGCCGGCGCCCCGGCCCGGCATGCCGGGAACGCCCTCCCGTACCGCCACGCGCGTGCGTGCCGACCCGGACGAGCCCGACGTCGTCGGAGACCGCGGAACGCGGACGGGAGTGCGCCGCGAGGGCCGCGCCGAAGGCGTCGGTGCCCTCCGCGGCCCGCTCGTCGGCCCGTTCGGCGTGTGCCTTGCGGAAGGCGGCCAGCGCGGCCGCCTCACCGGGCAGTGCCTCGTCGGCCTCGACGGGACACGCCGAGGCGGGCGGGGAGGCGGAGAAGGCGGCCCGGTCCTGGAAGGCACGGACGGCCGGAGGAAGCGGGGACGACTCGGCGGACAGGGCGCCCAGTGCCTTGGCGAGCCGTTCGGCCTGATCACGGACGGTGATGTCGACGGTGTCCAGTGGCTCCCCGCGCAGCAGACGCTCCGCAGTGTCGTGGTCCAGCCACCTGTGCTGCTCCTCGGCCATCACATGTCCTTCTGCGTCCGGGCGCGCATATGCGTCACACCGGCGGACGTCACCGCGCGTCCCCGCGGTTCTCGCGGAGGCGGCAGCGCGTCGAGCGCGTGGGGGGATTGCGGATCGTCACCGAGGAGTTCCGCGAGCCGTCTCAGACCGCGGTGCGCGGCGGTACGCACGGCACCGGGGCGCTTGCCGAGCGTCTCGGCCGCGGTCTTCGCGTCGAGACCCACGACCACCCGGAGCACCACGGCCTCGGCCTGGTCCTGCGGCAGCCGGGCGATGAGGGAGAACGTGCTTCCGGTGGCCAGGGCCTCCATGGCCTCGCCCGCGGTGTCGGACTCCGCGGCCCGGCCGGCCAGCTCCGTCTCGTCGCCGCCGATCGCGGGGCGGCGGCCGCGCATGCGTATGTGGTCCAGGGCGCGGTTGCGGGCTATCCGGGCGGCCCAGCCGCGGAACCGGTCGGCGTCCCCGCTGAACCGCTCCAGGTCGCGGGCGATCTGGAGCCAGGCCTCGGACGCCACGTCCTCGGCGTCCGGATCGCCGACCAGCGTGCGTATGTATCCGAGCAGCCGCGGGTGCACGGCACGGTACACAGTCCGGAACGCGGTCTCGTCCCCGTCCTGCGCCGCAAGCACCGCGGCGGTCAGCTCCGCGTCGTCCCCCAGCACCCGTGGTGCCCTTTCTTGCCACTGAACCGGCACCGCTGGCACGGACCGGGCTCTCGCCGTCGTGGTTCCTCAGTTGATGGTTGCGGTGTTCGAGGCGGCAGATCGTTGCGGTGTCCATGCCCGCCGCGCCTCGGCGCGAAAGGCACGTTACGGCCTGAAACCGCCTTCCGTCCATGACCGTACAACGCGCAACCAATCGGAGCGGGGACGAGGTGTGACAGAAACCGCTCCCTCGGCGCTGTAAGGAGTACGGGCCGCGCGGCCCGTGCCGCGCGACGGCCGGGGCCTCTCCTGTGGGGGGTGGCGGCCCCGGCCGTTGCCTCGGTGCCCCTCACTCTCCCGCCGCGCCCCGGGCCTCCTCCTCGAGCTGAAGCGCCAGCCGTTTCAGACCCCGGTAGGCCGCGGTGCGCACTGCGCCCGGCCGTTTGCCGAGGACGCGCGCGGCGGCGGGGCCGTCGAGACCGACCACGACCCGCAGCAGTACGGCCTCGGCCTGGTCGCGGGGCAGCCCGCGGACGAGGTCGAGAGCGCGCTCGGTGGTCATGGCCTCCAGGGCCTGGTCATGGGTGCTGTGCGGACCGGGCAGCTCCAGGACGTCCTGCTCCAGCGTGGTGCCCCGGGGCCGCACCCGTTTCCGGCGCAGATGGTCGAGCGCCCGGTGCCGGGCGATGGTCGCCGTCCAGCCGCGGAAGCCCGCCCCGTCGCCCCGGAACCGGCCGAGGTCGCGCGCGATCTCCAGCCAGGCCTCGGAGGCCACGTCCTCCGCGTCGTCGCCGACGAGACCGCGCAGATACCCGAGCAGTCCGGGCTGCACCAGCCGGTACGCGACGGCGAAGGACTCCTCGTCGCCCTCCTGGGCCCGCGCGACGGCCGCACCCAGCTCCCCGTCGTACGCCTGCGCGCGGCGGGGTTCCCCTCCGTGGCCCAAGAACCGTCCTCGTCCGTAGCGAGTCCCCAGGCGTGCGCACCGCCCACCGGCCGTGTCCACGCCCCCACGGTCATCAGCGTCGGCTCCCACAGAAGTGTCACAGCTCGTCAGCGGCCCACCGGCCACGACTCAGATCCGCTCGCTACCCATCGCGTCCCGGCACAGCAGCCGCAGCGAGCCCTGGCCCGTGAAGCAGCGGCCGGCCTCCTCGATGGGGTCCCACAGCCGTCCGTCCGCGGTGCGCACCCAGTGCTCGCCGCCGCTCGCCCACCACTCGGCCCCGCCGCCATGACGGATGATCACCTCGCCCGCGTACGCGCCGAAGCCGCGCAGCACGCTCCGCACGGCGGCGTGCGGCGTGCCCTCGCGCCGTATCTCCTCGATGGTCCGGTCGACGCGCCACAGGCTCTGCGCCGAGTAGTCCAGGCGCAGCCGAGCGCCCTCGCGCATCGCCGTCGCGGTGTCCGCCGCCCACCGCACCGGTTTGGTGGCGGCCTGCGGCCTGCTCTGCTGCTGAGTCGTCACATGCTGGACTGTCACATAGGGAAGAGCGCGCACCGCCCGCGGTTCGTCACCCGCGATCGCGGACTTCCCCACAACCGGCGCAGGACCGGCGCAGGACCACCGCATCGCGCCCGCAGGACGCTCACAGATGCCCGCCGCGCGCCCGGTCCGTCCGGGGCGGTGGGCTCACACCCGGCCGCGGGCCCGGCGGGACACCACCGCCCGCAGGACGCGGCGCCCCTCCGTGGAGACCTCCAGGGCCTGGCGGAGTCCGGCACGTCCGTGCCCGGCGACCAGTTCCAGGACGGTGATCTGGCGCCGCAGTTCGCCGGCGACCAGCGGCGACATGCCCTCGGCGGGACCCGGGGCGGGGCTTCCCCCGGCGCGCACGGAGTCGAGCGCCCCGGGGAGGGTGTCGGCGGGGGCGCCGTCCTCGGCCGGGTCGAGGAGCTGGTGGATCCGGAGCGAGGCGACCGAGCAGGCGTCCGCCCACTGCCGCACCTCGGCGGCGGACCGGGCGGCCGGCGCGGCGGACAGCATCCCACGGGCCAGCAGGACGGCCTCGTCGTCCTCGTCGCCCATCGCCTCCAGCGCGCCGCGCGCCTTCTCGAGCCGCTCGGCCCAGTCGCCGTCCGAGGAGTGGTCGCCGTCCTCGGCGAGACTCCCCCACAGCGGCCGCAGGACCTCGTCGTCGCCGCCGAGCAGGGGCACGCACCGGTCCAAACAAGCCAGCCCGCCGGCTGCCAGCCCGCGCTCGTCGGCCTGCGCGAGCAGTTCCACCAGAGTCATCCACGCCTCCTCAAGGGGCGCCGACGTCCACGGAGCCCGCACTTGCCCGTACTGCGTGCGATCGGCCGGTAGTGTCACACGGGTCGCACACGGAGTCGAGCGAGTTGGCATAAGAAAGGTTTCGGCCAATGCGCGAGACGGAAGGCCGGCGCGCGGGAGACGGGACCGGGCCGCGGTCGGCACGGGGCCGGCGTTTTCCCTGACCCGGCATCAACCCAGCTTTCCGGCAAGCTCCTTGAACTCCGTCCAGGACATCTCCGGTTTCCGCGCGTCCCACAGCTTCTGGACGGTCGCCCGCAGCGGCATCCGGATACCGGCCGCCACCTGGTCCTGGGTCTGGGAGTTCGCCAGGTCGCACCACACGGCGAACGAGCCGCCGAGTATCTGCGCGTCGTACCGGGCGGGCACCGCCTCGGTGCCGCGCAGCACGCGCGGGTTCCACTGCTCGTAGATCCGCCGGCCGTCCGGGTAGACGAAGGTCTGCGGCTCGCCGAGGACGTAGTAGAGGAACTCGTCGTTGTAGTTGAGGACCTTGCGTCCGGCGTCGAGGTACTCGGCCGGCCGGCGGGCGCCGTACTCCTTGCCCGTCCAGTAGGCGACCTCGATGTCGCGGGCGGGCGCCACCGACGAGCTGCGGAAGAAGCCGTCGTTCCAGGCGCGCGGCGTGCGGTCGTGTTCGCGGACGGCGGCGGCGCGGTCGTTAAGCCAGCCCGTCGTCAGGTCGGCCACGTTGCCGCCGGAGCCGTGGGCCTTGCGCGCGGCGGCGGCCAGCTGCGGGTAGGCCGCCTGGGGGTCGCGCGCGGTCAGCGCCTGGTACTCGTCGCCGCCGAGGTGCCAGAAGCCGCCGGGGAAGAGGCCCGCGTACTCGTCGAGCAGGTCGTCGACGATCGCGGCCGACCGGGGCTCGGAGATGTCGATGGCGCCGCGCGTCGCCACGCCCTGTCCGTTGCGCAGCTGCGTGTCGGGGTGGGCGGCGATCACCGCGCTGAGGTGGCCGGGCGAGTCGATCTCGGGGACGACGGTGATGTGCCGGCTCGCGGCCAGGTCGACCATCCGCTTGACCTGGGCCTTGGTCAGGTGGTCCGAGGAGACGATCTCCGGGTGCGTGCCGGACTCGATGCGGAAGCCCTGGTCGTCGGAGAAGTGCAGGCCGAGCTCGTTGAACTTCAGGTCGCCGAGCTCCCGTATGCGGTCCTCCAGCCAGGCGGCCGTGAACGGCTTGCGGGCGATGTCCAGCATGAAACCGCGCCGCGGCTTGGCCGGCCCGTCCTCCACGACCCCCTCGGGGGCCGTGCCGCCGCCGTGCACCTCCTGCTTCAGGGTGCGGGTGCCGTAGAAGACCCCCGCGTCGGCCGGTCCGCTGATGAGCACGCGGCCGTCGCGCACGGCCATGGTGTACGACTCGGGATTGCCGCCCGTGCCGCCCTTGCCCAGCGCCAGCCGCAGGTCCCCCGGGCGGTCGTCGTCGCGCCGGCCGGCGTAGGCCAGACCGAGTTCGCCCGCGATCAGCTTGCCCTCGTCGGCGAGGGACTCGTCGCTCACCACGACCCGGGATCCGGACTCCGGGCGCCAGCCGGGGCCGTGGGCCGCGGTGTGGGAGCGCACGGCGGGGATGGTCCGCGGCGCCTGCGACAGCGGGTAGCTGCGGGTGGGGCCGGGAGTCGCCGGACCGGAGGACGCGTCCGAGCCGTCCGACGGGGAGCCGTCGCCCCCGAAGGACCACGCGGCCACTCCCACGCCCAGTACGACAACGGTGACCAATGTGCCCACGACGGCGGCCCGTGTGCGTCGCGGCTTGCGTGCCGGAGCCCGGCGCCTGTGCTTGCTCACGCGGCCAACCTAACGGCCCATGACCACCGCACGTGTCCACCGCACGTTCTCAAACTCTCCCGTCCGAGTGAAATTCAGTCACCCGTCGAACACGTCATGAGCACACCCGATAACGTACGGCACATCTCTCACGGATTTCCCCCGCCGGCGTCTCCGCCGACACCCTGCCGACCTCCCAAGCAGACCTAGGACCCACGCTGCCCGCGCAGACCCTGGAGCGCTTCAACACCGCCCCCGCCGCCGAGGCCCACAGGACCCTCCTGACCTGCCTGCACAGCCCCCGCTGGGCCCACCGCGTCGCCGTCCACCGCCCGTATCCGGACCTGCCGTCCCTGCTGGCCGCGGCGGACGAGGCGACGTACGACCTGGGCCCCGAGGAGCTGGCCGGGGCGCTGGCGGAAGAACCCCTGCCCAAGCTGCCCGCCCACACGTACGCGGCCGCCTCCACGGCCCTGAGCGCCGCCTACGCCGCCTATGAGGCGAGATTCGGCCACACCTTCGTCATCTGCCTGGACGGCATCGCCCCGGACGAGGCCCTGGACCGGGTCCTGCCGGCGATCCGGTCACGGCTGACCAACGATCCGGAGGACGAGCGCGTCGTCGCCCGCGAGGAGCTGCGGGGGCTCGCGCACGGGCGGCTGCGGGGCCTGCTGGGCGCCGCCACTGAGCCGTCCGTGCACCTTTGAGAGCGAGTTCGATCACACGGGCGGACCCCCCGTAAGGCCCCCGTCAGCGCCTCGGTACGATACTGGGGGCCGGTGGACCGTACCCGGCCGGGCCCGACCGACAGTGAAGCCGGCGCGGCCCTAATCCCCGCTCCCGGAGGGTTCTTCCGTGCCGGCTGGAACGCTGTACCGCGGCCGGGAAGGAATGTGGTCCTGGGTGGCTCACCGAGTCACCGGCGTCCTCATCTTCTTCTTCCTGTTCGTCCATGTGCTGGACACCGCACTCGTGCGTGTGTCTCCCGAGGCCTACGACAAGGTCGTGGCCACCTACAAGACGCCGATCGTCGCCCTGCTCGAATACGGGCTGGTCGCCGCCATCCTCTTCCACGCTCTCAACGGCCTGCGTGTCATCGCCGTCGACTTCTGGGCCAAGGGCGCCCGGTACCAGAAGCAGATGCTGTGGACCGTGGTCGGCGTCTGGGTCCTGCTCATGATCGGGGCGATCTACCCCGTCCTCGGCCACGCCGCTCGTGCAGTATTCGGGAGCTGACGCACATGTCCACTGAAACCACCGCTTCCGGCATCGGCCCGGTCGAGGGCGGCTCCGTCTACGGCGTGGACAACCCCGCCCCCCTCATCGAGGCCCCGCGTCAGCGCACCCGGAAGACCCCGAAGTCGACCCGCGGCAACTTCGAGATGTACGGCTGGCTGTTCATGCGGCTGTCCGGCATCGTCCTGGTCGTCCTCGTCATCGGCCACCTGCTGATCCAGCTCGTCCTGGACGGCGGCGTCTCCAAGATCGGCTTCGCCTTCGTGGCGGGCCGCTGGGCCTCCCCCTGGTGGCAGGTCTGGGACCTGCTCATGCTGTGGCTGGCGATGCTGCACGGCTGCAACGGCCTGCGCACGGTCATCAACGACTACGCGGAGCGCGCGAACACGCGCCTGTGGCTGAAGGGTCTGCTGTACACCGCCACGGTGTGGACCATCCTGCTGGGCACGCTGGTGATCTTCACCTTCGACCCGAACATCCGCTAGGCCCCGGGACCGAGGTATTTTCCTGATGAAGATCCACAAGTACGACACCGTCATCGTCGGCGCCGGTGGCGCCGGTATGCGGGCCGCCATCGAGGCGACCAAGCGCAGCCGCACCGCGGTCCTGACCAAGCTCTACCCGACCCGCTCCCACACGGGCGCCGCGCAGGGCGGCATGGCCGCCGCGCTGGCGAACGTGGAGGAGGACAACTGGGAGTGGCACACCTTCGACACGGTCAAGGGCGGTGACTACCTGGTCGACCAGGACGCCGCCGAGATCCTGGCGAAGGAGGCCATCGACTCCGTCCTCGACCTGGAGAAGATGGGCCTGCCGTTCAACCGGACGCCCAACGGGACGATCGACCAGCGGCGCTTCGGCGGGCACTCCCGCAACCACGGCGAGGCCCCGGTCCGCCGCTCCTGCTACGCGGCCGACCGCACCGGCCACATGATCCTCCAGACGCTGTACCAGAACTGCGTCAAGGAGGGCGTGGAGTTCTTCAACGAGTTCTACGTCCTGGACCAGCTGCTCACCGAGGTCGACGGCGTCAAGAAGTCGGCCGGCGTGGTGGCCTACGAGCTGGCGACCGGCGAGATCCACGTCTTCCAGGCGAAGTCCGTGATCTACGCCTCCGGCGGCACCGGCAAGTTCTTCAAGGTGACGTCGAACGCGCACACCCTGACCGGCGACGGCCAGGCCGCCGTCTACCGGCGCGGGCTGCCGCTGGAGGACATGGAGTTCTTCCAGTTCCACCCGACCGGCATCTGGCGCATGGGCATCCTGCTCACGGAGGGCGCCCGCGGTGAGGGCGGCATCCTGCGCAACAAGGACGGCGAGCGCTTCATGGAGAAGTACGCGCCGGTCATGAAGGACCTCGCCTCCCGCGACGTCGTCTCCCGCTCCATCTACACGGAGATCCGCGAGGGCCGCGGCTGCGGTCCCGAGGGCGACCACGTCTACCTGGACCTGACCCACCTGCCGCCGGAGCAGCTCGACGCCAAGCTGCCGGACATCACCGAGTTCGCGCGGACCTACCTGGGCATCGAGCCGTACACCGACCCGATCCCGATCCAGCCGACCGCGCACTACGCCATGGGCGGCATCCCGACCAACGTCCAGGGCGAGGTGCTCTCGGACAACAGCACGGTCGTGCCGGGCCTGTACGCGGCCGGCGAGGTCGCCTGCGTGTCCGTGCACGGCGCCAACCGCCTGGGCACCAACTCGCTGCTGGACATCAACGTGTTCGGCAAGCGGGCCGGCATCGCCGCCGCGGAGTACGCCGAGAAGGCCGACTTCGTGGAGCTGCCGGAGGACCCCGAGTCCCTCGTGGTCGAGCAGATCGAGCGGCTGCGGACCTCCACCGGCACCGAGCGGGTGGCGAACATCCGCCGGGAGCTGCAGGAGACCATGGACGCCAACGTCATGGTGTTCCGCACCGAGCAGACGATCAAGACGGCGGTCGAGAAGATCGCCGAGCTCCGGGAGCGCTACAGGAACGTGGCGATCCAGGACAAGGGCAAGCGGTTCAACACGGACCTCCTGGAGGCCGTCGAGCTGGGCAACCTGCTGGACCTGGCCGAGGTCATGGCGGTCTCCGCCCTGGCCCGCAAGGAGTCCCGCGGTGGTCACTACCGCGAGGACTACCCCAACCGCGACGACGTCAACTTCATGCGCCACACCATGGCGTACCGCGAGGTCGGCGCCGACGGGTCCGAAACCGTCCGTCTCGACTACAAGCCGGTCGTCCAGACCCGCTACCAGCCGATGGAGCGTAAGTACTGATGGCAACCCCCGTTCTGGACAAGGTGGAGGCGGAGTCCGCCGCCTCCCCCTACATCACCGTCACTTTCCGCGTCCGCCGGTTCAACCCGGAGGTCTCGGCCGAGGCGACCTGGGAAGACTTCCAGCTGGAGATCGACCCCAAGGAGCGCGTCCTCGACGGTCTGCACAAGATCAAGTGGGAACTCGACGGCACGCTGACCTTCCGTCGGTCCTGCGCGCACGGCATCTGCGGCTCGGACGCCATGCGGATCAACGGCAAGAACCGTCTGGCCTGCAAGACGCTGATCAAGGACATCAACCCCGAGAAGCCGATCACGGTCGAGCCCATCAAGGGCCTCACGGTCCTGAAGGACCTGGTCGTGGACATGGAGCCGTTCTTCCAGGCGTACCGGGACGTCATGCCGTTCCTGGTCACCAAGGAGACCAACGAGCCGACGCGGGAGCGCCTGCAGTCCGCGGAGGACCGGGCCCGCTTCGACGACACGACGAAGTGCATCCTGTGCGCGGCCTGCACCTCGTCCTGCCCGGTCTTCTGGAACGACGGCCAGTACTTCGGCCCGGCGGCCATCGTCAACGCCCACCGGTTCATCTTCGACAGCCGTGACGAGGCCGGTGAGCAGCGCCTGGAGATCCTCAACGACAAGGACGGCGTCTGGCGCTGCCGCACCACCTTCAACTGCACCGACGCCTGCCCGCGTGGCATCGAGGTGACGAAGGCGATCGCGGAGGTGAAGCGGGCGCTGATCACGCGCCGCTTCTGACCTTCCTTCGCACGCGACGCCGAGGGCCCCGTTCCGTCCGGAACGGGGCCCTCGGCGTGCTGTGCCCGGCGTCGTCGCCGGATGCGCGGACGGTCAGCCGCGCAGGACGCGACCCTGCGAGTCCGTGCGGTCGTTGCTCGTGAAGAAGAGGATGGCGTCGATCAGGGCCCAGAAGCCCAGACCGCCGCAGGTCAGCAGCTGGGCGATGCCCACACCCACGGAGCCGACGTAGAAGCGGCCGATGCCCAGGCCTCCGAGGAACAGCTGGAGGATGCCGGCGACGATCTTCGACTTGTCGGAGTACGGGCGGCCCTGCGGGTCGTAGCCGTAGGGGGCGTCAGGGGTGGGGACAGTCATGGCTGGTGCTCCTGGGGAGTGGTGACAACGACCGGAGTGGGAATCTCCGGTGCCAGGGAGCCCGACTGCCCGGTCACCCGGCATCCGTGCGCGACTGCGTGAGCGTCGACGCGCGTCGGCCGGATGCGGCCGTCCCCCCTGCGCCCTGGGAGCATAAAGATCCTGTAGGGCGGCACGGGAGGGGGTTCGAAGGAAAGTTCCCGTTCCGTGATCAAATGCGGCCATCTTGGAAGCATTTGAGTCCGGAACGGCTCTAGACGATGTTGCGGACCACGGTCCACGCCACCGCCACCAGCAGCACCGCCGCCTGCGTCCGGGTGCTGAGCCGGGGGTGCCAGCGGCGCCCGCGCAGCCCCTCCAGGGCCCAGGTGCCGAGCATCGCGAGCGCGAACGGTGCGGCGAGCAGCAGCATCCTGTTGTCCAGCCAGGCCTGGGTGAAGCGGCCGTGCATCAGGTCGTACACCATGCGCGTGCCGCCGCAGGCGGGGCAGAGCAGCCCGGTGACGTACCGGAAGGGGCACTGGGGCAGCAGGTGACCGGGCTGGTGCGGGTCGGTGACGTAGAGGTACGCGGCGCCCGTCACCCCGGCGCAGAGCACCGCGAGCGGAGCCGCGGCCGGATGCCGAAGCAGCCGGCCGCGCACCGCGCCGGGCACCGTGTCAGCCACGCAGGATCCGGCCGTCGGCGTCGGTGTTGTCGTTGCCCGTCAGCAGCATGATGCCGTCGATCAGGGACCAGATGCCGAAGCCGCCGCAGGTGAGGAGCTGGGCGATGCCGATCCCGACGTGGCCCATGTAGAAGCGGCCGATGCCGAGGGTGCCCAGGCTGAGCTGGAGGACACCGGCGACGATCTTCGACTTGTCGGAGTAGGGGCGGCCGTAGGGGTCGTAGCCGTAGGGGGCGTTGGGGTCGTACTGCATCCCCGGGGGCGGCGGGTAGCCACCGGGGGGCGCGTAGCCGCCCGGAGGCGGGGGGTACGCGCCGGGGGGCGGGTAGCCACCGGGGGGCGGCGGGTACGCGCCGGGGGGCGGCGGGTAGGCGCCGGGCTGCTGGTTGGGATATCCGTATCCCGGGGCCTGGTTGGGCTGCTGCGGCTGCTCGGACACGGTGGCTCCACTCATCGACTGCCTGCGAACTGACGGTCATATTGCAGGAAGACCGGCCGAAGCGAAACATCGGGGGTGCCGCCGGCGTCCGGCCGTCCGGCACTCCGACCTTCCGATCCTCCGGCCCTCCGGCCCTCCGGCCCGAACGAGTGACCCGGCGCCCGCATCGCGCTCGGCCTCCCGGTCCCGGCGGATCACCCACCTAATCTGATGGCATGTCAGATGACGAGTCGTACGAGCTGCTCGGGTTCGACAACGTGCTGCTGCCCGTCGGGGATCTGAGCGAGGCCGTGGGGTTCTACGAGCGGGCCGGGTTCGCGGTGGCGTTCCACCTCCAGGAGGCCGGCATCGCACTGCTGAAGGCCGGGGGCGAGACACCGGGGATCCTGCTGCGCGAGGAGGAGTTCGGGCACCGTCCGCCGCCGTGGCCCTCGCCGCGGGTGTGGCTGGAGGTGCCGGACGCGCGGACGGCGGCGCGCGCCCTCATGAGGGCCGGGATCGACCTGCTCGACGAGCCCTTCGCCGTGGCGACCGGCTGGACCGTCGAGATCGCCGACCCCTGGGGCAACGTCCTCGGCTTCACCGACTACGGCAAGCGGCCCGAGCTGGGCCGCAGGCCGTAGTCGGAACCCCTCTGCGCCGAGGGTGTTGAACGCGTTCAAAAACAGGTCTAGAGTCTCTCACGCCAGCATTTTGAACGCGTTCAAAAGAAGGGGTGGGGGGCATGGACCGCACGGTCATCGCCTACGTCATCTATCTGCTCGTCAGCATCGGCCTGACCGTCTGGGTGGCCCGCACGCTCAGCAGCAACGGGCGGATCTTCCTCGCCGACGTGCTGCACGGCGACGACAGGCTCGCCGACGCCGTCAACCACCTGCTGGTGGTCGGCTTCTACCTCGTGAACCTCGGGTTCGTCGCGCTGTACCTGAGCGGCGGCCAGCGCATCGACGACACTCGCGGCATCTTCGAGGCGCTGTCGACGAAACTCGGCGTGGTACTGCTGGTGCTCGGAGCGATGCACCTGGGCAACGTGTACGTGCTCAACCGGATCCGCCGCCGCGGGGTGCTGGAGCGCGAGCAGGTGCCGCCGGTCGCGCCGCAGGACTGGGCCGCCCCCTCGGCCGGGGCGTGAGCGCGATGCCAGCCGCCGCCGGCCGGGACCGGGACGCCTCGGTGGGCGTCCCGGTCCGCGGGCTCACCGTCCTGTACGACGCCGAGTGCGCGCTGTGCGCGTCCGTGCGCGACTGGCTCGTCAGGCAGCCGCAGTTGGTGCCCCTGGAACTGGTCCCGGCCGGCTCCGAGCAGGCCGCACGGCGTTTCCCGACCCTCGACCACGGCGCGACCCTGGACGAGGTCACGGTCGTCGGCGACTCGGGCCAGGTCTACCGGGGCGCCGCCGCCTGGATCGTCGTCCTGTGGGCGCTGCGCGAGCACCGGCCGCTCGCCCACCGCCTCAGCACCCCGGCGGGCGCACGGCTCGCCCGGGGCGCGGTGCTGGCCGCCGCCAAGTGGCGCGGCGGGCAGTGGGGCGGGGCCGCGTACCGGCGCGGGGACGGGTGGTCCTACGACCCCCGCCTCGGCTGGACCTACGACCCACCCGGCTGCGACGGCGGCGCGTGCGCCACTGGCTAGTGCTGTGGCCGGAAAGGTTTGCCGGAAAGCTCGCGGCGTCCGGTGCTGGGGGCACCTCCCACGCCCTTCGGGCAGTGGGGGAGCATCGCAAGGCGGAGCATCGCCCGCGTACTGGATGTACGCGGGTGATGCGACAACGCGGCTGGGGGTCCCCCCTGCTCGAAGAGCTTGGGGGAGCCGGGCCGGGCGTCGCGAGCCGGTGAACCTTTCCGGTCGCAGCACTAGGCTCTGTGCGTGCCCCCGAAGAACGACTACGACGACGGCCCCGGTGAGGGCGTGCCCGCCAGCAAGTCCGAGCAGACCCGCGCGCTCATCCTGGAGACGGCCATGCGGCTGTTCCAGGAGCGCGGCTACGACAAGACGACCATGCGGGCCATCGCCAAGGAGGCCGGGGTCTCCGTCGGCAACGCGTACTACTACTTCGAGGGCAAGGAACACCTGATCCAGGGGTTCTACGACCGGATCGCCGCCGAGCACCGGGAGGCGGTCCGGGAGGTCCTGGCCCGGGAGAGCGACCTGGAGGCACGGCTGGCGGGCGTGCTCACGGCGTGGCTGGACATCGCCACGCCGTACCACGAGTTCGCGGTGCAGTTCTTCAAGAACGCCGCCGACCCCGACAGTCCGCTCAGCCCCTTCTCCGCCGAGTCGGAGCACGCGCGCGCGGAGGCCATCGACATCCACAAGGAGCTGCTGTACGGCGCGCGGACCAAGGTCCCGGCGGACCTGCGGGAGGTGCTGCCCGAGCTGATGTGGCTCTCCCAGATGGGGCTCGTCCTGTACTGGATCTTCGACCGCACGGAGGGCCGCGAGCGCAGCTACCGGCTGGCCGAACGGGGCGCCCGGCTCACCGCCCGCGGGGTGTCCCTGGCCCGCTTCCGCGTCCTGCGCCCCCTGGTGCACGAGGTGCACGACCTGTTCAAGGACTTCCTGCCGGGCATGACGAGGATGATGCCGGATCCGGCGAGCAGGGGCCGGAACACCGCGGCCGAGTGATCACCTTCGGGTCCCGGCATTCTGGCCGTCCTCCCCGCCGCCATCGGAGCAAGGTCGCCCTCGATGTCGGCGGGATCCTCAAGGCCGGGGAAAAGACGGTTACTTGACCGCGTCCACCTCGTCCTCCGTCAGTTCCACGTCGTGGACCAGGGGGCCGTCGGTCACGACGACGTGGTGGGCGCGGGCGCCGTGGGGGGAGGCCGTGGCCGCCAGCAGGTAGGTGTCCGGGGCCGGGACCGCGACGATGTACGAGCCGTCGGCCAGGGACGTCACGCGGTCCAGTTGGCGGCCGCCCTTGGACAGCAGGGTCACGGCCGCGCCGTGGACCGGCTCGCCCTCCTCGGTGCGGATGAAGCCGTGGATCACGGAAGCGGGCCCCGGACGCGGCGCAGGTGCCTCCCCGGGCTCCTCCGCCGGCTCCACCGCCAGATGCGGCAGACGGCGTTCCAGCCAGGCCGGCAGCCACCAGTTGGCCCGGCCGAACAGATGCATCGCCGCCGGCACCAGCGCCGTCCGCAGCACGAACGCGTCCAGCGCGACCGCCGCCGCGAGGCCCACACCCGCCATCGCCGCGCCCTGGTTCCCGCTCAGGACGAAGGCGAGGAAGACGCAGACCATGATCAGGGCCGCGGAGTTGATGACCCGGCTGGTCTCCGCGAGGCCCACCCGGACCGCGCGGGCGTTGTCCCGCGTGTGCACCCACTCCTCGTGCATCCGGCTCACCAGGAAGACCTGGTAGTCCATCGACAGGCCGAACAGCAGGGACAGCATGATGACCGGCAGGAACGCCTGGATCGGTCCCTCCTTGCCGAGGCCCAGCAACTCCAGGCCCCAGCCCCACTGGTAGATCGCCACCAGGACGCCGAACGACGCGGCGGCGGCGACCAGGTTCATCACGGCCGCCGTCAACGGCACCAGCAGCGACCGGAAGGCGACCAGCAGGAGCAGGAAGCCGAGGCCGACGATGGTCGCGACGAAGTACGGCAGCCGGTCGCCCGTGACGGACGCGAAGTCCTTCGAGACCGCCGTGACACCACCGACGTGCGCCCGCACGCCGGCCCCGGGGATCACCTCGTCGCGCAGGGTGTCGATGAGCCGGTCCGTCTGCTCGGACTGTGGCGAGGTGGTCGGGACGACCTGGATGACGGTGACGCCGTGCGCGGGCGGCAGCGGTGCCACCCGGGCCACCCCGCGGGTCCCGGCGATGCCCTTGACCAGCGCGGTGGTGTCACCGTCGGCCGAGACCACCTGGAGCGGCCCGTTGAAGCCCGGTCCGAAGCCCTCGGCCAGCAGGTCGTACGCCCTGCGGGTCGTCGTCGAGGCGTCGTCGTTGCCCTGGTCCGTGGCACCCAGCCGCAGCGACAGCACCGGCAGCGCGAGAAGGACCATGACGACCAGCGCGAGGCCCGCGATCCAGGCGGGACGCCTCTGCACCGTGCCCGACCAGCGGGCCGCGAGCGAGCTGGCCCGCTCCTCCCGCGCGGGGCCCTCGGCCGCGAGCCGCCGCCGCTGGCGCCGGCTGAGCACCCGCGGCCCGAGGAAGCCGAGCAGCGCGGGCAGCAGCGTGACGGCCGCGAGCACGCTCAGCACCACCGTGAGCGAGGTACCGATGACCACACCGTCCAGGAAGCGCAGGTTCGTCACCAGCATCCCGGCGAGCGCGATGCACACCGTGCCGCCCGCGAACAGCACCGCACGGCCCGAGGTGTTGAGGGCGACCGCCGCCGACTCCTCCGGTTCCAGACCGCGCAGCAGGCCCCGCCGGTGCCGGGTGACGATGAACAGCGCGTAGTCGATGCCGACCCCGAGGCCGATCAGCGAGGCCAGCAGCGGCGCGATGTCGGGCACGTCCGTGACATGGCTGATCAACTGGGTGGAGAACAGGCCGATTCCGACGCCGAAGACCGCCACGGCGATCGGCAGGAGCATCGCGAAGAGCGAGCCGAAGGCGAGGAACAGCACGAGCGCCGCCGCCGCGAGGCCGACCAGCTCGGACAGGCCCGTGGGCGGCCCCTGGATCCGGGTGATCGCCTGACCGCCCAACTCGACCCGCAGACCGCTTTGTTCGGCTGCCCGCGCGCTGTCGACCACATCCTGCACGAGCTGCTTGGGCACCTCGTTCGCCCGCTCGGTGAAGGTGAGCTGCGCGTACGCGATCGTCCCGTCCCGGCTGATCTGCGTCGCGCCCCGGGCGCCTGCGTAGGGGCTGCTGACCGCGCCGACCCCCGGCATCCGGCCGATCTCCTCCAGGGCGGGCTCGATCCGGGCGCGCACCGACGCGTCCCGGACCGATCCGCTGTCGACCTTCCACACCACCGTGTCGGTGTCGCCCGCGGCCTTCGGGAACGCCTTCTCCATCAGGTCGAACGCGGACTTGGAGTCCGTGTCCGGCAGGGAGAAGACGTTCGCGTAGGCCGTCCCCCCGGCGGACGCCCCCGCGCCCGCCCCGATCAGCGCCACCACCCACAGCAGCAGGACCAGCAGCCGGTGCCGGTAGCACCACCGCGCCAATGTCGTCACTCTCTCCGCTCCTTCATCCGGGTCCCCCGGGTCCTGGACACCAGCATCCGCAGCGGCGGGCGCGGACGGGCACCTGCGGCCACGACTCTCAAGGAACTCCAAAGCTCCGGCGGCCCCTCCGCCGGTCCCGCCGCGGATACTGGGGACATGACCGTCAACGAGGCAGCGCACGAAGGGGCGACGGTCCTCGTCGTCGAGGACGAGGAGTCCATCGCGGACGTCCTCGCCATCGCCCTGCGCTACCACCGCTTCCAGGTGATGACCGCGGGCACCGTCCGCGAGGCGTGCGCGCTCGCCGAGCGCACCCGGCCCGACGTGGCCCTGCTGGACGTGATGCTGCCGGACGGGGACGGCCGGGCGCTGGGCCGCGAGTTGCGCACCCGCTGCCCCGGCCTGGCGCTGGTCTTCGTCACCGCGCGGGACGCGCCCGCGGAGATCGTCGGCGCGCTCGGCTTCGGCGACGACTACATCACCAAGCCGTTCAACATCGACGAGGTCGTCGCCCGGGTCCGCGCCGTGCTGCGCCGCACATGCTCCACCGACGTCCTCCCTCAGCGCCCGCCGCTGTGCTACGGCGACCTGGAGCTGGACGAGACGACCTACTCGGCGCACCGCGCGGGCCGTACGGTCGAGCTCACCCCCACCGAGTACGCGCTGCTGCGCTTCCTGGTGCGCAACGGCGGCCGGATCGTGCCCAAGGACCAACTCCTCAGGCACGTCTGGCAGTACGAGCACACACCGCCCGAGTCGACCGTCGTCGAGACCTACATCAGCTATCTGCGCCGCAAACTGGACACGCTCGGACCGCCGTTGATCACGACCCGGCGGGGCGTGGGATACGGGCTGGCATGAGGCCGCGCAGACCGCGTCCGCGGCGCCGCCGGCACGGGCTCCACTCCCTGCGCGGCAAACTCACCCTGACCAACGTCGGGCTGCTCGCCGTGGGGATCGTGGTGGCGACCGCCGCGAGCCTGGTGGGCATGCGGCACTACCTGCTCGGCCAGATCGACAACCAGCTGATCAAGACCCGTGACTCCGTGGTGGACTCCCGGCTCACCATGCGGCAGATCGACTCGCTGGCCGCGCTGACCCTCATCCGGGACCACTTCGTGCAGCCCACCGTCAACAGGCCACGCCCGGAGTCCGTGTTCACCGCCGTCGGCAGCGGGGGCGAGGCCCTGCCCATCGCCGGTTTCGTGCCGACCGACGCCCAGCGGTCGCTGGCCGCCGCGATCGGCGATCCGCGCGCCCTCGCCGCCGGCCGCGCACCGCACGAGGTGACGCTGCACGGCGCCACCTACCGGGCGACCGCCGCCCGTCTGGCCGACGGCAACTACCTCCTGTTCGCCACCTCCACCGACGCGCTGCACCAGGGCATCGCCAAGGCCCTCAGACTGGACCTGGGCGTCGGCACGCTGCTGCTGGCGCTCCTGGCCTGCCTGACGATGTTCAGCGTGCGGCTCCGGATGCGCCCTCTGGAGGACATGGTGGAGACCTCATCGGCCATCGCCGAGGGCGACCTGACCCGGCGCGTGCCCTCGAGTCACCATCCCACCCAGGAGGTGGAACAGCTGCGCGTCGCGCTGAACTCCATGCTGCACCAGGTGGAGTCGGCGTACCGCACGCGCGAGCGCAGCGCCGCCCAGCTGCGCCGCTTCGTCGCCGACGCCTCGCACGAGCTGCGCACCCCGCTGTCGGCGATACGCGGCTATCTCCAGCTCTACGACAAGGGGATGCTGACCGAGCCCGGCGAACGCAGGCGCGCCTGGGACCGGATGAACGCCGAGGCGGACCGCATGGGGCGGCTCGTCGACGAACTGCTCACCCTGGCCCGACTGGACCAGCGGCCCCAGTTGCGGCTGCGGAACGTCGACGTCGTCCGGCTGGTGCGGGACGCCGCCGAGGACCTGCGCGCGCAGCAGCCGGAGCGGCCCGTGACGGTCGGCGCCGAGGGCGTACTGCTCGTGCACGCCGACGAGTCGGGGCTGCGGCAGGTGCTCGGCAATCTGGTGGCCAACGTGCGCGTCCACACGCCCGCCGACGTCCCGGTGCGGCTCACCGCGGAGCGCGCCGACGGTGTCGTACGGCTGTGTGTCCAGGACAAGGGGCCCGGGCTGGCGGAGGAGGACGCGGCGCGCGTCTTCGACCGCTTCTTCCGCGCGGGCGGTGGTGCGGGCAGCGGCCTCGGCATGGCCATCGTCCAGGGGGTGGCCGAAGCGCACGGCGGGCAGGTGGCCGTCCGCACCGACCCCGGGGAGGGGTTCGCGGTGACGGTCACGCTGCCCGCGCAGGCCCGTTCGTAGCGGTCAGATCCAGTCGAGCTTCCAGAGCCGGAAGCTGCCCGTGCCGTCCGACAGGTACTGGCCGCCGCCGACGTCCTCGCTGCTGACCACGTACTCCTTGCGCTGCCACAGCGGGATCAGCGGCACATCGGCGGCGACGTTCGCCTGGAGGCTGCGGAAGTCCCCGGCGATCCGGCCCCGGTCGGCGTACTGCTGGGTGTCCCGGATGAGGCCGTCGACGGCCTTGCTGCTGTAGCCGGTCCTCATCGTGCTGCCGGTGCCGACGAGGGCGCCGCCGAAGGTGTCGGGGTCCGGGTAGTCGGCCACCCAGCCGACCGCGTACGCGTCGAGCTTGCCGCCCGCCCAGAGCTTCTGGAAGTCGGCCCACTCGTAGCCCTTGAGGTCGACCTTGAACAGGCCGCTCGCCTCGAGCTGCCGCTTGAGCTCCGCGGCCTCCTCGCCGGCGGCGCCGCGCCCCTGGCCGTAGCCGTAGGTGAAGCGCACCGGGACGGACACGCCGGCCTCGGTCAGCAGCTCGCGGGCCTTCTGGGCGTTCTGCGTCGGGTAGGCGTCGAAGAAGGACGTGTTGTGGCCCGTGATGCCGGCCGGGATCAGCGAGTACAGCGCGTCCACGGTTCCGTCGTACACGCCGCCGGCCAGCTTCTCGCGGTTGATCAGCCAGGCGATGGCCTGCCGGACGCGGGTGTCGTGCAGCGGCGAGGAGGCACGGGTGTTGAGGTACAGGTTGCGGGTCTCGGAGCTGTCGGACACCGACACGCGCATCGCGGGGTCGCTGGGGTTGAGTCCGGCGAGGAGCTTCGGGGGCAGGTTGCGCGTGGCGACGTCGATCTGCTTGCCCGTCCACGCCTTCTCCAGCTCGGCCGGGCTGTCGAAGTAGCGCAGCGCGACCGGTCGTCCGGTGCTGCTGATGGCGCCCTTGTAGGCGTCGTTCGGTACCAGGTCCGCGTTCTTGTCCTTGGCGTACCCCTTGAGCCGGTACGGCCCGGTGCCGTCGGCCGCCGTGCCGGTGCGCAGCCCGTTGGCCGGGTAGCGGGTGTGGTCGACGATGGAGCCGGCGCCCGTGGCCACCTTCAGCGGGAAGGTGGCGTCCGGGGTCGACAGGTGGAAGGTGACGGTCATGCCGTCGGCCTCCACCGAGCCGAGGGTCGACAGCAGCGCGGAGGGGCCGACGTCGGAGTTGATCTTCTTGATCCGGTCGAAGGAGAACTTCACGTCCTCGCCGGTCATCGTGCGCCCGCTGGGGAACTTGATGTCCTCGCGCAGTTCGCAGCGGTAGGTGCGCAGTCCACCGCCGGTGAAGACGCAGTCCTTGGCCGCGTCCGGCACGGGTGTGACACCACCCGGCTCGAAGGTCAGCAGGGACTGGAACACATTGCTGTACAGCGCCCAGGAGCCCGCGTCGTACGCTCCCGCCGGATCCAGCGACGTGACCGCGTCCGTCGTGCCCACGACGATCGCGTTGCCCTTGTCGTCCTTCGACGGCAGCAACTGCCAGCCGCCCACCCCCACGACCGCCAGCACGACCAGCGTCGTGAGGATCCGTATGCGAACCGACCGCATCCGTACCCTCCCCAGACCCCTTTTGGGCCCTTCTGCACAAACCACACACCTGAGTGGCGCCCGTTACCTAATCACACGCATTTCGCCAGGGGGAAGCCGGGTCTGGGGAGAATGAGAAGAAGTTACGAAGACTTGTTGTTCGAGCGTTTCCGGGAGGGTTCCGCGGTCTCTACGCCTGCCTGGAGGCGAGCTGGACGACGGTGATGTCGGAGGGGGCGCCGACCCGTGTGGGCGGGCCCCAGGCGCCCGCGCCGCGGCTGACGTACAGCTGGGTGTCGCCGTAGCGCTCCAGGCCCGCGACGGTCGGGTTGGCGGCAGCCGCGAGGAGGCTGCCGGGCCAGAGCTGGCCGCCGTGGGTGTGGCCGGAGAGCTGGAGGTCCACACCGTGCCGGACGGCCTCGTGGATCTGCACCGGCTGGTGGGCGAGCAGTACGCACGCGCGTGCCGTGTCCCGGTCGCCGAGCGCCCGCTCGAAGTCGGGGCCCTGCCCCTCGCTCTCGCCCCGTACGTCGTTGACGCCGGCCAGGTCGAAGGCGGGCAGCTCGGTGCGCGCGTTCTCCAGGGGGAGCAGGCCGAGACGGCGCACCTCCCGCACCCACTGCTCGGCGCCGGAGAAGTACTCGTGATTGCCGGTGACGAAGTACGCGCCGTGCCGCGCCCGGAGCCCGGCCAGCGGTGCCGCCGCCGGTCCGAGGTCCTTCACGCTGCCGTCCACCAGGTCCCCGACGACGGCGATGAGGTCGGGCTGGGTCGCGTTGACCGTGTCGACGACCTTCTGCGCGAATCCGCGCCCGAGGACGGGTCCGAGGTGGACGTCACTGACGACGGCGATCCGGTACCCGTGCGCCGCCCGCGGCAGTTTCGCCAGCGGCACGGTCACCCGCTTCACCCGCGGCCCGCGCAGCACCCCGTAGGTCCCGTACCCGACGGTCCCCAGAGCCACCGCGGCGGCGCCTCCCCCGACGACCCGTGACACGAACAGCCGCCGGCTGGAAAGGCCACGCGAGGCCGCCGACGCGCCGTCGCCGGTGGCCGGCTCATGGCCGGACGGCGCGTCGGCGGATGCCTGCACGGCGGACAGCGGGCCGCCCGGACCCGGAGGGGGCGTGGACGGGCCGGTGTCGGTCGGCGCGGCGGCGGACGACGCCTCCCCGGCCGGGCCCGGCTCGGGGGCGGACACCGGCACGAATTCGGGCTGCGGCGCGGCGGCGGACTCCCGCGCGGGTGCCGCCGTGTCCTGAGCCGGTGCGGCCGTCCGCGGACCGGTGGGCAGGAGGCGGCGCAGGAGGGGGCGGAGGGGCTCCGTCGCCAGAGTGGCCAGGAGCAGGTACAGCACCAGGGCGAGCCAGAGGAAGCCGGGCCAGGCCAGGGTGCGCTGGAGCCAGAAGGGGGCGCCCGCCTGCTCGGTGACGAGGGCCCCGACGGCCAGGACCCAGCCGCCCGCGATCAGGACCGCGCCCGCGCGGCGTACCGGACCGGGTCCGCGGGTGGTGTCGCGGAACAGGCGGCGCCACAGATACCAGTTGGCCGCCACCACCCCGCTGAGCACGAGCAGCGCCACGAACACGAAGACGACCACCATGCCGTCCGTTCCTTCCGCCTGATGCCTGGTGTGCCGGCCCCCGCCCCCGCGAAAGGCCCCGTGGAGCTGTCCGGAACGCTATGACGTCCGGCGCAGTGCGCGCAGTCCGCGCAACCCGATGCCCCCGATGACCGTCCCCAATACGAAGGAGACGACGGCGAGCGCCAGATGCACCCAGAAGTACGCCGTCGGGTGCCCGTGGTCGAACGCCAGACCGCTGCCGTCCTTGATGAGATTTTTAACGAAAGTGACCCAAATGACCCAACTCCACACCCCGAAGGCGAGCAGGAACCAGGAGACGGGGCGGCTGAGCTTCATACGTTCAGTATCGCCGTCCGGAACCGGGCTCCGCGTCCGGGGTGGGAGGGCGGACGGCACGCCACTGCCCGCGCCCGGTACGTTTCCGACCGTGCCCGCACCCAATAAGATCATCAGCCGATCACTGGTGATCACCTCCGCCGCCCTGCTGTCCGCCTCGCTGGCCGCGCCAGCCGCTCTCGCCGCGCCTGTCCCCTCGGCCACTCCCCCGGCAGGGATGTCCACCGTCGGCGGCGCCCGCCTGGGCCTGCCCGGCACACAGGTCGACCTCGGCAACGGCGCCCCCGTGCTGCCCAAGGACCTCACCGCCCGCTCCTGGATCGTGGCCGACGCCGAGTCCGGCGCGGTGCTCGCCGCGCACAACGCGCACTGGCGGCTGCCTCCGGCCAGCACGCTGAAGATGCTGTTCGCGGACACCGTGCTGCCGAAGTTCCCCCGGACGCAGACGCACAAGGTCACCCCGGCCGACCTGGCCGACGTGGGCGCGGGTTCCAGCCTGGTCGGCGTCAAGGAGAACGAGACCTACACGGTCCACGACCTGTGGCTGGGCGTGTTCCTCCGCTCCGGCAACGACGCCGTGCACGTGCTGTCCGCGATGAACGGCGGCACAAAGCCGACCGTGGAGGACATGAACGCGCACGCGCAGGAACTCCAGGCACTCGACACCAACGTGGTGAGCCCGGACGGCTACGACGCCGACCACCAGGTCTCGTCGGCGTACGACCTCACGCTGTTCGCCCGTTCGGGGATGCAGAAGAAGGACTTCCGCGAGTACTGCTCGACCGTGCGGGCGTCGTTCCCGGGCGAGACCAAGAAGAACAAGAAGGGCAAGACCTCCCGCGGCTCCTTCGAGATCCAGAACACCAACCGGCTGCTGAGCGGCGACTACGACATCTCGGTCTACCAGGGCATAGCCGGGGTGAAGAACGGCAACACCACCCACGCGGGAGCCACCTTCACCGGCGTCGCCGAGCGCGACGGCCGGGTGCTGCTGGTGACGGTGATGAA
This sequence comes from Streptomyces sp. NBC_01788, assembly GCF_035917575.1. Lineage (GTDB taxonomy): Bacteria > Actinomycetota > Actinomycetes > Streptomycetales > Streptomycetaceae > Streptomyces. The sequence continues at coordinate 4,817,238 of NZ_CP109090.1, read as the reverse complement.
CCCGAGCAAGCCGGACCACAACGAGGTCTACAAGGAGACCGCCAAGCTCTTCGACTGGGGCTTCGCCGCCCTGGGCAAGGCGCGCCCGGTGGGCGAGCTCGTGCCGCCCAGGAGCGCCGCCGGGGCGAAGGCGGAGCCGGGGCCCTCCGCGGGCCGGACCGACGACGGCTCGTCCGCCGCGGCCGTGGCGCACGCGTCCGTCCAGAACGGCTCCCGCGGGGCGGGGATCGCCCTGGGAGTCGCCGGTGGCGTGCTGGTGCTGCTCGCGGCCGGGGCCTTCCTGGTCAACCGCCGCTGGCCGCTGCCGGACCTGATGCGCCGCCGGACCCGCCCCTGAGATCGACGGCCCGGCCGCCGTCGCCGCCCCCGTCCTCATCGGGCGCACCGCTCCCGTCGTCCGCACCGCTCTGCGTCGCCGTCCAGGCGGCGCAGTACAGGACCAGCTTGGACGTGAAGTTGATCCACAGCAGCAGGGCGACGGGGACCCCGAAGGCGCCGTACATGCTCTTCGCCGCCACGCCCTGGATGTAGCCGCTCAGCAGCAGCTTCAGCAGCTCGAAGCCGACCGCGCCGAGCAGCGCGGCGACCAGCAGCCGGTGGCGCGGCGGCTCGACGCCGGGCAGCAGGGTGAGGACGTACAGCAGGACGAGGAAGTCGGCCAGCACGGCGACCGCGAACGCGATGACCCGCAGCAGGACGCTGCCCCAGCCGTGTTCGGCCAGCCCGATCTCCCGGGAGATGTAGCCGACGGCGGCCGAGGCGATGGTGGACACGACGAGCGTGACCAGCATCGCGCCACCGAGGCCGATCAGGACGCCCGCGTCCTTCACCTTGCTCATCAGCGGGTTCTCCTCCGGGTCGGGCAGCTCCCAGACGGCGCGCAGGCAGTCCCGCGTCTGGGCGACCCAGTTGACGCCGGTCAGCAGCAGGGCGGCACCGGCGATGAGCCCGACCGTGCCGGCGTTCTGCACCAGGGCACTGATGTCCAACTGCTGCCCCAGGCCCGGGAACTGCTGGACGATCTTGTTCTGGAGCGTGTGCTGCTGCTCCGGACTGAGCGTGGCGGCGCCGACCGCGGCGGCCACCGTCAGCAGCGGGAACAGCGCGATGAAGCTGATGAACGTCATGGCGGCGGCCAGTCGCGACCACTTGACCCGGTCCAGACGTTCGTACGACCGCCACGCGTGCGTGGTCATCAGGCGGGCCACCCACGGCCCGACGACGGGAAGCTTCTTCAGCCAGTCCATGATTCCGACTGTGCCCGCTCCGTGGCAACGTGAACACCGCGTTTCTGCGTCAAAACACGCATAACCGGACGATACAGTCGTCTGCCGTGAAGGATGCCCCCGGTCTCTCGCGTCTTCCCCGGTCACTGCTGGTCCTCGGCGGCACATCCGAGATCGCCCTGGCCACCGTGCGCCGCCTGATCGCCCGCCGCACCCGGACCGTCTGGCTGGCGGGCCGCCCCTCACCGGCCCTGGAGGAGGCCGCCGCGCATCTGCGCACCCTGAGGGTGGAGGTGCGCACCGTGCCCTTCGACGCGCTGGACTGCGCCTCCCACGAGACGGTCCTCGGCAAGGTCTTCGCCGAGGACCGTATCGACATGGTGCTGCTGGCCTTCGGCGTCCTCGGCGACCAGGCGTACGACGAGCGGGTGCCACTGAACGCGGTCCGGGTCGCGCAGACGAACTACACCGGGGCGGTGTCCGCGGGCCTGGTGGCCGGGCAGGGGCTGCAGAACCAGGGGCACGGCTCGCTGGTGGTGCTCTCCTCGGCCGCGGGCGAACGCGCCCGCCGCGCGGACTTCATCTACGGCTCGAGCAAGGCCGGCCTCGACACCTTCACCCAGGGCCTGGGCGACGCGCTGTACGGCACCGGGGTGCACGTCATGGTCGTGCGCCCCGGATTCGTGCGCTCCAGGGCGACCGCCGGCCGCGAGGCCGAACCCTTCACCGTCACTCCGGAGCAGGTCGCCACCGCCGTCGAACTCGGCCTGCGCAGGCGCTCGGAGACGGTGTGGGTGCCCGGTGTGCTCCGGGTGGTGACGACCGTGCTGCGGCATCTGCCGCGCGCGGTCTACCGGCGGCTGCCGCTGTAGCGGTCCGGGCGGTGTCCGTTCGCCGCCGTGCGGGAACGCCGGGGCAGGTGCCTACCGGGCGGGCAGCGTGCCGCTGTCCACGGGGGCCGCCTGCGGAGGCACCACCGTGCTGCCGCCGAAGCCGAACTCCCGCAGCTTGCGCCACACCCCGTCGGGACCCTGTTCGTGCAGGGCGAACCCGGTGCACGCCCACTCGGCCTCGTACCCGGCGAGCTCCTCGAAGGCGCGGTCCATCGCCGCGTCGTCGATGCCGTGCGCCACCGTCACATGCGGGTGGTAGGGGAACTGGAGTTCGCGCGCCAGCGGCCCGGAGGGGTCGCGGACCTGCTGCTGCAGCCCCGCGCACGCCTCGGCGCCCTCGACGACGCGCACATAGACCACCGGGGACAGCGGCCGGAAGGTGTCCGTGCCGGACAGCCGCATGGTGAAGGGGCGCCCGGCCGCGGCCACCTCCGTCAGATGGGCCTCCACGGCCGGCAGCTCCCCGGAGTCGACCTCCGTCGGCGGGAGCAGGGTGACGTGCGTGGGGATGCCGTGAGCCGCGGCGTCGCCGAAGCCCGCGCGCCGCTGCTGGAGCAGGCTGCCGTGGGGCTCCGGGACCGCGATCGACACGCCGATCGTTACGGTCCCCACGTCGTCTCCTTCGTCGTGCCGGATGTGTTCTTCTGTTTCGTTCTCAGCCGTTTCGTCACTGCCGTCCGGCTATGACTGTACGACCACCGCACCGTTGTGGGCAGGCGCAGCCGCAGTGATGTACAGCGCTCTGCGTCGCGGTGCGCGTGTGCGGTGGTGCGCCTCAGTGCTTGGCGGGCAGGAAACCCACCCGGTCGTACGCCTGGGAAAGAGTCTCCGCCGCGACCGCGCGCGCCTTCTCCGCGCCCTTGGCCAGGATCGAGTCCAGGGTCTCCGGGTCGTCCAGGTACTGCTGAGTCCGCTCCCGGAACGGCGTCACGAACTCCACCATGACCTCGGCGAGGTCCGTCTTGAGCGCACCGTAGCCCTTGCCGGCGTACTTCTCCTCCAGTTCGCCAATACCCGCCCCGGTCAGCGTCGAATAGATCGTCAGGAGGTTGCTGACGCCCGCCTTGGTCTCCAGGTCGTAGCGGATGACGGTGTCGGTGTCCGTCACCGCGCTCTTGACCTTCTTGGCGGTGGCCTTCGGGTCGTCCAGGAGATTGATGAGGCCCTTCGGCGTCGACGCCGACTTGCTCATCTTGATCGTCGGGTCCTGGAGGTCGTAGATCTTCGCCGTCTCCTTGAGGATGTACGCGTCCGGGACGGTGAAGGTCTGGCCGAAGCGGCCGTTGAAACGCTCGGCGAGGTCGCGGGTGAGTTCGATGTGCTGGCGCTGGTCCTCGCCGACCGGCACCTCGTTGGCCTGGTAGAGCAGGATGTCGGCGACCTGGAGGATCGGGTACGTGAACAGGCCGACGGAGGTCCGGTCGGTGCCCTGCTTGAGGGACTTGTCCTTGAACTGGGTCATGCGGCCGGCCTCGCCGAAGCCGGTGAGGCAGTTCATGACCCAGGCGAGCTGGGCGTGCTCGGGGACGTGGCTCTGGACGAACAGCGTGCAGCGGGCCGGGTCCAGACCGGCGGCCAGCAGCTGGGCGGCGGCGAGCCGGGTGTTGGCCCGCAGCTCGGCCGGGTCCTGCTGGACCGTGATCGCGTGCAGGTCGACGACCATGTAGAAGGCGTCGTGGGTCTCTTGAAGGGCCACCCACTGGCGTACGGCGCCGAGGTAGTTGCCGAGGTGGAACGATCCGGCGGTGGGCTGGATTCCTGAGAGCACGCGGGGTCGGTCAGTCGCCATGCTCACCATTCTCTCAGGTAAGGGGGCCCGATCCGGAACCGGCCGGAAACAGGTGGGAACCGGATCCTGGCGCGCGATGCGGCAAGGCTGTGAGAACGCGGGACGGGGGGCCGCAGCGTCGATGAGGCCGCGGTGACCGCCCGCAACGATGAGACGGGGAACACAGTGCGCGCCACCGGTCGGTGATCAGTTGCCGTGGGCGGCCGGCGGCACGCCGCGCCGAGCCCCGTGACCCGCGGGTCACGGGGCCTTCGCGTCCCCTGTGGGGGCGGGTCAGCCGAGGTCGATCTCCGGGTAGAGCGGGAAGCCCGCCACGAGGTCCGTGGCCCGGTGGGAGATCTCGTCCGCGATCTTCGGGTCGAGGACGTGCTGGGCCTTGGAGGGGGTGCCCTTGCCGGTGGTGCCGGGCTCGGTGGCCGTCAGGACACGATCGATCAGGCCGGCGACCTCGTCCATCTCGGCGGTGCCCAGACCGCGGGTCGTCAGCGCGGGGGTGCCGATACGGATGCCGGAGGTGTACCAGGCGCCGTTGGGGTCGGCCGGGATCGCGTTGCGGTTGGTGACGATGCCGGACTCGAGCAGCGCGGCCTCGGCCTGGCGGCCGGTGAGGCCGTAGGAGGAGGCGACGTCGATCAGGTTGAGGTGGTTGTCGGTGCCGCCGGTGACGAGGGTGGCACCACGGCGCGTCAGGCCCTCGGCGAGCGCGCGGGAGTTGTCGACGATGCGCTGGGCGTAGTCCTGGAAGGAGGGCCGGCGGGCCTCGGCCAGGGCGACGGCCTTGGCGGCCATGACGTGCGGGAGGGGACCGCCGAGGACCATCGGGCAGCCCCGGTCGACCTGGTCCTTGAGGGAGTCGTCGCACAGGACCATGCCGCCGCGCGGGCCGCGCAGGGACTTGTGGGTGGTGGTGGTGACGATCTGGGCGTGCGGAACCGGGTCGAAGTCGCCGGTGAGGACCTTGCCGGCGACCAGGCCCGCGAAGTGGGCCATGTCGACCATGAGCGTGGCGCCGACCTCGTCGGCGATCTCGCGCATGATCCGGAAGTTCACCAGGCGCGGGTAGGCCGAGTAGCCCGCGACGATGATCAGCGGCTTGAACTCGCGGGCGGAGGCGCGCAGGGCCTCGTAGTCGAGGAGGCCGGTGACCGGGTCGGTGCCGTAGGAGCGCTGGTCGAACATCTTCCCGGAGATGTTCGGGCGGAAGCCGTGGGTGAGGTGCCCGCCGGCGTCCAGGGACATGCCGAGCATGCGCTGGTTGCCGAAGGCCTGGCGCAGTTCGGCCCAGTCCGCGTCGGAGAGGTCGTTGACCTGGCGGACCCCGGCCTTCTCCAGGGCGGGTGCCTCCACGCGCTGGGCGAGGACGGCCCAGAAGGCGACGAGGTTGGCGTCGATGCCGGAGTGCGGCTGGACGTAGGCGTGGCGGGCACCGAAGAGTTCCCTGGCGTGCTCGGCGGCCAGCGACTCGACGGTGTCGACGTTGCGGCAGCCGGCGTAGAAGCGGCGGCCGACGGTGCCCTCGGCGTACTTGTCGCTGAACCAGTTGCCCATGGTCAGCAGGGTGGCCGGGGAGGCGTAGTTCTCGGAGGCGATCAGCTTGAGCATCTCGCGCTGGTCGGCCACCTCCTGGCCGATGGCGTCGGCCACGCGCGGCTCGACGGCGCGGATCACGTCGAGGGCGGCACGGAAGGCGGTGGACTCGTTGGACAGGGGCGCGGTGTTCTCAGGCATCGGGACCTCCGGACGTGGCATCGGCGTTCACGTTACGGCCCAGGCGCACGGCACACTTTCCGTTCGGGCCGCTCCCCGATGGTCGGTCCCATCCCAGCGCGCCAGTCACGGCCCGTCGTCAGCCTACCGGGCCCACCCCACGGCACCGTTCCCGTGTCCGCCATGCGAGCGAGGAACGGCTGCTGGACCGCGGGGTCCTGGATCTGGTGACGCCCGGACACCCCGCTCCCCTAGAGTCGCCTCGTGCTCTTCGGAATGGTGTGCGCGCTCGGCGCGGCGGTGTGTTTCGGGACGGCGACGGTGCTCCAGGCCATCGCCACGCGCGCCGCGGCGGACACCGGCGGGGGCGGGGAGGCGGCGCTGCTGCTGCGGGCGGTGCGGCAGTGGCGGTATGTGGCGGGCCTGGGCCTGGACGGCCTCGGGTTCCTGCTCCAGATCGCGGCCCTGCGCTCGCTGCCCATCTACGTGGTCGGCGCGGCCCTCGCCGCCAGCCTCGCGGTGACGGCGGTGACCGCGTCCCGGCTGCTGCGGGTGCGGCTCAGTTCGCTGGAGTGGTCGGCGGTGGGCGTCGTCTGCGCCGGTCTGGCCATGCTGGGACTGGCCTCGGGCACGGAGGGCCACGAGGACGGCTCGGCGGCGCTGAAGTGGGCGATGCTCGGCGCGGCGCTGGCCGTGCTGCTGCTCGGGGCGGTCGGCGGCCGTCTGCCCGAGCGCGTGCGTGCCCTGCTCCTCGGCCTGGGAGCGGGTTTCGGCTTCGGCGTGGTCGAGGTGGCGGTGCGGCTGATCGACTCGCTCGCCCCGTCGGTGCTGTTCACCAACCCGGCGGCCTACGCGCTGCTCATCGGCGGTGGAGCCGCCTTCCTGCTGCTGACCTCGGCCCTCCAGCGAGGTTCGGTGACCACGGCCACCGCGGGCATGGTCATCGGCGAGACGATCGGCCCCGCGGCGGTCGGGGTGGTGTGGCTGGGCGACCGCACCCGCGAGGGCCTGGCCTGGCTCGCGGTGCTCGGCTTCGCGGTGGCGGTGGCGGGCGCCCTGGCGCTGGCCCGGTTCGGGGAGGCGCCGGTCGAGCAGGGGCCGGTCGAGGAGTTGCCTGCCACGAAGGCGTGAGCACCGCTCGACGGGGCACGCGACGGGCCGTCAGGGCAGCACCCGGCACAGGGCGTCCAGGGCGCCCGCCCACGCGTGGTCCGGTGGGGTGCCGTAGCCGACGACCAGCGCGTCCAGCGGTGCCACGGCGGCCTGCTCGTGGCGGAAGCGGGACAGTCCGTGCAGGGCGAGGCCCTGCCAGGCGGCTGCCTGGACCACCGCCGGTTCGGTGCCGGGCGGCAGGCGCAGCACGGCGTGCAGACCGGCGGCGATGCCGGTGGGGTGGACGTCGGGCGCGCGGGTGGCGAGGGCCTCGACCAGGGCGTCACGGCGGCGCCGGTAGCGCAGCCGGGCCGAGCGCACATGACGGTCGTAGGCGCCGGAGGTGATGAACTCCGCGAGCGTCAGCTGGTCCAGCACCCCGCAGGTGTCGGAGGGACCCTTGGCGGCGGTGGCCTCCTCCATGAGGGACGGGGGCAGGGCCATCCAGGCCAGGCGCAGTCCCGGGGCCAGGGACTTGCTCGCCGTGCCCAGGTAGACCACGTGGTCGGGGTCGAGGCCCTGGAGCGCGCCGACGGGCTGGCGGTCGTAGCGGAACTCGCCGTCGTAGTCGTCCTCCAGGATCAGGCCGCCGGTGCGCCGGGCCCAGTCGGTCACGGCCGCGCGCCGGTCGGGGTGCAGGGGCACGCCCATCGGGAACTGGTGGGCGGGGGTGAGCAGGACCGCTCCGGGTCCGGCCAAGTCGCCGGTGACGGTGCCGAGTCCGTCGAAGGGCAGGGGACGGGTGCGCAGGCCCACGCGGGCCAGGAGGTCCCAGTGCACGTCGAGGCCGTACGACTCGACGGCGACCGTGGTGACGCCGCGCGCCCGCAGCACCGTGCCGAGGATCCGCAGTCCGTGCGAGAAGCCCGCACAGACCAGCAGGTGGTCGGGGTCGGTGCGGACGCCCCGGACCCGGGCGAGATGCCCGGCAAGGGCGGTGCGCAGTTCCGGGCGGCCACGCGGGTCGCCGTAGCCGAGGGCGTGGTGGGGCGCGGTGGCCAGGGCGCGGCGGGCGGCCTTGAGCCACTGCGTGCGGGGGAAGGAGGCGAGGTCCGGGGTGCCGGGGACGAGGTCGTGGACGGGGCGGGGGCGTTCGCGGGGCTGCCGGGCCGCGCCGGCCCGCCGGGCGTCCGCGCTCGGCGACGGCCCGAACGGCGAGGCGGGTGCCCCTCTGGCCACGCGCGTGCCGGAGCCCTGGCGGGCGGTGAGCCAGCCCTCGGCGACCAGGTCGGCGTAGGCATCGGCGACCGTGTTGCGGGCGATACCCAGGTCGGCGGCGAGGCTCCGGGAGGAGGGCAGCCGGGTTCCGGGGGCCAGACGGCCGCCGCGGACCGCCTCGCGCAGTGCGTCGGTGAGGCCGCGGCGCACGCCGGGACCGGCCGGTTCCAGATGCAGGTCCAGGCCCAGAGTGGCCCATGATTCCGCCATGGAAATGGACCATACTCCTGGGCTGCTTCACTCATAGGGTCGGACGTATGGCTACGACGACGAACACCGGCGAACCCACGAACACCACCGAAGGCGCCCCCGCCTACGCGCCCGAGCACGAGCCCCGTATGCAGTGGGCCAAGCACGCTCCCGAGGTCTACAAGGCGATGGTCCGGATGGACGCGGCCGCGGGCCAGGGCCTCGATTCGCGGCTGCGCGAGCTGGTCAAGATCCGTGCCTCGCAGCTCAACCACTGCGCGTTCTGCCTGGACATGCACACGAAGGACGCGCTCGCGGCCGGCGAGAGCGTGGAGCGGATCGTGCAGCTGGCCGCCTGGGAGGAGTCGCGGCACTTCTATTCGGAGAAGGAGCTCGCCGCGATCGAGCTGACGGAGGCCGTCACCGTCCTCACCGACGGCTTCGTGCCGGACGAGGTGTACGAGAAGGCCGCCGCGCACTTCGACGAGGCCGAACTGGCCCACTTGATCGCCTCGATCACGGTGATCAACGCCTGGAACCGGTTCGGCGTGACGACCCGCGCGGTCCCGGGCCACTACACCCCCGGTCAGTACAAGTGACCACCCCGCCCCGGGGGCCGGCCGGGCGGCCGGCCCCCGGGCGGCGGTGGGTCAGTCCTCGCAGGTGGCGTAGGAGGGACAGAACCAGTCCAGTGCCGTGCTGAGGACCTCCTGCTCGTCGTGTCGGCCGTCGGATTCGGGCCCGTAGGAGGCGAGCGCGTACAGCCTGCCGTCGGCGGCCTCGAAGCGTTCGTCCACGACGTACCAGGTGCCGATGTCCGGTTCGCCCTTGAGGGAGTCGGCCAGGTACTCCAGCCGGGAGCCCGTGAAGTCGCCGCTGTCCAGGTTCACCCGGGAAAGCTTCCGGAATCCCGGTGGCTTGGGCAGCTTCTCGGACAGGTACTCGTCGAACGAGTCGTCCGGGGAGGACTCCTGCACCTCGTACACCTGGAGCCGGTGACGGCCCGTGGCATCACGGTAGTTGACGATGTCCATGCCGTACCGGGAGGTCACGGTGGACCGCTGGTGCTGCCAGCCGTCGGGCACGGCGATGCGGAAGCCCTCCGGATCGTCGTAGGCGGTGTAGCCGGCCGGCGGCTCGTGGGCCGACGGGGACGGCGTCCCGGTCTCCGGTTCCGGTGAGGCGTACGTGGTGGGGGGCGCTTCGGACACGCCCGGCGTGCCGCTCGTCGTGGCGGCCACCCGGTTGCCGTCGTTCCCGCCGCCGCCCAGGCCGAGGGTCACCACCAGGGCGACGGCGACTCCCGTGGCGGCGGCCGCGCCGATCACCGTCCAGGCGGTGCGGCGACTGTGCCCGCCGGGCACGGGCGGCGGCGGGGGCGGGGCCGCCGCGGACCAGGTGCCGGTGGGTGCGCCGGCGTCGGGATCCCGGACCTCGCCCGGCGGCGATGCCGGCATGTGCGCCGACCGGGCGGGCGGTGGCGGGGTCGCCCGCCCCACGTCCCGGGCACCGTCCTCCCAGCGCTGGGTCTCCTCGTTCCAGTGGCGCTGTCCCCCGCTCATCGCGCTCTCACGCCAGCAGTCCCGCCACGGCACCCGCGGAGGCGAGGACGTTCAGCAGCGACTGGGAGTCGGCGAGCAGCGCGCGCAGTCGTTCACGCCGGGACGGGCCGGCCTGGCCGGTCGTGTTGATCTCCTCCTCCGCACCGGCCAGTTCGGCGTCCAGCGCGGCTGTCTGCTCGGTGCCCCGCACCCGGGTCAGATCGGCGCGCAGCTCGCGCACCGCGGCCAGCAGCTGCTCGGTGGCCTCGTCGCGCTGCGGTCCTGCGCCGTGGTGGCCGACCGCGCTGGCGTGGCTGCCGATGGCGAAGGTGCTGCCCGAGACGTTCCCCATGGTCACGTTCGGCTCATGCCGGTCGGTCATCGCTGCCCGTTCCCTTCCGCGGCTCGGTGCCGCTGCTGGCGGTCGCGTGCGAACCGACGGCGAAGGTGGAGCCCTCCACCGAGTCGATGTTCACGCCGCCGTTGCTGATGTTGACGATCTTCTGGACGAACTCGCCGGTCTGGTAGCCGGCGTCGGCGAGCGCGGCGCGCACGCCGTGCGCGATCCGGTCCTGGATCGTGCGCAGATAGCGGTCCACGTCCATCTGCTGGAACAGCGACCCGTCCGGAGCCGAACCCAGTTCACGCACCGACAGGGCGGGGCCCTCCGGCAGTGCGCCGGCGTTGCCGGACGTCAGCAGCCGCCAGCCGAACCGGATCATCCGCCCCAGGCCGAACAGGGCGATGCCCGGGGACACCGGTACCCGTGGCACGGCGTAGGCGGCCTTGCCCAGCAGGTTGTTGCGGTTGTAGCGGTGAGCGGTGCGGTCGGCGTCCTTGAACTCCTGGCGCACCGGGTTCAGTACGTGCGGGGCGACTTCCAGCATGAGCATCCGGCCCTGGGTGTGCACGCGGACGAAGACGCTGACGATCAGCTCCCCCTCCCAGCCGTCGACCCGCGCGCACAGGAAGTGCCTCCGTTTCTCGGCGCCTTCCTCGGCGGCGCGCATCCGGTGGTTCTCGAAGGCCTGCGGATCGTACGGGGCGTCCTCGCGGCGCAGCATTCCCTCGACCGGCAGGAAGACGCATTCGCCGATCTCCAGGCGGCGCAGCCGGTCGCGCACGGGGAACGCGGCGGTCGTCGCCGATTCGCGGAGCTGGTCCAGCAGGGGGCGGACGGTCTCCAGGACCGCCCTGTTGCTCAGCGGTCGCTGCTTCTTCATGGCGTCGGGGCGCAGTTCGACGGCGAGCACCCAGGTGTCGTGCGCGGTTCCGGCCCCGCAGAAGGGGCGGGCCTCGTGATACATGGTCAACTGCTGGTGCTGTTCCGCGTGGATGCGCCCGACCAGCCGCTGGAACCGTCCGCCCTCGGCCCGCAGCGCCGGATCGCTCGCGGCGTCCGGGAAGCGCTGAGGGGAGAGCTCGGCCGTCAACGCCCGGGTGACCTGGCTGCGCCGGGCGGCGAGGCAGAGGGCGATGAGCGCGAGGACGACGATCGAGAGCCATGCCTGCAGACGCTCGGCCTCGAACGAGGTGAGCAGGTCGGACAGTGAGGCGCTCGACGTCCTGTACTCGTCGTAGTAGTCCGACGTGTCCGAGGAAGAGTCGCCACCACCGGAGAACGCGATGCCCAAGGTCAGCAGAAAGTACCAGGCCAGGCCGATACGGCTGTACCACCGCAGGAACCAGGCCGGTACGCGCCGGTAGAGCGGCGGGGTGTCGCTCCTGCCCCTGATCAGGGTGGCGACGGCCAGCTGGACGCCCAGGGCGAGGAAGATCAGCAGCCAGTAGCCGGTGAGCACGGCGCCCACCACCCACAGCCCGAGGATGGCTCCGTCCCAGGCCAGTTCCAGACGTCGCGCACGCAGGGCGTGGGCCAGGACCCGCGCGGCGTCGAAGCCGGGCGAAGGCGCACAGAGACGCTGCTCGTTGACGTACAGCTCGTCGATGACCCGGTCCCGGTACTCGCTGTCCAGGTAGGTGCCCGCGCACAGCAGCCGGGTGGCCTCACTGGCGTACGGCGGCACGGGCGGGGACGCGTCCGGGGGCGTCGGCTGCGATTGCTGCGGCATGGATACGGTGCTCACGCGACTCCCCCGAGGTGTGAACGTTCCCCAGCTCGACAGAACTGATGGGCCATCAGCATAGGGGGGCGGGAAGCCGCGCGGGAAGCGGTTTGTCAAGTGGGCACCACGGTGCACGAGCCGCGCCGGCGGCACCGGCGTACGCGGGCACGAACGCGCAGGGCCCCGCTCCGGCCGGAACCGGAACGGGGCCCTGCGGACGGGCGCGGTGACTCAGATGAGGCCGAGGGAGCGGACCGCGTCGCGCTCCTCCTCCAGTTCCTTGACGGAGGCCTCGATGCGGGCGCGGGAGAAGTCGTTGATCTCCAGGCCCTGGACGATCTCGTACGCGCCGTCCTTGCAGGTGACCGGGAAGGACGAGATCAGGCCCTCGGGGACGCCGTACGAGCCGTCCGACGGGATGCCCATGGAGACCCAGTCGCCGTCGGCGGTGCCGTTGACCCAGGTGTGCACGTGGTCGATGGCGGCGTTGGCGGCGGAGGCGGCCGACGAGGCGCCGCGGGCCTCGATGATGGCCGCGCCGCGCTTGGCGACGGTCGGGATGAAGTCCTCGGCCAGCCACTTCTCGTCGTTCACGAGCTCGGCGGCGTTCTTGCCGGCGACCGTGGCGTGGAAGATGTCCGGGTACTGGGTCGCGGAGTGGTTGCCCCAGATGGTCAGGCGCTTGATGTCGGCGACCGTCGAACCCGTCTTCTTGGCGAGCTGGGTCAGCGCGCGGTTGTGGTCCAGGCGGGTCATCGCGGTGAAGCGCTCGGCGGGCACGTCCGGGGCGGCGGCCTGGGCGATCAGCGCGTTGGTGTTCGCGGGGTTGCCGACGACCAGGATCCTGACGTCGTCCGCGGCGTGGTCGTTGATGGCCTTGCCCTGCGGCTTGAAGATGCCGCCGTTGGCCTCCAGGAGGTCGCCGCGCTCCATGCCCTTGGTGCGCGGGCGGGCGCCGACGAGGAGAGCGACGTTGGCACCGTCGAAGGCGACGTTCGGGTCGTCGCTGATGTCGATGCCCTGAAGCAGCGGGAACGCGCAGTCGTCGAGCTCCATGGCCGTGCCCTCGGCGGCCTTCAGCGCCGGCGTGATCTCCAGGAGGCGCAGCTTGACCGGCACGTCCGCGCCGAGCAGCTGGCCGGAGGCGATGCGGAAGAGCAGGGCGTAACCGATCTGGCCGGCCGCGCCGGTGACGGTGACGTTCACGGGAGTGCGAGTCATGGCGTTCTCCGTATGACAGCTGGCGGTGGGGCGTCCCTGCCCCGGGGTGCGGGATCCCGCCGCCGGCCGCTGACCGGCGGCGCCGCGATGACCGATCACTCAACGGATGATCGATCTCTTGGCGTCAAGAGAGATCCAGCCGTCAGGCTATCGCCTCTCCGGGATCTCGGACGGCCGGGCCCCTGTGGCCCGGCCCACAGAGCGGCCCGGTGACGTGGGAGAGGCGGCCGCCCGTCCGGGAGAGGAGGGACGAGGGCGGCCGCCGTATGGGGGTTGCCGGAAAACCGGACTCCCGTGGGGGTACTGTCCGCGTGCCCGGTTCGGCGGCCCCCACACCTGTCCCGTGCGACTTGTCACCCGGACGGCCCCCACCGCCACTGCGGTTCCCCTAGGGCCTCTCGTTTGGATCATGCCGGGCTCGCGGGCCCTGGCACCGCTCCCCCAAGCTCTTCGAGCAGGGGGCACCCCCAGCCGCGTTGTCGTCGGTTGGCAGGGCTCCGCCCTGCCGCCCTCCTCCGCCGTGCGACGCTCCCCCACTGCCTGAACGGCGTGGGAGGTGTCCCCAGCACCAGACCCCGCTCCCTGATCCGGCCTGATCCAAACGAAAGACCCTAGCCGGTGCACCCCGTCAGCCCCGACGCCAGCGTCACGCACGCCTTGGCCTGCGTCGCGTCCCGCACCGCGACCATGGGCGTGTACGCGATCGTCTCGCCGTCCGCCGCGAGGGTGCCGCGTTCCGTGCGCGAGCCGACCGTGACCCGGACCTCGTCCCCCTGGACGGCCCGGGTGATACGGGCCCAGGCGGCGCCGCAGGTCTTGCTGTAGCGGACCTCGACCAGGGTCGCGCCGACGGTGACGCTCTCGGCCGTGCTCACCAGGTTGCCGCTGCACCCCATGGCCTCGGCGTCCTTGCCGGTGCAGCCGTCCGCGACGCACTTGACGCCGGGCGGCAGGCTGACGTCGGCGGACGGGGAGGGCGACTTGGCCGCGTCCGCGGCCTTCTTGCCGTCCCCGCCGCCGGTGAGGAAGAAGACGGCGCCGACCACGGCCAGGGAACTGGCCGCACCCGCGAGGAACATCAGCACCTGCCGCTTCCGCCCCCTGCCGCCGGAGGCAGCGGGGCGTTGAGAGCGCGGGGGCTCGCCGTTCGGGCCCGGTGAAGCCGGGGTGTACGGGCCGCCGGGGTCGCTCGGGGCGTAGGAGCCGGAGGAGACCACAGGCTGCGGGCTCGTGAGTCCGGCGGCCGGTCCGGCACCGCCGGCGGCGGACGCCTTGTCGTCGGAGGCGCGGCCGCCCGTGCGGGACGGGCCGCGGTAACCGGCCAGCCCCCAGGAGTTGCCGCCCGTCGACGCCGGGGAGCCGGAGGCGGAACCGGCTCCGGTGTCCTTGCCGGCTCCCGCGGCCGAGTCGGGACGGGCGTCGGAGGCGGAGCGGTCGGGGTCCGGACCGGCGCCGGGAGCGGCGGGCCCCGGTGCGGTGGCCGGGAGGTAAGCCGTCGGCACGGCGTCCTCCGGGGCCGGCGGCGCCTTTCTCGCCGTGCCCTCACGGGCGTCGGCGTCGGACGCCGTCGGCTGCACGGGCACCGCGGGGGACGCGCCCGCCGGGCCCGCGCTCCCCGGGGCCGCCGTGGCGGTGCCGTTCCTGCGGGCGGCCTTGCCCCCGCCCGCCTCGGCGCCGGACGCCCCCGCGCCGGCCTCCCCGAGCGCGACCCGCGCCTGGGCTATCCGGATGGCCTCCATGGTCCGGTCGTGGCGCATCTCCGCACGGCTCCAGGCCCGTTCGGCCAGCTCCCACATGGTGGTGAGGTGGACCGGATTGGTGCCGGTGACCTCGGCGAGCGCGACGACCGCACCCTTGGGCGCCAGGAGCCGTCCGTTGAGATACCGCTCCCAGGACGTCTTGCTGTAACCCGTGCGATCGGCAAGCGCGGCGATGCTCAGACCGCCGCGGTCCACGAGCCTGCGCAATTGACTCGCGAACTCCCTGATCTGTGGATCGAGTTCATCGGGCAAGGCCTTCCAACGAGGCATCGCTTCCCCTTCCCCCCGGTACGTGCTGGTTGTTCCCCGCGCGTGACACCTGTGCCGATTCCCTGTTCTCACTGCCCAGTTCTCGCTACCCACAGGAGCGCGCCCCGTCAGGATCTCAGGTCCCGCCCCCAGGGGCGCACGGAAGCACTCGGGCCGACGCTCGCGCCCGGTGCGACTGCCCACGCTAGCCCGACGGGCGGACGGTCTCAGCCGCGTGGCGGGATCTGTCGACATTTCGCCACATCCCGGATCCCGGCGTGACCTCGCGCGTCGCAGCGGCCCCCGGCTCCCCGGCCGGGGCCGGGTCCGAGGTCCTGTGGCAAAGCGCGGACAGCGTGGCGGAACGGTCACTTCCGTGCCACAGCGCACGGACAGGCGTTGAACAGCCCGTTCACCGTGCAGGAGGGTTGGTCCCGGCGACGGCCCGTCCTGACTCGGGGGAGAGGACGGGCCGCCGCGTGCTAGTGCTGTTGCCGGGAAGGTTTGCCGGAAAGCTCGCGGCGTCCGGTGCTGGGGGCACCTCCCACGCCCTTCGGGCAGTGGGGGAGCCTCGCAAGGCGGAGCATCGCCCGTGTACTGGATGAACTCGGGTGATGCGACAACGCGGCTGGGGGTCCCCCTGCTCGAAGAGCTTGGGGGAGCCGTGCCGGGCGTCGCAAGCCGGTGAACCTTTCCGGTCGCAGCACTAGTAGTACTTCGTTAGGTTGATTTGATCTTGGGTGCCGAGTCCGGCAGGCTGCCCGTGTGGACTTGGGGGAGATCGAGCAACTCCGGGGTGAGTTGGCCGCGTTCGTGGCCGAGGTGTTCGCGTCGGTGCCGCGCCGGGATCAGCGGGCGAAGGGCGACTGCTACCTGCGCGGGTTGATGCTGGACGGTCGCAGGAAGTCGATCCAGCCGATGGCCGAGCGGCTGCCGGACGGCGATATGCAGGCGTTGCAGCAGTTCGTGAACCAGTCGCCGTGGGACCACGCCGCGGTGTTGCGGGCGGTGGCCGTCAAGACGGTCCCCGTCGTCGATCCCCTGGTGTGGGTGATCGACGACGTGTCGTTCCCCAAGGACGGGAAGATGTCGGCGGGGGTGGCCCGGCAGTGGTGTGGGGCGCTGGGCAAGCAGTCCAACTGCCAGGTCGCGGTCAGCCTGCATGCCGCGTCCGACACCGCCTCCGTGCCGATCTCATGGCGGCTGTTCCTGCCGCAGGAGTGGCAGGACGCCGCCGGACGCCGGGCCAGGGCGGGGGTGCCCGAGGAGGTGGGGCACCTGGAGAAGTGGCGGCTGGCCCTGGATCTGATCGACGAGGCGATCGGCTGGGACCTCGTCCCGCAGGTGATCGTCGCGGATGCCGGGTACGGGCAGAACACCGCGTTCCGGCAGGCTCTGGCCGACCGCGGACTGGACTTCGTCGTCGCGGTGCGGGCGGACGAATCCGCCCATCCGCACGACGCCGTGCCCACCGCACCGGCCTGGAGCGGGACCGGCCGCAAGCCCGCCCTGCGCTACCGCACCGGAGCGCTCTCGTTGAAGGACCTGGCCGCCGAAACCGGCCGCAAGGCCTACCGGCAGGCGACCTGGCGCACAGGGTCCAAGGGGCCGATGCGCTCGAGATTCCGGGTGCGGATCGTGCGTCCGGCCGGTGTCGCGGCCCGCAGACACGCGATGGCCCGGGCGGGCGGCTCCACCGCCTGGGACGGCGTTCTGCCCCCGGCGACACTGCTGAGTGAATGGCCCGCCGACGAGAAGACACCCACCGAGTACTGGCTGACCAACCTGCCCGCCGACACCCCCCTGCGGCACCTGGCCCGCCTGGCGAAGATGCGCTGGCGGATCGAGCACGACTACCGCGAGATGAAGCACGGCCTGGGCCTGGACCACTTCGAAGGCCGCACCTGGCGCGGCTGGCACCACCACGCCACCCTCGTCACCGCCGCCCACGCCTTCCTCACCCTCCGCCGCCTCGACCCAAAAGCAACAGCGCCGGCCTGACCTTCTACCAGGTCCTCGACACGCTCCAGGACCTCATACGCGCATGGACCGGCACATGCCCCACCTGCCACCGCAGCATCCCCGCTTCAGCTCCGCCAGAACACCACCCACGCCAGCCAACCTAACGAAGTACTACTAGCCGTTGCGGACCGTGAAGTGCAGCGCGTCGTCCAGGAACGGAATCTCCAGCCAGGGCCTCGGCTGGGCCATCAGCGCCAGCAGGACGATGGTGCAGCCCAGTACGGCGAAGGTGACGATGTCCGTGAAACGGGAGCGGACCGCGAGCATGCCGACCCGGGGCAGGAACCAGCGCAGTGCGGCCCCGCCAAGCAGCGCGAGGCCGATCAGCAGCAGACCGACCCTGAAGGCGTCGAGGGCGGTCACCAGCAACCCGAGCCCCACCGTGCCCAGCACGGCCAGCAGCGGCCACTGCCGGGCGGGCGCCAAGGCGCCGCCGGGCGCGGCCCGGCCGCCGCCCTCCGGCCGCGCGGTGTCCCGGGTGAACAGCGGAAAGCGGCGTGTGCCCCGGCGCGCCCTGCCCGTGGCGTCCACGACGCCGATCGGGTCTCGTACCTCTGTCTCCGGCTCGGCGGGAGCGCCCTCCCGCCCGGTGCCCTCCACGTCAGCCGACACTGCGCTCCGCCGCCTCGACCACGTTCACCAGCAGCTGGGCGCGGGTCATCGGGCCGACCCCGCCCGGGTTCGGGGACAGCCAGCCGGCCACCTGGGCCACGTCCGGGTGGACGTCGCCCACGATCCGGCCCTCGGCGTTGCGGGAGACACCGACGTCGAGGACGGCCGCGCCGGGCTTGACGTCCTCGGCGCGGACCAGGTGCGGGGATCCGGCCGCGGCGACGATGATGTCCGCCCGGCGCAGGTGCGCGGACAGGTCGCGGGTGCCGGTGTGGCACTGGGTCACCGTGGCGTTCTCGCTGCGCCGGGTGAGCAGCAGCGGCATCGGACGGCCGATGGTCACGCCGCGTCCGACGACCACGACCTCGGCGCCCTTGATCTCCACGCCGTGGCGGCGCAGCAGCGTCAGCACGCCGTTGGGGGTGCAGGGCAGCGGGGCGGGCTCGTTGAGGACGAGCCGGCCGAGGTTCATCGGGTGCAGGCCGTCCGCGTCCTTGTCCGGGTCCATCAGCTCCAGGACGCGGTTCTCGTCGATGCCCTTGGGCAGCGGCAGCTGGACGATGTAGCCGGTGCAGGTGGGGTCCTCGTTCAGCTCCCGGACGACCGCCTCGATCTCCTCCTGGGTCGCCGTGGCCGGCAGTTCCCGCTGGATGGAGGCGATGCCGACCTGGGCGCAGTCGCGGTGCTTGCCGGCGACGTACTTCCGGCTGCCGGGGTCGTCCCCGACCAGGATCGTGCCGAGGCCGGGCGTGACGCCCTTCTCCTTCAGCGCCGCCACGCGGGCGGTCAGATCGGTTTTGATCTCGGCTGCGGTGGCCTTGCCATCGAGAATCTGGGCGGTCATGTCCTTATCCTCGCGGATGACCGGCTCCCGGTTCCAATCCGGGAGGCCCCGCGGGCTTTTTCCGGGCGTCCGCACACATGATCGGCGATGTTGCGCTTGCACAACACATCGCTCCCCGGGCTGGACAAAATCTCGCCCCGCCTAGAACGATGAACGCCGCAACAGCGCGGTTCGGGTTCGGGGGGGGCAAACCGCTCAGATCGTGTCGTTCCTCCGCGAAGTCCGCGTCGTCCCCGCAGTTCAACGGAGGAACCGGCCATGAGTTTCGGCTCGCCCAACGATCCTTACGGAGCGCCGCAGAACCCTCAGCAGGGCTACGGCCAGCCCCAGCCGCAGGGCCAGCCCGGCTACGGCTACCCGCAGGCGCCCCCCATCCCGCCCCAGCAGGGTTACGGCTACCCGCAGCAGCCCGGCCACCCGGGCGGCGCCGGTCCCCGCGTCGCGTCCATGGGCCGCCGCTTCGGTGCCCGTCTGATCGACGGCGTGATCTTCAGTGTCATCTACGGCATCCTCATCGCCGCGGGCGCCTCCAGCTTCATCGGTGCGGCCAAGGACTGCGATCCGAACGCCGCCGACTACAACACCTGCATCAACAACGCGAGCTCCGACTTCACATCCAAGTTCGGCGCCATCATCGGCACTCTGATGATCATCGCCCTGCTCTACGAGTGGCTCATGGTCGGCCTGCTGGGCCGCACCCTGGGCAAGATGGCCGTCGGCCTGTACGTGGTGAACGCCGAGACGGGCGGCAAGCCGGGACTGGGCAAGGCGTTCATCCGCTGGATCATCCCGACGGTGGGCAGCGTCGCCTGCGGTATCGGCCAGCTGCTGGTCTACCTGTCCCCCTTCTGGGACAAGTCGGGCCGCCAGCAGGGTTGGCACGACAAGGCCGCCGGCACCATGGTCGTACAGAACTGACACACGCCGTCGCAAGGGAACACTTCGCGCCATTCATTCTCGAGGGCCGTGTCCCACCCCGTAAGGGGGGACACGGCCCTTGTGCGTCGCCCTGGTCTGGATTCCGTAGCCGTCAGGCACGGGGAGACGCACCTTGTACAGCATCATCGTGGTACCTCCGCCGTCCACGGGGGACGGACGACACAGCAGGCCAGGTAGTCCCAGTTCCGGCTCGCCGGCATCGCGGGCAGCGCCCAGGCGGCGTCGCCGTGCTGGAAGAGCGGATCCGTCTGGTACTGCAACAACGCCAGTGGCGCCAACGTCTACCTGAGCCCCAACACGGGGTCCGTCGTGGGCCGCATGTACTCCAACCCGTCCTGGTTCGTCTGCAAGTTCGACGGCGGGCAGAACCACGGCGGCCCGCACCCCACCCGCTGGGTCTGGACCCAGGCGGACAACGGGGCCTGGGGCTGGATGAGCGACAACAACATCGCCTCGGAGACCAACCCGCTGCCCACGTGCTGAGGCCGGCGTGAGCGCGGCCTCCGGCTCTCTCGTGGAGAGGGCCGGAGGCCGCGGTCGTCAGGGGCGTGCGCCGATCAGTGGAAGAAGTGGCGGGTCCCGGTGAAGTACATCGTCACGCCCGCCTTCTGCGCGGCCTCGACGACCTGCTCGTCGCGGATCGAGCCGCCCGGCTGGACGATCGCGCGGACACCGGCGGCGATGAGGATCTCGGGTCCGTCCGGGAACGGGAAGAACGCGTCCGAGGCCGCGTAGGAGCCGTCGGCCCGCTCGGCGCCGGCCCGCTCCACCGCCAGCTTGCAGGAGTCGACGCGGTTGACCTGGCCCATGCCGACGCCGACCGAGGCGCCGTCCTTGGCGAGCAGGATCGCGTTGGACTTGACCGCCCGGCAGGCCCGCCACGCGAAGGCGAGCTCGGCCAGCTCCCCGGCCGGCAGCGCCTCGCCGCTGGCGAGGGTCCAGTGGGCCGGGTCGTCGCCGTCGGCCTGGAGCCGGTCGGTGGCCTGGAGCAGCACGCCGCCGTCGATGTGTTTGGCCTCCACCCGCCCGCACGGACCGTTCGGGGCCTTCAGCACGCGGATGTTCTTCTTCTTGGCGAGGGCCTCCAGCGCGCCGTCCTCGTAGTCAGGCGCGACGACGACCTCGGTGAAGATCTCCGCGACCTGCTCGGCCATCTCCTTGCTGACCGGGCGGTTGACCGCGATCACCCCGCCGAACGCGGACAGCGGGTCGCAGGCGTGCGCCTTGCGGTGCGCCTCGGCGACGTCCGCGCCGACCGCGATGCCGCACGGGTTGGCGTGCTTGATGATCGCCACGCACGGCTCGTCGTGGTCGTACGCGGCACGGCGGGCGGCATCCGTGTCCGTGTAGTTGTTGTACGACATCTCCTTGCCGTGCAACTGCTCGGCCTCGGCGAGTCCGCCGACCGGGCCGCCGGTGTAGAGGGCGGCGGGCTGGTGCGGGTTCTCGCCGTAGCGGAGGGTGTTCTTGCGCGCGTAGGTGGCGCCGAGGAAGTCGGGGAAGGAGGACTCGTCGGCGGGCGCGTAGGAGGAGGCGAACCAGGAGGCGACGGCCACGTCGTAGGCGGCCGTGTGCTGGAAGGCCTCGGCCGCCAGCCGCTTGCGGGTGGCGAGGTCGAAGCCGCCGTCCTGCACCGCGGCGAGGACGTCGGCGTAGCGGTCCGGGCTGGTGACGACGGCCACGGACGGGTGGTTCTTGGCGGCGGCGCGGACCATCGAGGGGCCGCCGATGTCGATCTGCTCGACGCACTCGTCGGGCGAGGCGCCGGAGGCGACGGTCTCGCGGAACGGGTAGAGGTTGACCACGACGAGGTCGAAGGGCTCGACACCCAGCTCGCCCAGCTGCCGCCGGTGGTCCTCCAGGCGCAGGTCGGCGAGGATGCCGGCGTGCACCTTGGGGTGCAGGGTCTTGACCCGGCCGTCCAGGCACTCGGGGAAGCCGGTGAGGTCCTCGACCTTGGTGACGGGCACACCGGCCGCGGCGATCCGGGCGGCGGTCGAGCCGGTGGAGACGAGTTCGACGCCCGCCTCGTGCAGCCCGCGCGCGAGCTCCTCCAGGCCGGTCTTGTCGTAGACGCTGACGAGCGCGCGCCGGATGGGCCGCTTGTTCTCGGCGGTCACTGGATAACTACCTTTCGTCCCTCGATGCGATAGCCGTTGCGGGCGAGCCGCCCCACGACCTCGACGAGCAGCCTTCGCTCGACTTCCTTGATGCGCTCGTGCAGCGCGCTCTCGTCGTCCTCGTCCCGGACCTCGACCACGCCCTGGGCGATGATCGGGCCGGTGTCGACGCCGTCGTCGACGAAGTGGACGGTGCAGCCGGTGACCCTGGCGCCGTAGGCGAGCGCGTCCCGCACACCGTGTGCTCCGGGAAAGCTGGGCAGCAGGGCGGGGTGCGTGTTGACGAACCGCCCGCCGAACAGCGCGAGGAAGTCCTTCCCCACGATCTTCATGAACCCGGCGGAGACGACGAGGTCCGGCTCGTGGGCGGCGACGGCCTCGGCCAGCGCCGCGTCCCACTCCTCGCGCGTGCCGTAGTCCTTGACCTTCCGCACGAAGGTCGGCAACCCGGCGCGCTCGGCGCGCGCCAGCCCCTCGATGCCGTCGCGGTCGGCGCCCACGGCGACGATCTCGGCGCCGTAGGCCTCGACTCCCGTCTCGGCGATCGCGTCGAGGAGCGCCTGAAGATTGGTGCCGGATCCGGAGACCAGCACGACGAGGCGCTTGGCCACGGGCTTGGCGGCCACGATGGGGCCCTTTCTCGGGAAGCTGTTTTGTATGGTCGTACGAATGCTTCGCGCTTCCGGATACGGGGAAGCCTACGAAGCGGCCGACCGCCAGCAACGATACCGGCACATCGGACGGCCCCCATGGGACGGGGGCGTGGCCGGAAGGTAGCGTCTGGGGGGAGCTGGTACGGGAACGCACCGCATCCACCGCACGTTGACGCGGTGAGAGACCCCGGACCGTGGGCACCCAGCGCACTCGGGGGGACGCTCAGCACCGGAAGGATCCGTGCCCGCGCGGTCGTGCTGGACCATCCGTGCCCGATCAGACGTGCCAGACCGTTCGTGCCAGACCGTTCGTGCCAGACCGTTCGTGCCAGACCGTTCGTGACTCACCAAGGGGAAGACGCTCACTTGATGCCGCACCGCAGCCTGCGACTCTCCACGCTCCCTCCGCAGCCCGCGGGAGGGCGGCGCGGTGCCGTATTGCTGCGGGAGCGCCCGTCCTCCCCTCCGGACGCGTCCTCGGACGGGCGGGACGGCGCCGGACGCGGCAGCGCCACCCCGGACGACAACCCCTTCGCACCGCCGCCGGAGGGCACCCCCGACCGCCCGTGGCAGCCTCGTCCCCAGTCCGGCGGTGACGACTCGTCCGAGGGCGGATCCGAGGGGTCCGGCGACGGCGGCGGCCACTGGGGCAGCCAGTGGAGCGACCGTCAGCCCGGCCGCTCCCCCAACGGCTTCGGCGAGCGCCCGCAGCGGCCCGGCGGCCCGCAGAACCCGGGCGGCGGGCCCGGTCCGCGCTGGGACCCCACCGACCCCGCCCAGCGCCGCGCGCGGTACGCCCTGCTGTGCGGCATGTGGGCCTTCTTCTTCGCCCTGTTCAGCTGGCCGTACGTGGCCCTGCTGCTGGGCGCGCTCTCCCTGCACTGGGGCATCAGCTCGCTGCGCGCCAGGCCCCGCGGGCAGGACGTCGACAGCCCGGCCACCGGGGGCCGCCCGCAGACGACGGCCGCGGTCAGCGGCCTGGTCACCGCGTCCCTGGCGCTCGCCCTGGTCGCCGTGAACTTCACGGCGCAGATCGTCTACCGCGACTACTACTCGTGCGTGAACGACGCCCTCACCAACGAGGCCAAGCAGTCCTGCGACCAGCATCTGCCGCAGGAGCTGCGGGGCGTGCTGGCGATCAGCGACTGACGGGGGCGTCCGGCGCGGGGGGTTCCTCCGCGCCGGGGTCCTGTGCGGAAGGCTCCCGCCGGGCGGACGGAGCGACCGGGTCGCCCTGACCTGGGGCCGGAGGGGAATCCACCGGCTCCGCGGTTCCCTTCGGCTTGGTGTCCTCCTCCCCCGCCGCGGCCTCCCACGGTGCCTCCGTGCCCGCCGCCGCCTCCTTCGACGCGGTCAAGCGGGCCTGCCGGGCCGCGTCCTCGTGCCAGGAGGGGGCTCCCGACACCGGCGGGTCGAGGAGCAGGACGTCGTACGGCTCGAGGAGGTCGTCAAAGGGAACGGGCACCGGTGCGGGCTGCGGGGACCGGGGCTTCGGGGTCTTCGCCCGCAGGAGCAGGCCCCACCTGCTCACTCGCGCGCGCACGGCTTCGGCGGCCGACGGCCGCGGCACCGTGACGGTGGTGCCCGCCCCGGCCTCGCCGGTCTTCGGCCGGACCGAGCCGCCCGCCTGCACCCGGACCGAGCGGCAGCGCCACGCCCGCAGCACCACCGCCGTCGGTACGGCCCCCAGCGAGGTCCACACCAGCGCCGCCGCGCCCACCTGCCACCCCACCGGCCCGAACCGGGCGAGCGCGGCGTCCCCGAGCGGGCCGCCGGCCAGCGCCGCGAGTGCCCCGAGGACCGCAGCGCACAGCAGGCAGGCCAGCCCGGCACCGGCCACCGTCCGCCACCACGACCAGGCCCGCAGGCCCGTGCGTGCCTCCCCGCCGTCCCGCTCCCGGTCGCCCCGCTCCTCCCGTACCGCCGCCCTGGCCACGAACCAGCCCATCGTCAGCCCCGCCGCCACCGGCACCGAGGCCGTCGCCCAGTTCAGCTCGGTGCCGGGGCCGGGGTCCGGTACGGCGGCGAGCAGCGGGAAGGACGGCAGCAGCGGGGCCGGGGCGGAGGACAGCGGGCCGACGGCATGACCGGCGCCGAGCACGAACCCGGGGCCGGCGGAGTACGCCGCCGCCCACAGCACCGCGTTCGGCAGCAGCGCCAGGCACAGCAGCAGCACGGCGAACCGCCCCGACCAGCCCTCGGTCAGCTCCAGGAAGGCCCGCTGGACCGACCCGGCGTGCGCCACCAGTGACACCGCGAGCATCACGGCCCCGCCGCCGGCGAACACCATGGCCCCGGCGCCCGCCGCCCGTGCCGCGGCACCGAGGCGCGCCCGCGGGCCGGGTCCGAGGAGCAGCCGCCGAACACCGCCCGGCAGCAGGCGCAGCGCCCGTTCCAGGGGTGCCCGGGGGCAGCCGTACGCCGTCCACACGCCACTGCCCGCGGCCGCCGCGGTGACCAGCGGTACGCACACCGCCGCCCACGCCCAGGAGGGCCGCAGCGCACCGCCGGCCGCGTACGCGGCGGCACCGGATCCGACGGCGAGGTAGCCGAGGACGACGCCCGCCCAGGCGGTGTGCGGGGGGACGAGCGGCCCGCCGTCGCTCCCGTCGGTCGTGTCCCGGGCCGCCCGGTGCACCAGCAGCACGGGCAGCGCGAGCAGCAGCAGCGGGGTCACGCCGACGGGCGCGGGAACCCCTGTGAGGGTTTCGGTGCGGATCAGTTCGGAGCCGTGTGCCAGCAGCCACAGCGCGGCGGCGACGTGCAGCGCGCCGCCGGGTCCGCTGTCCGGATACGGCGAGCTGATCCACAGGACGACGACGAGCACGGCGAACGAGCCGAGGCCGAGGCCCGCCGCGACCGCACCGCTCAGGACCCCGGCTCCGAGGCCGGGTGAACGGTCCGTCACGCGGGTGCGGAGACGTGACAGCGGGGAACGTCGGCGGGTCGTCTGGATCACGGCCTCCATGCTCCCAACGGCACACGCTTTCCGGGCGCAACAGGCGAACCTCCGCCGTGTCACTCAATATACGATTATGTGCCTATTCACACGGAGGGACGCATCATGACGAACAGTCATGCGAACCCGCTGCCATCCCCCATGGAGGACCGGCGCTCCGGCGCGAACGTCTCCCTGACGCGGGATCAGGCCGTCGACGAGACGGGCACCCCGCTGACGCCCGCTCAGGCCTTCGACGCGCTGTACGCGTTCTGCGCCCCCGCCCTCGTCCGGCAGGCCTATCTGCTCACGGGCCGGCACGAGCGGGCCCGTGAGTCCGTGGACCAGGCCTTCCAACTGGCCTGGCAGCGCTGGCCGGAGGTCGCGCACGACCGGGACCCGGCGGGCT
The DNA here is from genome assembly GCF_035917575.1 of Streptomyces sp. NBC_01788. Classification (GTDB taxonomy): domain Bacteria; phylum Actinomycetota; class Actinomycetes; order Streptomycetales; family Streptomycetaceae; genus Streptomyces. The sequence continues at coordinate 4,791,690 of NZ_CP109090.1, read as the reverse complement.
GGATGCGGGCGACGGTGTACGAGTGCGCGCTGTCCCCCTGGCACCGCTTCCGCCGGCGGGGCGACACCCCCGACCCGCCGTCCGACCCCGCGGACCGCGCGCTGCAAAGCGCCCTGCTGCTGATCCCGCCGTCGTACCGCCGCACCCTCGTGCTCTACGACGGTGTCGGCCTCGATCTGCCCGAGACGGCGGCGGAGACGGAGGCGAGCACTCCGGCCGCGGCGAACCGGCTGATGCACGCGCGCGAGGCGCTCGCCGCGCGCCTCCCCGAGCTGGCCGACCCCGCGGAACTGCACCGGCGACTGGTCCGCCTGGCCTCGACGGAACGCCTCGGAGCGGGCGAGCCGGCGGGCGTGCGCACGACCGGGGAACGCCGGACCCGGTTCTGGACCCGGTCCGCCATCGCCTTCACGGCCACCATCATCGGCGCGACGACGCTCACCCTGCGCACCGCACCCACGCACTACCTGGCCCCGGTGTCCCCCGGGCACGCGGTGCACGGGCTGCCGGTGCAGGGCATGCTCGGCCCGCTCCCGCCGGAGGCGCTCAAGCTGCGCGCCGAGCTGAGGAAGGAGGCGGCGGGCGGACCGGAGCGGCTGGCTCCGGGCGTCAGATGACCCGGCCCTCCACTCATGCAGCCGGCCCGTTCACGGAAACGCCCGTGGGCCTGCCGGAAACGCCGGTGGGCCCGTCCCCACCTGGGGACGGGCCCACCGGACCGGCTCCGGAGAGCTCAGCCGCCGAGGGCGGCCGGTGCTCAGCCGCCGAGGGCAGCCGGTGCTCAGCCGCCGAGGATGGCGCGGGCCAGCTTGGCCGTCTCGGTCGGGGTCTTGCCGACCTTGACGCCCGCGGCCTCCAGGGCCTCCTTCTTCGCCTGCGCGGTGCCGGAGGAACCCGAGACGATGGCGCCCGCGTGGCCCATGGTCTTGCCCTCCGGGGCGGTGAAGCCCGCGACGTAGCCGACGACCGGCTTGGTCACGTTCTCCTTGATGAACGCCGCCGCCCGCTCCTCCGCGTCGCCGCCGATCTCACCGATCATCACGATCAGGTCGGTGTCGGGGTCGTCCTGGAACGCCTTCAGCGCGTCGATGTGCGTGGTCCCGATGATCGGGTCACCGCCGATGCCGACGCAGGTGGAGAAGCCGATGTCCCGCAGCTCGTACATCATCTGGTACGTCAGCGTGCCCGACTTCGACACCAGACCGATGCGGCCCGGCTTGGTGATGTCGGCCGGGATGATGCCCGCGTTCGACTGACCCGGCGTGATCAGACCCGGGCAGTTCGGGCCGATGATCCGCGTCTTGTTGCCCTTCTTCCCGGCGTACGCCCAGAAGGAGGCCGTGTCGTGCACCGCGATGCCCTCGGTGATGACCACCGCGAGGGGGATCTCGGCGTCGATCGCCTCGATCACCGCGTCCTTGGTGAACTTCTCCGGCACGAAGATGACCGTGACGTCGGCGCCGGTCTTGTCGATGGCGTCCTTGACGGTGCCGAAGACCGGTACCTCGGTGCCGTCGAAGTCCACGCTCTGGCCCGCCTTGCGCGGGTTCACGCCACCGACGATGTTCGTGCCCGAGGCCAGCATGCGACGCGTGTGCTTCTGGCCCTCGGAGCCGGTCATGCCCTGGACGATGACCTTGGATTCCTTGGTGAGGAAGATAGCCATGGTGTTGTGTGACCTCGTCCCTTACTTCGCGGCAGCAGCCAGCTCGGCGGCCTTGTCGGCCGCGCCGTCCATGGTGTCCACGCGCTGCACCAGCGGGTGGTTGCGGTCGTCCAGGATCTGGCGACCCAGCTCGGCGTTGTTGCCGTCCAGACGCACCACCAGTGGCTTGGTGACCTCCTCGCCCTTGGACTCGAGCAGCTCCAGCGCCTGCACGATGCCGTTGGCGACCGCGTCGCACGCGGTGATCCCGCCGAACACGTTGACGAACACGGACTTCACGTCCGGGTCGCCCAGGATGATCTCCAGGCCGTTCGCCATCACCTCGGCGGAGGCACCGCCACCGATGTCGAGGAAGTTGGCCGGCTTGACGCCCTTGTGGGCCTCACCGGCGTAGGCGACGACGTCCAGGGTCGACATGACCAGACCCGCGCCGTTGCCGATGATGCCGACCTCACCGTCGAGCTTGACGTAGTTGAGGTTCTTCTCCTTGGCGGCGGCCTCCAGCGGGTTCGCGGCGGCCTTGTCGTGCAGCTCGTCGAACTCGGGGTGACGGAACTCCGCGTTCTCGTCCAGCGACACCTTGCCGTCGAGGGCGATGACGTCGCCGGAGGCGACCTTCGCGAGCGGGTTGACCTCGACCAGGAGGGCGTCCTCCTTGACGAAGACCTCCCAGAGGCTGACCAGGACGTCGGCGACCTTGTCGGCGACCTCGGCCGGGAACTTGGCCGCGGCGACGATCTCCTCGGCCTTCGCCCGGTCCACACCGTCGATGGCGTCGATCGCGATCTGCGCGACGGCCTCGGGGCGGGTGGCCGCCACCTCCTCGATCTCCATGCCGCCCTCGACGGAGGCGATGGAGAGGAAGGTGCGGTTGGCACGGTCGAGGAGGAAGGAGACGTAGTACTCCTCGAGGATCTCCGGGGCGGTCTCGGCGAGCATGACCTTGTGGACCGTGTGGCCCTTGATGTCCATGCCGAGGATGTCCGTCGCGCGCGCGACGGCCTCGTCCGGAGTGGCGGCCAGCTTGACACCACCGGCCTTGCCGCGGCCACCGACCTTCACCTGGGCCTTGACGACCGACTTGCCGCCCAGCCGCTCGGTGATCTCGCGCGCCGCCTCAGGCGTGTCGATGACTTCACCGGCCAGCACCGGTACACCGTGCTTGGCGAAGAGGTCCCTCGCCTGGTACTCGAACAGGTCCACGCGCTTCCGTCCCTATCAGTGATCTCGCGGTTCGTTGGATGCGTGGGCGTGCCGCGAAGGGCAACGTGACGTCCGCTCTGGGTCACAGGGAAGGCGCACACGGTGTCCGAGCGCGCGGCATGTCCGTCTCGCAGGTTATCCCCGCTTACGGGGGTGGCCTAAATCGAGGGTCACACCTGAGCGGTGATACCTGTCACATGATGCCGCGCTCCCTGGCACGGCGTGCCGTTGAAGCGGGGGCCTCACCGGGCTGGGGTTCGCCGGGTGAGGCCCCCTCGTACAGCCCCGAAGGGCCGAGGGCGGGTGATCCCCACCCCAATGGGAACCGGCCTGCCCTTCCGCGAGGTCCCGTGCGGCACGGCCGGACGGACCGACGGCTTTCAGCCGTCCGGGTCCACCGGGCCCGCGGAGTCGGGTGCTCTCCGCGTCCGGTCAGCCGGGGAAGACGGGGACGGCCTGGTACCGGTCCCGGGTGCCGGCCTCGGCGGTCCGGGCGGCGGCGCCGGGCAGCAGCCGCAGCGGGGCCCGCTCGGGCAGCGTGACGGCGTGCGCGTCACCGTGCCGCGAGCTGCCGGAGTCGGCCGCCGCGTGGTCGCCGAGCACACCGTCCGCGCCACCGGCGGGGCCGTGCCCCGCGGGGAGCCGGGTGAGCGGGGCGACGAGGCCGGCCCTGGGTGCGGGGTGGGTCTGTACGCGCATGGTGGCGCCGCCGAGCCCGGCAGTCGCGCCGGCGCAGCGGGGGCCGTAGGGGGCGGAGGGCGCGGTGACGCCGTGCCCCGTACGGGCGTTGGGCGTGCTGATGTGCGTCTTGGACGTGGTCGGGCCCGCGCTCCCGGTCGGCTGCCGCGACTGAACCTCCCGAGCCGGGACAACGGGCCCCGACTGCGGCTCCGACGGCAACGGCGCCGGAAGGCCGGGCACAACGGGCACGCCTGCCACGACAGGCACCACCGGTACCTCGGGCCCCGCCCCGGCCGCCCCGCCCACCACAGCACCGACCATGTCCCCGACCGGCTGCACAACCGGCCGGACGACAGACCCGGTCACCACGCCCACGACGGGCTCGACGACGGGCTTCACGACGGGCCGAACCACCGAGTCGACGACCGGCTCGACCACCGGCCGCACGACACCTTCGACGACGGGCTGAGCAATCGGCTCGGCAACCGGCTTCACGACGCGCTCGACGACGGACCCGGCAACCGGCTCGACCACCGGCCGCATCACGCGCTCGACGACGGGCTGGACGCCGGACGTAGCCGAGGACGCGGGTGCCCGCACCGCCGCGGTCACCGTCTCGGTCAACCGTGCTGCCGGTCCGCCCTCCGCCGCCCTCGCCTGCTGCCCGCAGACGAGCCCGAGGGTGAACAACAGCCCCACCAGCAGCCCAAGTTCCAACGCACGCTGTCCGGCCGCCGTACGCGTCGCGCGCAGAGCGGCACCGGGCAGGGCTGCTGGCCAGGTCAAGAGGGGGGCGGTTCTTCCCGTACGGCGACAAGATGTTGGGGCGTCGATCCTCGCACGGCGCTCCCGAGGGTGCGCAAGCCCTCTCCCACCGGTGGGCGGCCAATGTCACACGGCGTCCGGTATCGGCAACGGCCGCTTCTCGATCGCCGCCGCCATCACTTCCGGGAACAGGTCGGGCGTGCAGGCGAACGCCGGTGCCCCGAGCGCCGCGAGAGCCGCCGCGTGCTCACGGTCGTAGGCGGGCGCGCCCTCGTCGGAGAGCGCGAGCAGCGTCACGAACTGCACTCCGGACGCCTTCAACGCGGCGACCCGTTTCAGCATCTCGTCGCGTATGCCTCCCTCGTACAGGTCGCTGATCAGCACGACCACCGTCTCGGCGGGCCGGGTGATCCGCGACTGGCAGTACGCCAGCGCCCGGTTGATGTCCGTGCCGCCCCCCAACTGGGTGCCGAAGAGCACGTCCACCGGGTCGTCGAGCTGGTCGGTGAGGTCGACGACGGCCGTGTCGAAGACGACCAGCCGGGTGCTGACGGACCGCATGGACGCCAGCACCGCCCCGAACACGGAGGCGTACACGACGGACGCCGCCATCGACCCCGACTGGTCGACGCAGAGGACGACCTCCTTCTTCACCGACTGCGAAGCGCGGCCGTAGCCGATCAGCCGCTCGGGCACGACCGTCCGGTACTCCGGCAGGTAGTTCTTGAGGTTGGCCGCGATCGTGCGGTTCCAGTCGATGTCGTGGTGGCGCGGCCGGCTGACGCGCGCGCTGCGGTCGAGGGCGCCGGTGAGCGTGGCCCGGGTACGGGTCGCCAGACGCTTCTCCAGGTCCTCGACGACCTTGCGCACCACGGCCCGGGCCGTCTCCCTCGTCGTCTCCGGCATCGCCTTGTTGAGCGAGAGCAGGGTGCCGACGAGGTGCACGTCCGCCTCCACCGCCTCCAGCATCTCCGGCTCAAGGAGCAGCGTGGCCAGCCCGAGCCGGTCGATGGCGTCCCGCTGCATGACCTGCACCACGGAGGAGGGGAAGTACGTCCGTATGTCCCCGAGCCACCGCGCCACCGAGGGCGCCGAGCCCCCCAGTCCCGCCGAGCGGTCCCGCCCCGTCCGTCCCGCCGGCGGCTTGTCCCCCTTTCCGTAGAGCGCGGCGAGCGCTCCGTCCATCGCCGCGTCCCGCCCCGACAGCGCGCATCCGGTGCCGTCGGCCGGGCCGCCGCCGAGCACGAGCCGCCAGCGCCGCAGCCGCTCCTGGCTCGCGTCCGTCACGTCGTACCCCTCTCCCACGGTCATCCCGCCACCTCCGCGAGCTCGTTGCCCGGCTTCTCCCCGCCGGGACCGGGTCCGTCGAGGCCCAACAGCAGCCGCAGCACGGGCAGTACGGCGTCCGCGCGCTCCTGGTCGGGTTCCTCGCCGAACCCGGGCACACCGCCCGTCAGGCCCCCGGCCCCGCCGCTGCCCCGCCCCGGACCGCGCCGGACCAGCTCGCCGAGCGTTCTGCGCACACCCGGTTCGTACGCCGAGAAGGTGCGCCGCAGCAGCGGCAGCACGTCCGTGAACGCCTGCGCCGGCACGCCGGTCAGCCAGTCGTCGACCAGTCCGAGCAGCCGCTCGTCGTGCACGAGCAGCATCCCGCCCCCACCTCCGACGAAGCCCTCGATCCACGCGGCCGCGTCGGCCGGCGGCGTGCCCGGCGACAGCGCGAGGCCCATGAGGCGCGCCGCCTGATCCTGCTCGACCTCCCCGTCGTCCAGGAGCAGCCGCACCGCGCGTCCCCGCAGCACCCCGGCGACGGTGTCCCGTCCGGAAAGAGTCCGGAGCACGGTGTGCCAGCGGGCGCGCAGGTCGCCGTGTCCCGCCTTGGGGGTGTCGTCGAGCAGGGCGACCGCGCCGTGCACCGCGTCCACATGGCGCCGTATCTCCTCGGCCGCGTCCGCGTCCAGTGCGACGCAGGCCGGGGGCAGGCCGACGAAGATCCGCTCGGCCAGGCCGGCCGCAACCCCGGCCAGCGCCTCGGTGTCCGTGCCGCGCACGTCCCCGTAGCGCAGGGAGCGAACCAGGGCCGGCAGCGCCTGGGCGAGGTGTCCGACGTCCGCGTCGAGCGCCGCCCGGTCGGCGAGCGCGCGCACGACCACAGGCAGCGCGTCGGGCAGTTCGGCGAGCAGGCAGCGCTCCGCGAGCGCGGTGACCTCGGCGAGGGCCTGTGCGGCCGCGGCGTCCGCCTCCGCCCTGGCGGTCGCGGCGGCCAGCACGGTCGTCCCCCACACCCCGGCCTCGGCGACGCGCACCGACAGCTCCGGCTCCCAGCGCAGCCACCAGGTCTCGCGGAACGTACCGGTGCTGCCCCGCGAGGCCGTGGGTTCCCCCCAGCCCACGCCCAGCAGCCGCAGCCGGTGGAGCAGCCTGCTGCGCCCGGCGTCGGTCTCCTTGCGCAGGTCGAGCTCCAGCTCCCGCTCCTGCGCCTCCGGTTTGAGCCGCAACCGCCGTTGCAGCCGGGCCAGATCGCGCTGCAACGGCACCGCGGGCGCCGCCTCCGGCACCGCGCCCAGCACGTCCCCGACCACCAGCCGGTCGTGCACCAGGGCCAGCGGCACGTCGGAGCCGTCGCACATCACGGCGCGCACCGCGTCCGTCGTCTCGCCCAGGCCCGGCAGCGGGCGGCCGCGCATCGCGGCGAGCGTCCCCGCCAGCCGCACCGCCTCGATGACGTGCGCGGAGGAGACGATCCGGTCCTCCTCACGCAGCAGTCCCGCCACCTTGGTCAGCCACCGCTCGACGGGCCGGTCAGGCACGTCGAACAGATGGGCGTACCAGCCGGGCGAGTCGATGCCCGCGCCGTAGCCGGAGGCCCGGGACAGCCGGCGGTGGGTCCAGGGCACCCAGGTCATGTCCGCCTTGACCTTGGGCAGGCCCTTCAGCAGGGCCCGGTCGGCGGCGACGGTCGCCTTCCGCCGGAGCGCGGGGAGGTGCCAGGCCCCGCACACCACGGCGAGATCGTCCCCGAACTCGCGCTGTGCGGCGCGCACTTGGAGGCGCATGTACGCCTCACGCGCAAGATCCCGGTGGTCCTCCCCGCTGGCGTACGCCTCCCGCAGCGCGTCCATGGCCTCCTCCAGCACCAGGAACGGGGCGAACGCGTCGCCCTCACCGGTGCCCCGGTGCTCGACCACGTCCTCCCACCAGCGCTCGGGATCGTCGTACCCGGCGGCCTCGGCGAGCGCGGCGAGCGGGTCGACGCGCACCGGGGCCTCGGCAGGGCACGCCTCCGCCGGGGGCTCCGCGGTCCCCTCCACCGCGGAGCCCTCCGCGTCGGCGCCGCCGTCCGCGGGCGGGGCGACGTCGTCCCTGCCCCACGCGAGCGTGTGCGTGGCCGGCAGGTCGATGAAGCGGGCGGGGACGTCGTGCTCCAGTGCCCAGCGGATGGCGACCCACTCGGGCGAGAAACCGGCCAGCGGCCAGAACGCCGAACGGCCGGGCTCGTCCACCGCGTGGGCGAGGAGCGCGACGGGCGGCCGCATGTCGTGATCGGCGGCGAGCGGGATCAGCGCGTCCGCCTCCGGCGGGCCCTCGATCAGCACCACCCGCGGCCGTGCCGCCTCCAGCGCGGCCCGCACCGCGCGCGCGGATCCCGGCCCGTGGTGCCGGACCCCGAGCAGCAGCGTGCCCGCGCCGTGCGGCCGTCCCCCGGCCTCCTCAACTCCCCTCACGCCGTCCCCTCCTCGTGCTCCCTCGTCCTCGCCCCCCGGTCCAGCTGGGCTCGTCGTCGGCGCGGGCCCGCGCCGTGCCGGCCGGCGGGCGTCCGGCGTGGGCCGGCCGTCCGGTGCCGCTCACGCGCTCACCTCCCGGCAGGCGCGGTAGAAGTCCTTCCAGCCGTCGCGCTCGCGGACGACGGTCTCCAGGTACTCCTGCCAGACGACTCGGTCGGCCGCCGGATCGCGGACGACGGCGCCGAGGATGCCGGCGGCCACATCACCGGCCCGCAGCACGCCGTCGCCGAAGTGGGCCGCCAGCGCGAGGCCGCCGGTGACCACAGAGATCGCCTCGGCGGTGGACAGGGTGCCGCTGGGCGACTTCAGCTTCGTCCGGCCGTCCGTGGTGACGCCGTCGCGCAATTCGCGGAAGACGGTCACGACGCGGCGGATCTCGTCGGCCCCGTCCGGGACGCCCGGCAGGTCGAGGGAGCGGCCGATCTGGTCGACGCGGCGCGCGACGATGTCGACCTCGGCCTCGGGGCTCTCCGGCAGCGGCAGCACCACCGTGTTGAACCGGCGGCGCAGGGCGCTGGAGAGGTCGTTGACCCCGCGGTCGCGGTCGTTGGCGGTGGCGATCAGGTTGAACCCGCGGACCGCCTGCACCTCCTCGCCCAGCTCCGGTATCGGCAGGGTCTTCTCGGACAGGATCGTGATCAGCGTGTCCTGCACGTCGGCCGGGACGCGGGTCAGCTCCTCGACCCGGGCGGTCATGCCCTGCGCCATGGCCCGCATGACCGGGCTGGGCACGAGGGCGTCGCGGCTCGGGCCGTGTGCCAGCAGCCGCGCGTAGTCCCAGCCGTAGCGGATCGCCTCCTCCGGGGTGCCGGCCGTGCCCTGGACCAGCAGGGTCGAGTCGCCGCTGACCGCGGCGGCCAGATGCTCGGACACCCACGTCTTCGCCGTGCCCGGCACGCCGAGCAGGAGCAGGGCGCGGTCGGTGGCGAGGGTGGTGACCGCGACCTCGACGATGCGGCGAGGGCCCACGTACTTCGGTGTGATCACCGTGCCGTCCGACAGCGTGCCACCGAGGAGATAGGTCGCGACGGCCCACGGCGACAACTTCCAGCGGGCGGGGCGCGGACGGTCGTCGTGTGCGGCGAGCACCGCCAGTTCGGCCGCGAAGGCGTGCTCGGCGTGCGGGCGCAGCGCCTGCGCCTCCGGTGTGTTCGCGGGCGCGGAGTGGTTCTGGCGCGGTGCGACGGGTGTCGGTTCGACGGACACAGACATGGCTGAGGCCCCCTCCAGCTCGGCCGGTTCGGATCTGTCACCAACCGTGCACCACGGCACTGACAACGCATTCTGACCTGCGCAAACCGGCTCGCCAGGTCGATTGTCAGTGGCAGCGTCTACCTTCGACGGCATGACTCAGCAGGGGGTGCGCTGGAGCGCGGACCAGGTGCTGTCACTGGCGCCTGACGCCGCGTCGCGCAAAGCGGGAAGCAAACTCGGCGCGGCCGGGCCGTGGTCCGAGGCGGGGTGTTCCGACGAGGGGGCGGTGTGGGGACTGTGCAAAGGCAGCGGCGGCAGGCCGTATCAGACGGTCGTCGACCTCGCGGGCGGTGCCGGGCCGGCGTACAAGTGCAGCTGCCCGAGCCGGAAGTTCCCGTGCAAGCACGCGCTCGGTCTGCTGCTGTTGTGGACGGGCGACGACGGCGCGGTGCCGTCCGGGCAGGCGCCCGACTGGGCCGGGCCGTGGCTGGCGGCCCGCGGGGAGCGGACGGCGCGGAAGCGGTCGGAGGGGGCCGCGGATCCGGCCTCCGGTTCCGCTGATCCACGGGCGGCGCTGCGCAGGGCGGAGCGCCGGGCCGAGCGGATCACCGCGGGGGTGACGGAGCTGGAGCAGCGCCTGGCCGACCTGCTGCGCGGCGGTCTGGCCCCGGCCGAACAGGCGGGGTACGGGCTGTGGGAGGAGACGGCGGCCCGCATGGTCGACGCGCAGGCTCCCGGGCTGGCGGGACGGGTGCGGGAGCTGGGGGCCGTGCCGTCGTCGGGGCCGGGCTGGCCGGTGCGGCTGCTGGAGGAGTGCGCGCTGCTGCACCTGCTGGGCCAGGGCTGGCTGGGCCGCGAGCGGCTGCCGGAGGGGTTGTCGGCGACGGTCCGTTCCCGGGTGGGCCTGCCCGTCTCCGCGGAGGGGCCCGCGGTGCGGGACCGCTGGCTCGTCCTCGCCCAGTACGACACCGCGGACGCGAGGCTGACCACGCGCAGGATCTGGCTGCACGGCGCCGGCTCCGGGCGGACGGCTCTGCTGCTCTCCTACGGCGCGGCGGGCCGGGCCCCGGAGCTCGCGCTGCCGGTGGGTCAGGCCCTGGAGGCGGAGGTCTCCTCCCATCCGGGCGCGGGACAGCCGCGGGCGGTCCTGGGCGAGCGGTTCGCGTCCCCGGCGCCCACCCGGATCCGTCCACCCGGTGTGACGACGGCGCAGGCGGCCGCCCGCTACGGCGCGGCGCTGCGGGACGATCCGTGGCTGGAGTCGGTTCCGGTGACGCTGCGGGAGGTCGTACCGGTCCCTGACGGCGAGTCCTGGCAGTTGGCCGACGCCACCTCCGACGCCACCTCCGACGCCACCTCCGACTCCGCGCTGCCCCTCACGCGCGCGGCCCGGACGCGTCCGGGTCTGTGGCGGCTCGTCGCCCTGTCGGGCGGCGCTCCGGTCACGGTCTTCGGCGAGTGCGGCCACCGGGGCTTCACCCCGTTGACCGCCTGGCCACGGGGCGAGGAAAAGATGGTGACTCTGTGCTGATATCTCATCAACCATCCGTGACATCAGCCCTGGCAGCGGGCTCGGAATGTCCGGCAAAGGAGTGACGTCACCGTGCTACGCGGGGCACTGTCGGCACAGCGGGAACCTCTCACCCAAAAGGCGCAAAATATCAGAGAGCATCCCATCTGAATATCTTTTCTCTTCCGCACCACGCATTTGTTCCACCCCAGGGGAAACCCGGTCCATGTGACCCTTCAACCACTCCCGGGCAGCCGGCGACGGAAAGGAAGCTCATGATCAGGAACTCCACCCCGCCGGAGGCGCCCGCCACGGGCGCCTGGGAGGAGTTGGTCACCACCGCCCTGCTCGGCACGGACCGGCGCACGCCCCCGGCCGGCGCGCCCGGACGGGCGGCGCCGGTGGCGCTGCTCGACGCGGCGGCCGTGCAGACCGTGCGGCGGCGTGCGGGGCTGCGCCCCGCTCCGGCGGCCCGGCGCCCGGAGCCCGCACCAAAGGATCCGCGTCCGCCGCTGCCCGCGGCTGCGGGCCGCAGGCTGGCCATGCTGCTGGCCGACCGGCCCGGTACGGCGGGTGGCCGCAGGGGCACGGCACCGGACCTGATGGAACTGCTGCCCCAGTGGCTCGCGGCGGCGAACGCCCACGGGTACGCCCCGCCCCCGGAAGCACTGCCCGCCCTGCTGGACGCCGCGCGGGGCCGTACGGACCTGCGCCCGGCCGCACTGGCCTTCGGCGGCCCGCGCGCACGGTGGCTGGCGGGCCTGAACCCGGACTGGCGGTTCGCCCTGCGCGCGGCCCCGGGCGCCGCCGCCGCGCCGGCCGGCTCCGAGGACGCCGGCCGCGTCCGGAGGCTGTGGGAGGAGGGCCTGTTCGCGGAGCGGGTCGCGCTGCTGGCGTCGATACGTTCGCGCACGCCCGCGGCCGCGCGCGAACTGCTCTCCGGCTCCTGGGCCACCGAGCGGGCCGAGGACCGGCTGATGTTCCTCGACTCCCTGCGGACGGGGCTCAGCCCGGACGACGAGGCGTTCCTGGAAGAGGCACTGGCCGACCGCAGCCGCAATGTGCGGTCCACGGCCGCGGAGCTGCTCTCGGCGCTGCCCGGATCCGCGCTCGCCTCACGGATGTCCGGCCGGGCCCGCTCCTGCGTGGCCGTCGACCACACACGCGGGACACCGACGCTCGTCGTCGAGGCGCCGCACGAGTGCGACTCGGCCATGGAACGCGACGGGATCGTCCCCAAGGCTCCGGCAGGGCGGGGCGAACGATCTTGGTGGCTGGGCCAGTTGGTGGAGGCGGCACCGCTCGCGACCTGGCCCGGACGGCTGGGCGGGCGCACACCGCGGGAGATCGTGGCCCTGCCGGTCGCGGACGGATGGCAGGGCGAACTGCACGCCGCCTGGTGCCGGGCGGCGGTGCGGCAGCGGGACGCACAGTGGGCGCGGGCGCTCCTCGGACCATCCGCGGCCTCCGACGCCGGCGGTCCCGGCGCGGTTTCCCTGGCCGAGCGCGCCAAGCTGCTCGGCACGCTGGACGCCGCCGAGCGTGCCGACTGGGTGGCCGGATTCATCGCGGCACACGGACTGCCCGAGGCGTTTCAACTGCTCGGGGTGTGCGCGGTGCCGTGGGCGGCACCGCTCGGGCGGGCGGTGGTCGACGCGCTCAACATCGCGCGGGACGCAGGGAGTTACCCATGGAGTTTCAGTGGAGTGATGGGGCTTGCCGAGCGGTGCCTGGATCCCGCGGAGGCGAGTCGGCTCGACGGACTGCTGGCGGTTCCCGACGAGGCGGAGGACGCGTCGCCGGGGGCCGGAGGGTACTGGGCGGAGGCATTCCAGCGGCTCGTGACGACCTTGCGGCTGCGCTCCGCCATGGCCGGGGAACTGGAGGCGGCGCGGGCCGGCTGAGTCCCGCTCCGGGTGAGGGCGGGTCTCCCTGGGGGCCGCGCCCCCAGGCCGGGCCGCTCGCACCCGGCCGGCGCCGGGTGATCCCACGGGAGCCGCCGGCGCTACGCCTCGGCGGGCTGGCGGACGTTCGCCCTGACCCAGTCGACGATCGACTGGGTGGTCGCGCCCGGGGTGAAGATCTCCGCGACGCCCTTCTCCTTGAGCGGCGGGATGTCCGCCTCCGGGATGATGCCGCCGCCGAAGACGACGATGTCCTCCGCCTCGCGCGCCCTGAGCAGTTCGATCACCGCGGCGAACAGGGTGTTGTGCGCGCCCGAGAGGATGGACAGGCCGATCGCGTCGGCGTCCTCCTGGATCGCCGTGTCCACGATCTGCTCCGGGGTCTGGTGGAGCCCCGTGTAGATGACCTCCATACCCGCGTCGCGCAGGGCCCGCGCGATCACCTTGGCGCCCCGATCGTGGCCGTCGAGCCCCGGCTTGGCCACCACCACGCGGATCGGACCGGCTGCCACACCCATCACTGCCTCCATGAAGCGACTACATCCATCCGTACCGACAAGTACCGCACACACGGCACGGACACCCCGCACCACACCGGCCGGGTAAGTGAACGAACGTTATCGCCAGCATCCCGCACCCGGCAGTTTCACGACGCAGAGGGAGGGGGAAATCACATGGTGGGACACTCCCCCGAGTTCACCGGCCAGGGGGGACCCGCAGGCCGCGCACCGTTCCCCGTCCGCGCGGCCCGAACGCCGCACTCCTGTGCCGCGGCGCGCGGAGCACTGCGGGAGCAAACACGACGGGAGCCGCAACGAGGTCGCCGCACCACCGCGCCGCAGGCCGCGCGCCGCGGTGGTGCGACGTATCGGCGAGGGCAGGAAGGGCACCCGGGACCGGTGGGGCACGGCAGCGCGAAGCCCGCCCGGCCGGCCGCCCCTACCGCGACTGCCCACGAGGGCACACGGGGGACAGGGCCGTCCTCCAGCGTGCCGACAGGAGGTCGGCCATGAAGGTCACCAGGGTCGCGGACCCCATTCTCCCGCTCTGCCGGTGTCTGCTGCCGTGCAGGCTGGCGGGGCTCTCACTGGCTCTGCTGAAGGCGACCGCCCTGGAGCTCGCGATCCTCGCGGGCCATCTCCTGCTCTATCCCTCGGGCATCGTCCAGGAGCGCCGCGGCGCCTCCGGCGCGCTCCCGGAGCCCGCTGGCGCCGCCCAGCTGCCGACCGAGGCCAAGCCACCGGTCGTGCTGCTGCACGGGTTCATCGACAACCGCTCGGTGTTCGTCCTGCTGCGCCGCAGCCTCGCCCAGCACGGCAGGCAGCGCGTGGAGTCCCTGAACTACTCACCGCTGACCTGCGACGTCCGCACCGCGGCCGAACTGCTCGGCCGGCACATCGAGGAGATCTGCGAGCGCACCGGCAGCAGGCAGATCGACGTCGTCGGGCACAGCCTCGGCGGGCTGATCGCCCGCTACTACGTGCAACGGCTCGGCGGCGACCTGCGGGTCCGCACCCTCGTCACCCTCGGCACCCCGCACTCCGGCACCCGGGTCGCGCCGCTGGCCAACGCCCATCCGATCGTGCGGCAGATGCGCCCCGGTTCCGAGCTGATCGAGGAGCTGTCACGCCCCGCGCCGGGCTGCAGCACCCACTTCGTCAGCTTCTGGAGCGACCTCGACCACCTGATGGATCCGCTGGAGTCGGCCTGCATCGACCACCCCGACCTGAAGGTGGAGAACATCCAGGTGAGCGGAGTCGGGCATCTCGCCCTGCCACTGCACCCCGCCGTGGCGACCGGGATACGACAGGTCCTCGACACCGCACGCCCCGGGGACCCGACCGCCAAGCGCGCCGGCGGAGTGACCGTCGCCTGACAACCGGCCCCTTGGGATCGAACGCAGCTCGAACACAGAGTTAAAGCCGTCTCCACACACCGGCGAAACACGGCTGAATGCCCGTTTCCCACATCGGGGAAACCTGCGGAAGATTGTCGCGCCCTCATACCGCCGGGTACAGTCACCGCACTGCTCTGCCAGCCCCTGTTGTCGAGGCGAAAGAGAAGTTGGTGAACGACCGTCACCCGTCGGGGAGCGCGACCGCCCCGGCTCCGGCCTCCGATGCCGCCTCGACGCCCTACGCGTCGTACAACGGACAGGAAGCCGCGTACGGCGACTTCACCTCCTACGGCGACTACGGCGCCACCGGTTTCCACACCGGCACGTACGCCCCGGCCGACTACGCCGCCGACCATCTCCACGAAGGCTTCACGGGCGCCGAGGCGCACACCACGGGTACGTACGACACCACCGGCTGGACCGCGAACGGCCACCAGAGCCCGGACTACGACCCGTACGCGGCTCAGCACCACACCGCCTACGACACCGGCGCGTACGACACCACCGCCTGGGCGACGGGCTACCAGCAACTGGCCTCCGTCCCGGCGCAGTCCGCCCCGGTCGACACCAGCGGCCAGTGGGACGCGCACACCTGGCTCCAGCCGGATCAGACGGCCGTCGCCGACGCCACCCAGCAGTGGGACTGGAACACGCAGACCTTCGACACCGGCGCGTACGACGCCACACAGTGGAACGGCGACGCCACCACCACGGTCGCCGAGAACTTCGACGCGCCCGAGCCGCACGAGCCTCAGGGCGACTTGGCGGAAGAGGAACCGGCCGCCACCGTCGAGCCGGACGCGGCACCGCCGCTGCTCGACGACGAGGAAGAAGTCACCCCCGCCCCGCCTCCCGCTCCACGAGCGGCCTCACGGGCCGCGGGCCGCTCCCGGCGCCGCCCCCCGGCCAAGCGCTCCGCACTGCTCACGGTGGCCGTGCCCTCGGTCTGCGTGATGGGTGTCGCCGGAATCGCCGCGGCCTCCGTGGGCGGACTGACCGAGGACGGCAAGGACAGCGCGGCGGCCACGCCCGACGTGCACCCGGTCAAGGCGTCCACCGCCAACAACAAGCTGGACACCCAGCTGCAGAGCGTGTCCGCAGGGGCGAACGACTTCGCCGACCGGGCCAGCCGGTACCAGGAGCGCATCGACCTCAAGGCGCAGCAGGAGTCCGAGAAGAAGAAGGCGGCGGAGGAGGCGGCCCGTCTGGAACGGCTGCGCCCCAAGTTCGCCGTCCCCGTCCTGCAGAGGGGCCTCAGCGCCTACTTCGGCCAGGCCGGCGTGAACTGGATGTCCGTGCACACCGGCATCGACTTCCCCGTGTCGTACGGGACGTCGGTGCTGGCCGCCACCGACGGCACGGTCCGCACGCAGTGGAACAGCGCCTACGGCAACATGATGATCGTGACCGCGATGGACGGCACGGAGACGTGGTACTGCCACCTCTCCAGCTACCAGGTCCCTTCCGGTACGACGGTGAAGGCCGGACAGCCCATCGCGTACTCCGGGAACTCCGGCAACTCCACGGGCCCGCACCTGCACTTCGAGGTCAGGCCCGCGGGCGGGTCGCCCATCGACCCGCTGTCGTGGCTGCGCAGCCACGGCCTCGACCCGACGTAGGTCCCGCCCCCCGCTACAGCTTCTCCACCGGCGCGTACCGCAGCAGCAGCCGCTTGGCCTTGCCGTCGCCGAAGTCGATCGTCGCCTGTGCCTTGTCGCCCGTGCCCGCGACGGCCACCACCGTGCCCAGGCCGAACTGGTCGTGCGTGACCCGGTCTCCGACGGCGAGGGCCGCCACCGGCTTCTCCGAGGTGCGGCGGGTGGCGAAGCCCGAGGCGCCGGACGCCGACGAGCGGGAGCGGGACGAGGACAGCGAGGCCGCCACCGAGGACGCCGGACCGGAGGACGCGAAGCCCGAGCCGCCCGTACGCTTCCAGTCCACGTGTGCCGTCGGGATCTCCTCCAGGAACCGGGAGGGCGGGTTGTACGACGGCTGGCCCCAGGCGCTGCGCATCGCCGAGCGGGTCAGGTACAGCCGCTCCCGCGCGCGCGTGATGCCGACGTAGGCGAGGCGCCGCTCCTCCTCCAGCTCCTTGGTCTGGCCGAGGGCCCGCATGTGCGGGAAGACACCGTCCTCCATGCCGGTCAGGAAGACCACCGGGAACTCCAGGCCCTTGGCGGTGTGCAGGGTCATCAGGGTGATGACGCCGTCGCCGTCCTCCTCGTCCGGGATCTGGTCGGAGTCGGCGACCAGGGCGACCTGCTCCAGGAAGTCGGAGAGCGCGACCGGCTCCCCCTCACCACGCTCCTGCTCGAACTCCAAGGCGACGGCGGCGAGTTCCTGGAGGTTCTCGATACGGGTCTCGTCCTGCGGGTCGGTGGAGGCCTGCAACTCGCCCAGGTAGCCGGTGCGTTCCAGGACGGCCTCCAGGACCGTGGCCGGTCCGGCGCCCGACTCGACGATCGTGCGGAGGTCCTCCATCAGCGTGTTGAACCGCTTGACCGCGTTCGTGGAGCGCGCGGCCATCCCGTAGGCCTCGTCGACGCGGCGCAGCGCCTGCGGGAAGCTGATCCTCTCCCGCTGCGCGAGGGCGTCGATCATCGCCTCGGCGCGCTCGCCGATGCCCCGCTTGGGCACGTTGAGGATGCGGCGCAGCGGGACGGAGTCCTCCGGGTTGGCCAGGACCCGCAGGTAGGCCAGGACGTCCCGGACCTCCTTGCGCTCGTAGAAGCGGACGCCGCCGACGACCTTGTAGGGCAGGCCGACGCGGATGAAGATCTCTTCGAAGACACGGGACTGGGCGTTGGTGCGGTAGAAGACGGCGACGTCGCCGGCCTTGGCCTCGCCCGCGTCCGTGAGCCGGTCTATCTCCTCGGCGACGAACTGCGCCTCGTCGTGCTCGGTGTCGGCGACGTAGCCCGTGATGCGGGCGCCCGCGCCGGCGTTGGTCCACAGGTTCTTGGGGCGGCGGGACTCGTTGCGCTCGATGACCGCGTTGGCGGCGGACAGGATCGTCTGCGTGGAGCGGTAGTTCTGCTCCAGCAGGATCGTCGTCGCGTCCGGGTAGTCCTCCTCGAACTGGAGGATGTTGCGGATGGTCGCGCCGCGGAAGGCGTAGATCGACTGGTCGGCGTCACCGACCACGCACAGTTCGGCCGGTCGCAGGTCGTCCTCGGCGGGCGGCACGTCGGCCACGTCCGGGGAGTGTTCGCCGGTGCCGACCAGCTCCCGTACCAGGGCGTACTGCGCGTGGTTGGTGTCCTGGTACTCGTCGACCAGGACGTGCCGGAAGCGGCGGCGGTAGTGCTCGGCCACGTCCGGGAAGGCGCGCAGCAGGTTGACCGTCGTCATGATCAGGTCGTCGAAGTCGAGGGCATTGGCCTCACGCAGCCGCGACTGGTAGAGGGCGTAGGCCTGGGCGAGGGTCTTCTCGAAGCCGTCGGTGGCCTGGGCGGCGAAGTCCTCCTCGTCGATCAGCTCGTTCTTGAGGTTGCTGATCTTGGCGCTGAACGACTTGGGCGGGTAGCGCTTGGGGTCGAGGTCCAGGTCGCGGCAGACCAGGGCCATCAGGCGCTTGGAGTCGGCGGCGTCGTAGATCGAGAAGGAGGACGTGAAGCCGAGCTTCTTGCTCTCCCGGCGCAGGATGCGCACGCACGCGCTGTGGAAGGTCATCACCCACATCGCGTTGGCGCGCGGTCCGACGAGCTGCTCGACGCGCTCCTTCATCTCGCCGGCGGCCTTGTTGGTGAAGGTGATCGCCAGGATCTGGCCGGGGTGGGCGCCCCGCTCGGCCAGCAGGTGCGCGATCCGGTGCGTGAGCACACGGGTCTTGCCGGAACCGGCGCCGGCCACGATGAGCAGCGGGGAGCCGGAGTGCGCCACGGCGGCGCGCTGGTTGTCGTTCAGCCCCTCCAGGAGCGCGGCCGCGTCCACGACCGGCCGGTGGGCGCCGTCGCGGTAGTAGGCGTCCCGGTCCGGGGGCACGTCGAACTTCCCGCCGAACAGATCGTCCGGAACCGGCTCCGGAGCGTGATCGTCCTCGGGCGGTGGCGGGGGCTCTTCCTCGTGGCCGCGGGGGGCCTGGAGATCCGCCAGGAAGCTGTCGTCAAAGAGGCTGCTCATCGCTCTACGAGTCTAGGGCGCCCCACCGACAACCCGTGGCCGCCCCGGAAAGATGACCGTTCGACGAGGCCGAGACGAAGGTCACGAAAACGTATCGGACATACCGCGCATCAACCTTCACACACGCCACACAAGTTGGTTAGCGTGCGGTCTGACCGCATGATCGTCACCGGGGGACTCGCCTGACGACGCGGCCTCCACACGATCCACCCGCCCTCGACGGCCAACCGGCAGGCGGACGATGGAAGGAGTCGCCTCCCTTGGCGTCGCACAGCAGCACGCGGCCCGCCGCAACGCCCGGACCGGGCACGCGCGGGGCGGACGGCGCCGGGCCGAGCCCGGAGGAGATCGAGAGGAAGCTCGACTACCTGTACGGCCGGGCGGGGTCGTCCACCGCGCGGAGGGACACCGCGGAGAAGGGCGGCGCCCAGAAGAGGGGAGCGAGGCAGCGCGGGCTGGTCGCCGCGCTCCTCGACGACGTCGCCAAGCGCACCGACATGCTCGGCTGGGCGCGCGAGATGCTCGGGTCCTTCGCGGCGGCCCCGAACCGCAGCGGTGACGACACCCCCGAGACCGCCGCCCGGCTGCTCACCGAGACCCCGCAGGGCTACTTCGACCAGGCCCAGCTGATCGGCCGGCTGAACGCACGCCGCGAAAGCCTGGCCGACGGTCCCGGCGCGCGTCCGCCCGCGCCCGAGGCCACGGCACCTGTTCTTCCCGAGCCGCCGGACGAGCAGCAGCACGACATCGGCGCGTCCAAGGCGGTCGTCCAGCGGAAGCTGGCACACGCGCGCGTACTGCTGTCCGCACACCACGCGCACGAGGCGACCCCCACGACCGAGCCCGCCCCGCAGCCGCAGGCGGCAGAGGACGCGCAGAACACCACCACCTCGACTCCGCAGGCCGCCGGCACGACCTCCGGAGCCCCGACCGGCATGCCTCCGGAGCACGCGGCCGGCGGGCTTCCGGAGCAGGCGGTCGGCGGGTTCCCGGAGCAGGCGACTGGTGCGTTCCCGGAGCACGCGGCCGGCGGGTTCCCGGAACAGACGGCCGGCGCGTTCCCGGAGCAGACGGCCGACATGTTCCCGGAGCAGACGGCCGGCGGGTTCCCGGAACAGGCGACTGGCGGGTTTCCGGTGCAGACGCCCAACGTGGCCCCGGAGCAGGCGGCCGCCATGTCCCCAGTGCACGCGCCCGGCATGTCCTCGGAGCAGACGCCCAGCATGACCTCGGAACACGCGGCCGGCGTGTTTCCGGAGCAGACGCCCGGCATGTTCCCCGAGCAGGCATCCGGCGTGCTCACGGAGCAGGCATCCGGCGTGCTCACGGAGCAGGCATCCGGCGTGCTCACGGAGCAGGCATCCGGCGTGCTCCCGGGGTGGGCGCCCGGTTCCATGGCTGCCACCAGGGCCGATCAGGCCCTCGCCTTCGCCCGTGAACAGATCGGAAAGCCGTACGTGTGGGGGGCGGCGGGTCCGGGGTCGTACGACTGCTCCGGTCTCACCCAGGCCGCCTGGAAGGCCGCGGGTGTCACGCTGCCCCGAGCGGCCCGCGACCAGGCCCAGGCCGGTACGGCGGTTCCGCTCTCCGAGGCCCGGCCCGGAGACCTCGTCTTCTTCGCCTTCTTCGACGACCCGGAGCACGTCGGCCTCTACGCCGGTGACGGCGTGCTGATCCACGCGCCGAGGCCCGGCGACCGCGTCCGCGAGGAGCCCGTCCACCACGACGGCGCATCGGCGGCGCACCGCGTGGTCCGACCGGCCTGAGGACGGCGCGTCCCGTCCTGCAGGCTGTCGACGGACCATTTTTGTGCGTACCCGCGCGCGTGCCCCGCGCGTGGGCGCGCGAAGCTCCTTAGCATCGGGCCATGCCCGGCACCTCACCCTTGCGCGCCTGGTTGGCGCAGCGCCCTCCGCCGGCCGGTGCCGCCGTGATGGCCACCGGCATCGTGTCGGTCGCCCTGCATCTGGCGGGCTACGAGCTGCTGTCCCGCGTGATCCTCGCAGTGGCCTGCTTTGCCTGGCTGACGCTGGCGGCGGACTTCGTCCTGCGGCTGCTGGGCGACCGGTCGCGGTGGATCAAGGATGCGGGGACGCCGGGCGCCCTCACCGCTGTCGCGGCGACGACCGTGCTCGGGACCCGTTTCTCGGCGCTGGGGTGGCAGACCCTCGCGGAGGCGCTGCTCGCGCTGGCCTTCGTACTGTGGCCGGGGCTGCTGGTGCTGGTGGTCCGCAACTCCCGGCGGCCGATGCCCGGAGCGGTGTTCCTGAGCTGCGTGGCGACCGAGGGCCTGGCCGTGCTCGCCGCCACGCTGGCCAAAACACAGGGGGTGGCCTGGCCGGCGTACGCCGCGCTGGTGCTGTTCTGGATCGGGCTCGCGCTGTACGTCTTCGCGCTGTGCTGCTTCGACCTGCGGCAGCTGCTCGAAGGACACGGGGACCACTGGATCGCGGGCGGCGCCCTGGCGATCTCGGCACTCGCCGGCGCACGGCTGGTCACCGTCGGCTCGGGCAGGTACCTGTGGGACGGCGACGACAGCGGTGTCCTGCGGACGGTGACCCTGGCGCTCCTCGTGCTCGACCTGTGCTGGTACGCCGTCCTGGTCGTCGCCGAACTTGTACGGCCCCGGCCGCGCTACGACGTGCGCCGCTGGTCGACCGTGTTCCCGATGGGCATGACGGCGGCGGCGACCATGTCCGTCGCGACCGCCGCGAACGTCCCGTCGCGGGGGCTCGGGGAGGTGCTGATGTGGATCGCGGTGGCGGCGTGGCTGGCCGTCGCCGCGGGCGCGGTCCTGGAGGCGCGCACGGAACTCAGGGCGCTGCGCTGACCGTCACGTCCACAGCACGGCGATGAAGATGTTCGCCACGGTGAGCCCGCCCACCAGGCCGAACAGGCTCTTGTCCACCTTCTCGTCGTCCCGCTTGACGTAGACGAGGCCGAGGATCACGATCAGCAGCGCCAGCTTCACGCCGATCTTGATGTTGTCGACGTGGTGGCCCTGGGCCTGGTTGAGGCCGACCAGGATCGCGCCGGTGGCCAGCATGGTCAGCGCGCCGTGCAGCATCGCCGGCACGAACCGGGCCGTGCCCCGGCCCATCGCCTTCATCTGGGTGAGGAAGCCGCCGAGCAGTGCGGCGATACCGACGATGTGCAGACCGACGAAGAGATGGATGAGTACGTCCATGACTCGGGAGCCTAACCAGCGGCCTGCCCGCCCCCGGCACCGGCCCGTCCCAAGCGATCCGCATATATGCGAGCCATAGCACCTCGTCCGGCCCGAATGCCCCGGAAACGCCCGCATCGGTCATCGCAGCACGCGAAGGCGGCGTCCCAGGAACCGATTCGCGGTCACATACGGTCAGCCCGCGATCCCCTGGCGCCACTTCCGTACATGACCTCACCAAGCGGTCACCGAGCGGCTTAGCTCCTCCCCCAGGTGACCGGCGTCACCGCCGCCCGGGCCAGGGGCGGCGGCCGGACACCACCGCCGAGAGGTCCGGCGGCGGGCTGCTCCCCTGTGCGGCCCGCCGCCGGACCAGGACCCCGCCTCAGCAGGCCGGCAGAAAGGACGTGACGCTCCAGGTGGCAGCGCACCGCAGGCTCCGACAGCGCTCGCTCGGCGGGAGCACCGTCCGTACGGCCGCCACGATCGCCCTCGCGGGCGCCGCGACGGCGACCGGCTTCGACGGCACCGGGCACGCCGCTCCGCGGCCGGCGCCGGAGCAGATCAAGGCCACGGTGGACACGCTCTACCGGGAGGCGGAGACCGCCACCGAGAAGTACGACGGGGCGAAGGAGAAGGCGGACACGGCCGAGAAGCGGCTGAGGGAACTGGGCGACGAGGCCGCCCGCAGGCAGCAGAAGCTGAACACCGCCCGCGACGCGCTGGGCACGATCGCCGCGGCGCAGTACCGGGACGGCGGGATCGACCCCGTGGTGCAGCTGCTCCTGTCCGACGACCCCCGGCAGTACCTGGACGGGGCCGAGTTCGCCGAGCGGGCCGGCGTCCGGCAGACGGCCGCCGTGTCCGACGTGCGCCGGCAGCTACGGGAGATCGGCCGGCTGCGGGGGGACGCGCGGATCGAGCTGACCTCACTCCGCTCGCGGCAGGCGGAACTGCGGCGGCAGAAGAAGACGGTCACCACCAAACTGGACGAGGCCCGGCGACTGCTGGCGGGACTGCCCCCGCAGCAGCGCGCCGCGATCGCCCAGGGCGGGGACACGGGGCACGCGACCCGCCACGGCTCCGGTGCCCGGGATCCACTCGTCGGTGACCCGGCGTCGGTCACCGCCCCCGGTGCCCGCGCGGCGACGGCCGTCGCCTACGCCTACCGGAAGCTCGGCAGCCCCTATGTGTGGGGCGCGACCGGGCCCGACGCCTTCGACTGCTCGGGCCTGATCCAGGCCGCCTACCGCTCCGCCGGGGTGGCGCTGCCCCGCACCACCTACGCCCAGATCAACGCGGGCAGCCGCATCCCGCGTTCCGCTCTGCGCCCCGGCGACCTGGTCTTCTTCTACTCCGGTGTCAGCCACGTCGGCCTCTACGTCGGCAACGGCCAGATGATCCACGCACCCAACCCCTCGGCCCCGGTCCGCCTGGCCCCGATCGACCAGATGCCCTTCGCGGGGGCGACCCGGGTGGCATGAAGGGCGCCGGGTATGGGGGCCGCCTGGCCGGGATGCGCGCCGGCGGTCGGCGGCACCCACTCGCAAAGGCGTGCCTACCGGCGGCGAAGGTCACACCAGCCGGCGTGCCGTCGCCCAGCGGGTCAGCTCGTGGCGGTTGGAGAGCTGGAGCTTCCTCAGCACCGCGGAAACGTGGGACTCCACCGTCTTGACGGAGATGAAGAGCTGCTTGGCGATCTCCTTGTACGCGTAGCCGCGGGCGATGAGCCGCAGCACCTCGCGCTCACGCTGGGTGAGGCGGTCGAGGTCCTCGTCGACCGGCGGGGCGTCGGTGGAGGCGAAGGCGTCGAGGACGAAGCCGGCCAGGCGCGGGGAGAAGACGGCGTCGCCCTCCTGAACCCGGAAGATCGAGTCGATCAGGTCGGTGCCCGTGATCGTCTTCGTCACATAGCCGCGCGCTCCGCCGCGGATCACGCCGATCACGTCCTCCGCCGCGTCCGACACGGACAGCGCGAGGAAGCGTACGGGCCGCTCGGTGTCGGCGGTCAGCGCTGCGCAGCGCCGCAGCACCTCCACCCCGCCGCCCCCGGGCAGGTGGACGTCGAGCAGGACCACCTCGGGCCGGGTGGCGGTGATGACCGTGACCGCCTGGTCGACGTCCGCTGCCTCGCCGACGACCTCCACGCCCGTCTGCTCGGTCTGGCCGATCTCGGCCTGGACCCCGGTGCGGAACATGCGGTGGTCGTCGACGAGGACCACGCGCACGTGTCGCCCGCCCGCCCCCGTCGTCTCCGCTCCCGCCGTACCGTTCGCCTCGGTCGGGTCACTCATCACGTGTTCTCCGCCCTCTCCATCTCCAGCTCGACCTCCGTGCCGCCGTCCGGCACGGCCCGCAGCCGGGCCGTCCCCCCGTTGCGCTCCATACGGCCGATGATCGATTCTCTGACGCCCATCCGGTCGGCGGGTATCGCGTCCAGGTCGAAGCCGGGTCCGCGGTCCCGCACGGACACGAAGACGGTCCTGCCCTCGACCTCGGCGTAGACCTGGACGGCGCCGCCCTCGCCACCGTACTTGGCGGCGTTCACCATGGCTTCCCTCGCGGCCTGCATCTGGGCGCTGATCCGCTCGTCGAGCGGGCAGTCGCCGACCACGACCACCTCTATGGGGACGCCGTGCTTGTCCTCCACCTCGGCGGCGTTGCGCTTGACCGCCTCGGCGAGGGTGGCCGGTTCGTCGGCCTCGTCCTTGCCGTTGCCCTCCGGCTTGTACAGCCACGCGCGCAGGTCGCGCTCCTGGGCGCGGGCGAGGCGGCGCACCTCGCCCGCGTTCTCCGCGTTGCGCTGGATCAGGGTCAGGGTGTGCAGCACCGAGTCGTGGACATGGGCGGCGACCTCGGCCCGCTCCTGGGCCCGGATGCGCATCAGGCGCTCCTCGGAGAGGTCCTGGGTCATGCGCACGAGGTAGGGACCGGCGAGCAGGGTTATGCCGACCAGGACGGCGAGCGCCGCCTGGAGGACCGAGCCGAGGTGGGCGGCGGACCCCTGCATCACGAATATGGCCGAGACGCCGGCCGTGACCAGCAGGACGCCCGCGCCGGCGCGGGCCAGGGTGAGCGTACGGCGGCGGCGGCCGACCTCGACCCAGCGGGCCCGGCGGGCGTTGTCCGCCTGGCGCCAGACCAGGGCGACACCCGCGGCGACGAGGACGGCCGGCAGGAGGTAGGCCTTCGCCCCGTTGCCCGGATTGACGCTGCCGACGAAGACCATCGCCACGACGACCATGAGGAGCAGGGCGACGATCTGGCCCTTGTCCGGCTTGCGGGCGATGATTCTGCGGCGGCCGTCCGGCGAGGTCTCGGTGGTGACGAGGGACGGCGGCTTCTGGTCGCCGACGCCGCCGACGCCGAGGGGCACGAAGAACCAGAAGGCCGCGTACACCAGCGCGCCGAGGCCGTCGGCCATGAAGAGGCCGACGAAGACCAGCCGCACCCAGACGACGGGCAGCCCGAGGTGCCCGGCGAGGCCCCGCGCCACTCCGCCGAGCCAGCGTCCGTCGCTGCTGCGGTAGAGCTTGCGCGGCGGCCGCGGGTCGTCGAGGGGCGCTGCTGCGGCTTCCGGCATGCCACTGATGGTCACACGCCGGGCGGTGCGGGAGCATCAGGGTCCGCCCCCTAGACTCCCCTGATCTTCGAACCTGCCCTTCCAGCCCGCTCCTCGCGGGCACCCGGATCGCGGCACGGAAGCCGGTCGAACGCATCCCCGGCCGCGGCTCAGGGGCGAATCAGGGTTCGCCCAGGGTCGTCCCGGCTCCCGCCACGGCCGCGCGCCCGTCACCATGGACGCATGACGAATCACCAGCACGCCGCGAAGAGGCCGGAGCCCGGCTCCGGCCCGGGCCCGTCCCCGGGCACCGGACCAGGGGACGCCGTGCCCGGCGCCGGCGCGGGTGCGGGTGCGGAGCGCGGCCCGGGGGCGACGCCGGGAGCGCACTTTGAGGCCGATACCGGGTCGGACGGCACCGAGGGCGTGCCGAGGTTCCGGCGGCACCGGGCACACCGGATGATCGGCGGCGTCTGCGCCGGTCTGGGCCGGCAGTGCGACATGGACCCGGTGATCTTCCGGATCACGCTGGCCGTGCTGGCGGCGACCGGCGGCATAGGCCTCATCTTCTACGGCTTCGCCTGGCTCTTCGTGCCGTACGACGACGAGGACGAGAACGAGGTGCGCAAGCTCCTCACCGGCCGGGTGGACGGACCGGCGCTTGCGGCCGTGCTGTTCGCGCTGGTCGGCTGCGGGGTCTTTCTGTCCATGCTGGGCAACGGCAGCGTGCTGACCTTCGGCGTCGTCCTGTCCCTGCTGCTCGCCGGCGCCGGGTACTGGTCGCAGCACCGCGGGGCTCCCAGCCCCGATCCGCTCGCCGCCCAGGCCGTCGCCGACGCCCCGCCGGAGGCCCAGGCGCCGCCGGTGCCCGCCATCCACGCCTCCTGGTGGCGCGACCCGATAGTCAAGGACGGCACCCACGTCGGCGGCACGGGATATCTGTGGGGTCCCCAGGACGCGCGCGGCCGGAACGACCGGGGTGGCCGTGACGGCCGGGACCGCTGGGACTTTCGGGACGTCTCCGCTGCCGTCAGCATCGGCCTCGGCGCACGCGCCGGCACGCACGGCGGCGCGTACACACGTCCCGTACGCACCGAGCCGCCCCGTCCCCGCGGCCCGCACGGGATCGGCGGCTGGGTGTTCCTGCTGGCCCTGACCGCCGGCGTCCTCGGCACCCGCCTGACCTGGGACAACCACGCCCTGAACACCAGCCTCCAGACCGGTCTCGCCTGCGCGCTCGCGGTCCTCGGCCTGGGCATGGCGGTGAGCGCGTTCCTGGGGCGGACGGGCTTCGGTTCGATACTGCTGGCCCTGGTCACCGCGGCGCTGCTCGCCGCTTCCACGGCACTTCCGAAGGACGTCACCACGCAGTGGGGGCACCGCACCTGGCAGCCCGCGGCGACGGCGGAGGTCCGGCCCGAGTACCGCCTCGGCACCGGGGAGGGCACCTTGGACCTGAGCCGGATACGCCTCGGCAAGGGAGCGACGGTGACGACGAAGGCGCAGGTGGGAGCGGGCCGGCTGCGAGTGATCGTGCCCGCGGGTGTGACCGTGCGGGCGAACATCGAGGTGGGGCTCGGCGACATCCAGCTGCCGGGCGACTCCTCACAGGACGTGGACGTCGCTCCGGGCCGGCACCAGCAGGTCACGCTGCCCGCGACCGCGGGCAGCAAGAACGCCGGGACCGTGGACCTCAGGCTCCACGTCGGCATGGGACAGGTGGAGGTGAACCGTGCTGCGCCATGAGTTCCAGCCGGGGAAGCTGGTGTCCGGTGTCTTCCTCACCGGCGCGGGCGTGGTCTACGCGGGAGACGCGGCCGGCGCCTGGCACGTCCCGTCGTTCCTGCTGGTCCCGATGGTCGTCGGCGGCCTGTGCCTGGGCGGTGCGGCGGCGGTGGTGAACAGGGCCGTGCGCAGGGACCGGGACGCCCGCCGGACTCCCGGCGGAGCGGGAACGGAAGGGACGGGCTGAGCTACTGGTACTCCCCCGCCATTCGCCGTCGCCGTGCCCGCAGCGCGGCGTCGGCGGAGAGCATCGGGGCGCCGGCGAGGACGAGCGGCAGCCAGGCCATCAGATAGGCGAGGTCGTTGCCGTAGTAGTAGGGGGTGGTGGGCCAGCTGACCGTGAGCCACAGGCTGAGGGAGATCAGCGCGCCGCCGAGCGCGGCCAGGCGGCCCAGCAGACCGATCAGGGTGCCGAGGCCGACGGCCAGTTCGGCGAAGGCGATGGTGTAGCCGAAGCCGACCGGGTTCTTCAGGGCCAGGTCGACCAGGGCCGGGACGGCGGCGGAGTCACGGACCGCGCGCATCGTCTCGCCGATCGACCCGGGGCCGGTGGCCTGCATGAAGCTGCTGGAGGTGAGCTTGTCGAGGCCGGCGTAGATGAAGGTGACGCCGAGGAAGACACGGAGAGGCAGGAGGGCGTAGCGGGCCGCTGTGTCCCGCCAGGTTCGGTTCGGTTCAGCTTGCATGGTCCGGGTCTCCGTACGAACGTGGGTCATCGCTGCGAGCCGCCTCTCACCGCCGTCGTATGCGTCCCTCAATCGACCATACGTATGCGAGGCAGGGCCCGCTCAATCCCACGGGGAGGTTTTTCCGGCTTACGCGTGACTTCGGCTCATGCGTCCCAAGGAGTCGGTGTGCTGACGGCCCTCCACAAAACCATCGCGCCCGATCCGCCGGAGGTGTCGCCCGCCGTCATTTCGTCGTTCCGCTGCCCCGTTGCTCCGTCACTCCGTCACTCCGTCACGTCGATCGTGTACCGGTTCGTCTCCACGCCCGCCGCCGTGACCACCTGCACCTCGACCCGGCCCGGTTCCACGTCCGCCGGGACGGGCACGGTCAGTGCCGTGTCCGTGGGGTTGCTGAAGCCGCCCGCGACCGGGACCAGGGGTACGTGCACGTTGACCGGGCCGATGCGGACCCTCATACGAGCCAGCCGGTCGGCTCCCTGGGCACCCGGCGGGACGAACCCGGCGCCCCGGATCTCGATGTCGTCGCCGGTCCGGATCGGCGCGTCCAGGTCCCCGGCCTCCCGGGCCCGGACCACCGAGAGGACGACGGGCTGCCCGCCGTCCGCGTACTTGCCCGCCAGGTAGGTCGCCGCGGACACCAGCACGACCACCGCCAGCCCCCACGGCAGGTCGGGCAGCTGGTCGGGGCGCCGGGCCAGCCGCACCGCCGCGAACACCAGCGCGACGGCACTGATGACCACGTACTGGATGTCCGTGAAGGCGCCGCGTCCCGCGTCGTCGGTCAGCAGGTCGGCCGCCCGCGGCCGGTCCGCACGCACCTTCTGGAGCCGCTGCCCCAGCACCCGCAGCCCGACCACCCGCCGCACCAGGACCGCGATTCCGGACACCACGGCGAGCACGGTGACCACACCGGCGCCGCGGGCCAGGTCCAGCCCGGCGATCAGGGCGTCGCGCTCGGTGTGGTCCGAGGCCGCGGCGAGCCGGCCCGCCAGCACCAGCACCGCGTACGCGACGAAGAGCACCCAGCCGGCGGCCACCGCGCGGGAGGTGGAGAGCCGGTTGTCCTCGCCGATGACCGGGGCGAGCGCCCCGCCGCGCGCCCGGTGGAGCCAGGAGGCGGCCGTCAGCGCCCCGGCCACCAGGACGGCCGCCAGCAGTCCCGCCGTCCTGGCTGTGCTCCAGCCCGCGCCGACCGCCGTCAGCGCCTGCACCAGAAGCAGCAGGACGACCACCGCCCACACCGTGTACGCCGTCCAGCGCCACAGTCGCGCCAGCCAGGCCTCTCCCTCGGCCCGCCCCCGTTCGGCGACGAGTTCAGCGGACTGCGTCAGCTCCTCCGAGACCCACTGCCGGGAGGCCGACGCCGAGTGCGCCACGGCCGCCGGCAGGCCGTGGCCCGCGGCGAACTCGTCCCGCTTGAGAAGGAACGCGGCAACAGCCTGCCGGTGTCCCGCACGCGCCCCGTGCGGGCAGTCCCCGCAGGTGCAGCCGCCCCCGTGGGCGCCCACGCCGCCCCTCGCCTCCTGCACCGCCACGCCCGACGCCCGCCTTCCCCGGATCCCGCGGCCCGGCCGCGGCAACAACACCCCTATGCAGAAAGCGAATTGTGCCCTATACCGCCCCGCTCGCGTTCGTCAGGTCCAGTCGGCGCGGGTGAAGCCGGGAACGCCGTGTTGACCCGGCCGCACCCGGCTGCGCCGTTCTCCGCAGGGGAGGCGGGATGTCCGGAGATGTCCCGCACGCCGAGGGGCTCAGGTCAGCAGGTCGGGTTCGCTGCGGCTGATGTCCTGCCACAGGGGCTGGTAGTTGATCCACGCCACCAGGTCGCCACCGAGCTGCTCCCGGGTCGCGACCGCCGGTTCGTGGTCGATCAGGACCGGCTGGCCCGCCGCCCGGGCGGTCAGCTGCACCTGGCAGGAGCGTTCCATGGCCAGGAACCACCAGGCGGCGGCGTCCACCGAGTCGCCGACCGTCAGCAGTCCGTGGTTGCGCAGCACCAGCGCCTTGCGCGAGCCCAGCGCGGCCGCGATCCGGCGGCCCTCCTCCGCGTCGACGGTGACGCCGGTGTAGGAGCCGTAGACGGCGTGGTCCTCGTAGAAGGCGCAGCTCTCCTGGGTGATCGGATCCAGGAGGTCACCGAGCGCCGCCAGGGCGCGGCCGTGCACGGAGTGGCAGTGGGCGACGGCGACGACGTCCGGGCGGGCGGCGTGGACCTGGGCGTGCACGGTGAACGCGGCCTGGTTGACGTGGTGGCGGCCCTGGAGCACCTGCCCGTCCTGGTTGACGAGCACCAGGTCGCTCACGGTGACGTGCTTGAACGGCATCCCGAAGGGATTGACCCAGAAGCAGTCGCTGAAATCGGGGTCGCGGGCGGTGATGTGGCCGGAGACGCCGTCCTCGAAGCCGTACCGGCCGAAGATCCGCAGCGCGCCCGCGAGCCGCTCCTTGCGGTACCGGCGTTCGTCGTCCACCGACTCGTGCATCGGTGGCATCGCGAACTGCAGCTTCTCGGTGGGCAGGGGCGGGGGCGGGGTGGGGATGGGGCCGTGCATGGGACCTCCGTCGCTGGATCGACGACGTACGGGCCGGAAGCTACCGCCCAACGGGCCGGGATACGAGCGCCGTACGGTGAAGATGCCGCGCGGTACACCGGCTCCGTGGCCGAATGCCGCCGAATACCGCCGGGTCGCCCCGCCTGCGCGTCGGCCACCCCCGCCTGCCGCCGAAAAAACCCGACAGAAGATGTCGGGTATCCGCGCCACCCTTGGGACATGGCAACGAACTGGGCGGCCTTCGCCGCCGCGGAACCCGAACTGGCCGCGACCGTTGAGCGGCGGTTCGGGGCGTTCCCGCACCACGTCCTGGTGACCCTGCGCCGGGACGGCTCTCCGCGCACCACGGGACTCGAGGTGCGCTTCCTGAACGGCGAGCTGTGGCTCGGCATGATGCCGGGCTCGCTCAAGGCGTTCGACCTGCGCCGGGATCCCAGGTTCGCGCTGCAGGCGAACCCGGGGCCGGACACCGCGATGGCCGGCGGTGACGCGCGGATCGCCGGGCGGGCGGTCGAGGTGGAGGATCCCGAGGTGAAGGGCGCGTACGTGAAAGAGGTGGAACCGCCGCAGCCGTTCCACCTCTTCCGCACCGAGTTGACGGAGGTCGTACGGACCAGCGTCGAGGACGACACTCATCTGGTCGTCCGGGTCTGGAAGCCCGGAGAGCCGGTGCGGACTCTCAGGCGGACGTAGACCGGAGCGGGGTCACTCCCACTCGATGGTGCCCGGCGGCTTCGACGTCACGTCGAGGACCACGCGGTTGACGTCCCGGACCTCGTTGGTGATGCGGGTCGAGATCTTCGACAGCACGTCGTAGGGCAGCCGCGACCAGTCGGCGGTCATGGCGTCCTCGCTGGAGACCGGGCGCAGCACGATCGGGTGACCGTAGGTGCGGCCGTCGCCCTGGACGCCGACGCTGCGCACGTCCGCGAGCAGGACCACCGGGCACTGCCAGATGTCACGGTCGAGACCGGCCGCCGTCAGCTCCTCGCGGGCGATGGCGTCGGCCTCGCGCAGCAGGTCCAGGCGCTCCTTGGTGACCTCGCCGACGATCCGGATGCCGAGGCCGGGACCCGGGAAGGGCTGGCGCTGGACGATCTCGTCCGGCAGGCCGAGTTCCTGGCCGACCATGCGGACCTCGTCCTTGAACAGCTTGCGCAGCGGCTCGATCAGCTTGAACTCGAGGTCCTCGGGCAGGCCGCCGACGTTGTGGTGCGACTTGATGTTCGCGGTGCCGGTGCCGCCGCCGGACTCGACCACGTCCGGGTAGAGCGTGCCTTGGACGAGGAACTCCACCGCCGGGCCCTCGTCCGCGATGATCTCCGCCTGGGCCTGCTCGAAGACGCGGATGAACTCGCGGCCGATGATCTTCCGCTTCTCCTCGGGGTCGCTGACCCCCTTGAGCGCGGTGAGGAAGCGCTCCTCGGCGTCGACGACCTTCAGCTGCACACCGGTCGCGGCCACGAAGTCCTTCTCGACCTGCTCGGTCTCGCCCTTGCGCATCAGGCCGTGGTCGACGTAGACGCAGGTCAGCTGGGAGCCGATGGCCTTCTGCACGAGTGCGGCGGCGACCGCGGAGTCCACGCCCCCGGACAGTCCGCAGATCGCCCGCCTGTCGCCGACCTGCTCGCGGGTGACGGCGACCTGCTCGTCGATGACGTTGCCGGTGGTCCAGTTCGGCTCGAGGCCCGCACCGCGGTAGAGGAAGTGCTCGAGGACCTGCTGGCCGTGCGTGGAGTGCATGACCTCCGGGTGGTACTGGACGCCGTACAGCTTCTTCTCGTCGTTCTCGAACGCGGCGACCGGGACGACGTCCGTGGAGGCGGTGACCGAGAAGCCCTCGGGGGCGGCGGAGCAGGCGTCGCCGTGCGACATCCACACGTCCTGCTCGGCCGGGGTGCCCTCGAAGAGGGTGGAGGAGGGCTTGGAGACGGCCAGTCCGGTGCGGCCGTACTCACGGGCCCCGGAGTTGTCCACGGTGCCGCCGAGGACCTGCGCCATCAGCTGGAAGCCGTAGCACATGCCGAAGACGGGGACGCCGGCCTCGAAGATCGCGCGGTCGAGGCGCGGGGCGCCCTCCTCGTACACCGAGGAGGGTCCGCCGGAGAGGATGATCGCCGCCGGGTTCTTGGCGAGCATCTCCGAAACCGGCATGGAGCTCGGCACGATCTCGCTGTAGACCCGTGCCTCACGGACGCGACGGGCGATGAGCTGGGCGTACTGCGCGCCGAAGTCGACGACCAGGACGGTGTCGGGGGCGGCGGCAGCGGGAGTCGCTGATGACACGGGGTGCCTTCCGGCGTCGGGGGGTCCTTGTGTGTATCGATTCTACCGAGGTGGTCGTGAGTGCCTCCCCGGCGCCCGGAGACCGCCGTCAGGGGGCCGCCCGTCCCGGACCCGCGCCCGGCGGCCCGTCCGCCGCCCGTCTCATCATGCGAGCCGTGTTGGATGCCGCGCCCGGGAGCGGCATACTGGGAGCATGCTCGCGCAGACGACCTTCACCTTTACCTATGGCGACCGGCCCACCGGCTGCCATGGTCGTGCTGCTTGAGCCACTGACAAGCACTTCCCAGGCGCCCCGGGCCGACAAGGTCCGGGGCGCCTGGCGTTGTGGTCCTTGTCCGCCGGGGCACCGCATCCGACATCACCGAGGAGCCCCCGCGATGACCGCCACCGCAGCGCACACCCAGACCCCAGCCGCCACCGCCGCGAGCGGTGCCCGCGCCGACGAGGCCACGCACGTGATCACCGGCGCCCGGGAGCGCATCGACGCCCTCGACGACCGGATCATCGGCCTGATCCAGGAACGGATGGCCGTCTCCGCGGTG
Source organism: Streptomyces sp. NBC_01788 (assembly GCF_035917575.1). Classification (GTDB taxonomy): domain Bacteria; phylum Actinomycetota; class Actinomycetes; order Streptomycetales; family Streptomycetaceae; genus Streptomyces. The sequence continues at coordinate 4,758,381 of NZ_CP109090.1, read as the reverse complement.
ATCCAGGAGACCCGTATCGCCTCCGGGGGCCGGCGGGTGAACCTCTCCCGCGAGATGGAGATCCTCGGCCACTACAGGGACGCCCTGGGCAAGCCGGGCACGACCCTGGCGATGACCCTGCTGGAGCTGTGCCGGGGCAGGGTCTGAACCCGGCCGCACGGCACCCTCACCCGTACGGCGCGTGACCGTCGCGCGGGCCGCCTCGTTGTCCCGGTGTCCGTGCCAGCCAGGGGCGGGCCCGCAAGAACCACGCGTGGATCTCCGGAGCGATGAGGCGTGCGGATCGTGCCGTGCGTCGTGGGACCTCGCTCCAGGAAGTGACCGGACGGCAGGGGACAGCAGCCCGGTCACCCGGATGAGCGGCCGGCTCCGGGGACGCCCGGGGCCGGCCGGCTCACAGAAACCGCACAGGTCCGGAATCGGGAAGTAGGGCCTCCGCCGCCCAAGGCCGCGGGGGTCCTTCTTCTGTGCGCGGATACGGAACCCCCAGAGATGTGACGCAGGACACACAGGAAACCCACCGACTTGAGCGCAACCTTTCCCGCCCTCCCCTTGTCACATCAGCAGACGGAGGAGGACCTGCGCCAGGAGGGGGGTGCAGGTCTTCTTTCTTTCCCGAGCCTTCCCGAGCCTTCCCGCGCCTTCCCGAACCTTCAGACGGTTCGGGACTTCTTCGGCGGCACCGGCGGCATCCCCAGGAACGGCAGCCTCAGCGCGCCGAAGGCGTCCGCCGGAACCGCCGGATGCCGTGGCTCCACCGGCCGCAGACGCTCGTAGGCCGCCCCCTGCGCCGGACGCGGGTCGGCCTCGCCCTTGTTGGGCCAGTAGGACATCGCCCGCTCGGCCTGAGCGGTGATGGTCAGCGACGGGTTCACCCCCAGATTCGCCGAGACCGCGGCACCGTCGACGACCGAGATGCCGGAGTGGCCGTAGAGGCGGTGGTACGGGTCGATGACACCGTTCTCGGACGAGGCGCCGATCGGGCAGCCGCCGAGGAAGTGGGCGGTGAGCGGAGTGCCCATCAGCTCGCCCACGTTGGACCCGGCGAAGCCGTTGATCTCGGCGGCGAGCGCACTGGCGCCCTCCGTGGCGGCCCTGATCTGCTGGGGGTTGGGCGTGCCGTGCCCCTGGCGGGCCGTGAGCAGTCCCCTGCCGACGCCGTCCGGTTTCAGGTACGTGGTCAGGGAGTTGTCCAGGGACTGCATCACCAGGCCGATGATGGTCCGCTCCGACCAGCGGCGGTTGGACAGGGAGCGCAGGACGAGCAGGGGGTGGCGGGCGGCGTTGGCCAGCCAGGCCGTCACCCTGGACGAGCCCTCGGCGTAGGGGACCTGGAGGATCGACAGGCCGCCCATCGCGTTGGAGCCCTTGCCGTAGCGGACCGGCTCGATGTGGGTGTTCTCGTCGGGGTGGACGGAGGACGTGATGGCGACTCCGCGTGTGAAGTCCGCCCTCGGCTTCCCGGTCGCCTTCCGGTAGCGCCGGTCGCCGGTCTGGGCGCCCACCAGCGCCTCGGAGTTGGTGCGGGTCAACTCGCCAAGGCGCGCGGACAGATGGGGCAGCCGGCCGCTCGCCCTCATGCGGTGCAGCAGCGTCTGGGTGCCGTAGGTGCCGGCCGCGAGGACCACCCTGGGCGCGGTGAACAGACGGCCGGCGCCCTTCTTCTTGTCGTCGGTGGGAAGCGTGGCGACCGCGTAGCCGCCGCGTGAGTCGTCCGTGACCGACACGACCGTCGTCATGGGGTGGACCACCGCGCCCGCCTTCTCGGCGAGGTACAGGTAGTTCTCGTTGAGGGTGTTCTTGGCGCCGTGCCGGCAGCCCGTCATGCACTCGCCGCACTCGGTGCAGGCCCTGCGGTCCGGTCCGGCCCCGCCGAAGTAGGGATCGGCGACCCGTTCGCCCGCCTTCGCCGTCGTCGTGCCGTCGGCGTCCTCGCCGTCGCCGAAGAACACCCCTACCGGAGCCATGTGGAAGGTGTCGCCGAAGCCCAACCGCTGTGCGGCGGCCTTCAGATGAACGTCGGAGGGGGTCGTCGTCGGGTTGAGCCGCACACCGAGCATGCGCCGCGCCTGGTCGTAGTGCGGCCTCAACTCGTCCTGCCAGTCGGTGATGTCCCGCCACTGGGGGTCGTCGAAGAAGGGTTTCGGCGGTACGTAGAGAGTGTTGGCGTAGTTCAGGGAGCCGCCGCCGACCCCCGCGCCGGCCAGCACCATGACGTTGCCGAGCAGGTGGATGCGCTGGATGCCGTACATGCCGAGCTTCGGGGCCCACAGGTAGTTCCTCAGGTCCCAGGAGTTCTTCGGCAGGGTCGCGCGGGTGAAGCGGCGGCCCGCCTCCAGGACACCGACGCGGTAGCCCTTCTCGGTCAGGCGGAGCGCGGAGACCGATCCGCCGAACCCCGAGCCCACGACGATGACGTCGTAGTCGTAGCCATGGCCGTCTTGAGACACGTGCTCTCCTCGTCGGAAACGGGTGCCGTCGGGGGCTCTGTCCAGGAGTGCTGTCCAGGGGTGCGTCAGGTGCGTTCTAGCGGAAGCGGAACGCCTTCATCAGCCTGAGGCTGCGGGTCATGAACGCCGCGTACCCCTCGTCGTCCATGCCGAGCGACGGGGCCATGGGCAGCAGCCGCTGGTGGGCCACGGTCTGGGCCTCGGTGTACTTGAGGACGCCCTCGGAGCCGTGCCGGCGGCCGAGACCCGAGTCCTTCATGCCGCCCATCGGCGACTGGACACTGCCGTAGGCGGGGGCGTAGCCCTCGTTGATGTTGACCGTGCCGGTACGCAGCCGGGCGGCGACCTCGCGGCCGCGGCGGGCGTCCTTCGTCCAGACGGACGAGTTCAGGCCGTACGGCGTGGAGTTGGCGCGCTCGATCGCCTCGTCGTCGTTCGTGAAGCGGTAGACGGAGACGACCGGGCCGAAGGTCTCCTCCGTGCACACGGCCATCGCGTCCTCGACGCCGTCGAGGATGGTGGGCTCGAAGAAGTACGGGCCGATGTCCGGGCGGGCGACGCCGCCCGCCACCACCTTGGCGCCCTTGGCGACGGCCTCCTCCACGTGCCGGGTGACGGTGGCCAGTTGCCGCTCGCCGACGAGCGAGCCCATGTCGGCGCCGTAGGCCAGGGACGTGCCGAGCCGCATCGCCCGCGTACGGGCGGCGAACCGTTCGAGGAACGCGTCCGCGACCGCCTCGTGGACGTACAACCGCTCGATGGAGATGCACAGTTGGCCGGCGGAGGAGAAGCAGGCGCGGACCGCTCCGGCCGCCGCCTTCTCGATGTCGGCGTCCGCGAGCACCAGCATGGCGTTCTTGCCGCCGAGTTCGAGGGAGACGCCGACCAGGCGGGCGGCGGCGCTCCGGGCGACCTCGCGTCCGGTGCGGGTGGAGCCGGTGAAGGAGACGTAGTCGGCGTGCTCGACCACCTCGGGGCCGACGACCGGGCCGTCGCCGATGACGACCTGGAACACCTCGGCGGGCAGCCCGGCCTCGATGAGCAGGTCGCGGGCCCACAGCGCGGTCAGGCAGGTCTCGGTGTCGGGCTTCATCACCACCGCGTTGCCCGCGACGAAGGCGGGCAGCGCGTCGCCGACGGACAGTTCCAGGGGGTAGTTCCACGGGGCGATCTGGCCCACCACCCCGCGCGGGTGGCGCAGTTCGGTGACACGCGTGAGGGTGGGGATGGCACCCGTGTGCCGTCTGGGCCTGAGGTAGGCGGCGGCGCGGCGGCCGTAGTGCCGGGCGGCGACGGCGACGGCCTGCACCTCCTCGTGCGCGTGCAGGCGGGCCTTGCCGGTCTCCAGCTGGATCAGGTCGAGGACCTCGGCCTGGCGGGCGAGCACCAGGTCGTGGAAGTCGAGCAGGACGGCCGCGCGCCGCCGTACCGGCACCCGCGCCCACACCGCCTGGGCGGCGCGGGCGCGTTCGTAGGCGCGGGCCACGTCCTCGGGAGTGGACTCGGGCAGGTCGGCGAGCTTGTCGCCGGTGAACGGCGTGTGGTTGGCGGTCCGGCCGGATCCGGCGACGCCCTTGGTGAGCCGGGCGACCAGCTCGGGGGTCACCACGTCGTCGGCGGTGCGGGCCCCCGCGGGGGCGGGGGCCTGGGGATTGGTGCCGGTCTTCGCCGGGGCCTGCGCGTCCGTCATGACGCGCAGGGTATGCCGGTCGGACGGCTTTGTGTACCCGTCAGTAATAGGGATTCACGGGATTCACCGAGTGCTCACAGCGCGCCAGTGATCACTGGCAACGAATGCGCTGATCAGGGCGTTGTCACAGATCGTCGAGGTCCAGATTGGCGATCGCCGCACGCGCCACCTCGCGGCCGCGTTCGGTGAAGTCCCCCTTGCCGGGGTAGCCGACGGTGAGCTTGTACAGGTCGCCCTCGGAGGTCTTGTAGTAGAAGATCCGCAGCTCGCGCGGCGTCGGGTGCGTGCTGTCGTCGGTGGTGTAGACGACCGTGTTCTCGGCGGCCTGCCCGCCGCGGTACGTCGACTCCTTCGGGTGGGTCACCGGGTTCTGGGGCATGCCGAGTTCATAGCTGCCGGACTGCTTGAAGGTGCCGAGGTCGTCGTACATCTGGGCGGCCGCGGAGTCCTTGATGGTGCGCTCCGGTTCCTCCGACTTCCTCAGCAGGCGCAGCCCGACCGTGATGCTGCCGCTCCAGTCGCTGTAGGTCACCCAGTGCTTCTTGTCGTTCTTCCCGTCCGGCACCTGCCGCTGGTAGTCCTTCGGCACGGCGATCGTCGCGGCGACGTCCTGCTCGTGATGGGTCGCCCAGTCCTCGGGCAGCGGGCCGGCGAACGGGTGGGCGATCAGGACGTACGCCGTCACCGCTGCCGCGACGACCGCAGCGCCGAGCCCGAGCCACGCCCCGCGCCCGAGCCGGAGGCGGCGCGGCCCGCCGGGGGCGCCCCCGGCGGGCCGCACCAGCCGCGTGGGTGTCGGGGCGGGCGGCGCGGCGGCCGCCTCCAGCAGGGCACGCACCCGGGCGGCGGGCGGCCGGTGCGCCGGGTCCTTGTGCAGCAGGCCGGTGACGGCCTCGGCCAGCGGGCCCCGCGCGGCGGCCGGCGGGGCGGGCGTGGCGTTGAGGACCGACTGGAGGGTGGCCGGGGTGTTGCTGCGGCGGAACGGGGAGACGCCCTCGGTGGCCGCGTAGAGGACCACGCCGAGCGACCACAGGTCGGAGGCCGGGCCGGGGCGCTGCCCCAGCACCCGTTCCGGCGCGATGTACTCGGGTGAGCCGACGAAGCCGCCGGTGTCGGTCAGGTTGGTCTCGCCCTCGATCTGGGCGATGCCGAAGTCGGTGAGGACGATGCGGTCGTACCGGCCGAGCAGGATGTTGTCCGGCTTGACGTCCCGGTGCAGGACGCCCGCGGCGTGCGCGGCCTCCAGCGCGCCGAGCACCTCCAGGCCGATCCGGGCCGCCTCGCGGGCGTCCAGGGTGCCCTCCTGGAGCGCGTCGCCGAGCGAGCGGCCCCGCACCAGCTCCATCACGATCCACGGCTGCCCGTCGACGACGGCCACGTCGTGGACGTCCACGACCGCGGGGTGGTCGAGCCGGGCCGCGGCGCGGGCCTCGCGGCGCATGCGCTCGAAGGCGTTGATCCGCTCCCGTTCGGGAAGGTGGTCGGGGACCCGGGGCTCCTTGACGGCGACCTCGCGGTCCACCGTCTCGTCCTTGGCCCGCCACACGGTCCCCATGCCGCCGTGCCCGAGCTTGGCGAGCAGCCGGTAACGCCCGCCGATCAGCCGGCCGGCGCCGTGCTCCGGCGGCCGCGCGGAGTCGGTGCCGCGCGGCCCGGGGGCGGTACCCTGCGGCTCCACCCGTGTGGCCTGCGGCTGCCCGTCCTCACCGCCCGGTGCGGGGGCGGCGTACGGGCTCTGCGGGTGGGGCACCCGCGCCTGCGGGTCCGGCGGTTGCAGGGCGAAGGTCGTCGGATCGTCGGCCCCGTACTGGGCGCCCCCGTGGTTGCTCATGCGTCCATCCATATCGCGACCGCCTCCGCCGGCTCCAGCAGGCAGCGTATCCGGTCACCGACCCGTGACCTGTGCGTCGAAACCGCCGACCGCGGCGTCGAAGTGCTGCTTGGCCTCGCGCACCCTGCCGACCGGCGCCGACACCCACACGTCGTACATCCGCCCGTCCTGCTCCCAGCACAGGTCGTACGTGTGCCGCGGGCCCTCCGCCGCGCTGAAGCCGTTCCAGGTGAACTCCCAGAGGGCGGCCGGGTGTCCGCGGTGGGTGGTGGCGGTGACGCGGCCGTCGCGGTAGCCGGGGTTGGTGTCCGGTCCCGCGGCGTCGGCGCGGCGCATCACCGCGAGCGGGCCTCCGCTCTCCGGCCGGGCCACCTTGATGCCGAGGCGGAAGGTCTCCCCGGGCGACACGTAGAAGACCCGCTCGCCTTGCGGCTCGCGGGTGAAGCCGTTCGGTACGGCGACGGAGAAGCCGGCCGGGTCGTGCACCAGGTGGTGGCCCGACGGCACGGCGCCCTCGGCGGCGGGCGGGGCGGATCCCGTGACGGTGACCGTGGAGACCGGGACGGGGGGTGAACCCGGCGGCGAAGCAGACGGTGGTGACGGCGTGTTCGGCCGGGAGGCGGTGCCGTCCGTGGCGCCCGTGGCGTCCTCTGGCATGTGCGGGCCCGAACTCGTCGGCGTCCCGCCGTCGCTGCCGCCGCCCCGCATCAGCAGTGCCACGGCGGACGCGCCCGCCCCGGCCGTCGCGGCCACCAGCAGCGCGGCGACCAGCACGTTCCGGGTGGGGTACCGGGCGGGTGCCCGGGCGGCGGGGTCGGTCGGCGCCGGGCCGGGCGCATCGGAGGTGACCGGCACTCCGCGCTGCGTCGGCGCGATCCGGACCGGCGGCCCGGGCGTGCGGCCCGACTCCAGGAAGGCGCGCAGCATCCGCTCCGCCTCGGCTGCCGTCAGCCGCCGGTCCGGACCGCGCTCCAGCAGCCCGCGTACGACGGGCAGGATCGGCGCGGCCTGCGCGGGCGGCCGGATCTCGTCGAAGACGACCGCGTGCAGGATGCCGCCGAGCGAGTCGCGCCGAAACGGCGACTCGCCGCTCAGGGCGGTGCACAGCAGCGCGCCGAGCGACCACAGATCCGACTCCGGCCCGGTCCCGGCCCCGGACATCCGCTCCGGAGCGGTGTACTCCGGTGAGCCGACGAAGGACCCCGTCTCGGTGAGCGTCGTCGCGCCGGCCATCCGCGCGATGCCGAAGTCGGTGAGCACGATCCGGTCGGTGTCCGACTCCACCAGGACGTTGGCCGGCTTGATGTCCCGGTGCAGGACACCGGCGGCGTGCGCGGTGCGCAGCGCGCTCAGCAGGGCGACGCCGATGCGGGCGCCCTCGGCGGCGTCCACCGGGCCGCGCGCGGCGATCCGGTCGGCCAGCGAGCCGCCGTCGATCAGCTCCATGACGATGTACGGGCGCTCGTCCTGCACGACGACGTCGTACACGACGACGAGGTGGGGGTGTCGCAACCGGGCGACCGCGCGGGCCTCGCGCAGGGTGCGCTCCCGCTGGAGTGCGGCCTCCTCGGCGGACAGGGTCTCGTCCAGCGGGATTTCCTTGACCGCGACCCGCCGTTCGAGGAGCTGGTCGGTGGCCCGCCACACGATGCCCATGCCCCCGCGGCCGAGCCTCGCCTCCAGACGGTAACGGCCCGCGATGACACGGAAGTCGTCCCCCTCGGTCCCCATACGCCCCATCATGCCGCAGGAACCACCCGCCTCTTGGGGCATCGACCGGCCAACGACGCGTCCCGGCCAGACGTCGGCGGGCGAGGTCAGCCGGCGGTCGGCTGCCAGCTCTGGAGCACGGTCTGGAACTGCTGCCGCGTCCGCGTCCAGTCCTCCTCCGGCGAGGACATGTAGATCGCGTACTCCACGCCGTCACGGGAGAAGTACGTCTCCTCGATGGCGTGGCGCGGGCCGGGGAACGGCATGTCCTTCGCCAGGGCCGTCCATGTGTACTCCCACCGGGAGCCCGGGCAGTCGCGGTAGGTGTTCGGCTCCAGACCCACCCGCCGGTAGTCGACCAGCCGATGAAGCCGCTGCTCGAGGTCGAGCTGGTGTTCGTGAGCGGTGGAGAAGTCCGGCGTGTCGTCCACCGCGACGCGGATGAAGTGCTTGCCGCCGTCGGGGGTGTAGTCGACCTGGTGGGTCGCCTCGTCGAACTCCTGCCGCTGCCAGGTCTCGTCGGGGACGGCGAGGCTGAATCCGTAGGGGTCGCGAACGCGTACCCAGCCGTCCGGGAGACCGCCGGAGGCGTCGGTGGTCGAGGAGGGCGTGGAGGGCGTGGTGGTCTCCGGCGGCGGGGTCGACGGGGAGGTGGCGGAGTCCTGCCGCCGGTCCTGGTCCCACTTCTGCAGCAGCAGGGCGCTGCCGCCGCCGACGAGCGCGGCGAGGGCCACGACCAGGATCAGGGTGCGGCGGCGCCTGGGCATCCGGACCGCGGGGTGCTGCGGCATGGGTCCGGTGGCGGCCTGCGCGGGCGCCGGGTACGGGGTCGTGGCCGGCGGCCAGGACCCCGAGGCCGGGTACGCGGCGGCGTGCGCGGCGGTCTCCGGGGGGAGTCCGGCCGCCTGCGTGGGCACGTACGCCTGCGCGCTGCTCGGTCGGCGGCCCTCGGCGGCCTCGGCGAGCATCTGCTCGGCCTCCTCAGCCTGCGGCCGTTCGGCCGGGTCCTTGCGCAGCAGGGCGGCGATGACCGGGGCGAGCGGGCCGGCATGCCGCGGCTCGCGCGGCTCCTCGTCGACGACCGCCTGCATGGTGCTCAGCGGCGAGGTGCGGCGGAACGGCGACAGGCCCTCCACCGCCGTGTAGAGGGTGGCGCCCAGCGCCCACAGGTCGGACGCCGGTCCCGGGTCGTGGCCGCGGACGCGCTCAGGGGCCAGGTAGTCGACCGAGCCGACGACCTCGCCGGTGCGGGTGATGGTGGTGTCGCCCTCTATCTGGGCTATGCCGAAGTCGGTCAGCAGGACGCGGCCGTCCTCGCCGAGCAGCACGTTGCCGGGCTTGACGTCGCGGTGCAGCACCCCGGCGGCGTGCGCGGCGCGCAGCGCGCGCAGCACCCACAGGCCGATCCGGGCGGCCTCCGCCGGGTCCATGCGGTCCCGCTCCTTGAGCGCGTCCGCCAGCGAGCGGCCCTCGACCAGCTCCATCACGATCCACGGGCGGCCGTCGTGCTCCAGCACGTCATGCACCGTCACGACGGCGGAGTGGTTGATCCGTGCCGCCGCGCGTGCCTCCGCCCGGGTGCGCGCCAGCAGCACCTCCTGGTCGCTCTCGGCGACGTAGAGCGCGGCGGTCAACTCCTTGATGGCGACGGCCCGGTGCAGCACCTCGTCGTGCGCGCGCCACACCCGGCCCATGCCGCCGCTGCCGATGGCGTCGGCGAGCCGGTAGCGGCCCGAGAGGAGCAGGCCCTGCATCTGATTCACGTTTCCCCGCAGTGGTCTTGACAGGCTCAGCGTAGGGACCGGCCCCCCGGCTGGGAACCAGCGGGGTCCCAAGAGAGCCTCACTGTGACGGTTGTCGCTCCCCGGACAGTGTGCGGTTCCGGCAGTTCGGGCGGTTCCGGCGGTTGCCGCGGTTCAGCCGGTGTACCGGTACGTCGCCGAGGCCTGCTCGTACAGCGTGGTCACCCGGTCCCGCTGGGACTCGGGCCCCCGCACCTGCACCACGTGGTACTTGCCGCCGATCAGGGCGGCCAGGTTGCGCACGTACAGCTGCCGCCCGCTCCCGTCCGTCCAGGTGAACTGCCCCTCGGCCGTGGTCCGTCCGCCGACCTGGGTGGTCCGCAGACCCGTGGAGGTGGCCCAGCTCGAGTCGCGGTAGGCCTGCAACTCGCGCTCCTTCTCCCGCTGATACGCCATCGGGTCGCTGCCGAACGCGGCCGCGGTGTCCCGTCCGGGCACGACGATCAGCTCGAACGAGCCCTGGGAGTAGACCACTTGCCCCTGGTTGTTGCCGGGCGTACGGGTCCAGCCCTTGGCGACGGCGACCTGGAAGCCGGCGGAGTCCTTGCGCAGCGTGAAGCCGTCGGCGGCGTCCGGCGCGGTCGTCTGCGCCTCGGCCTCGGCCGAACCGGCCGCCTTCGAGGGGCTGTCGTCCGCCGCGGACGAGGACTCGCCGGGCTGCGGGGCGCCGCTCCCGCCGTCGCCGTCCGAGTGCGCCGGGGCGGGGCTCGCCTCGCCGGCGGTTCCGGTGCGGTCGCCGGCCGCCGCGCCGTCGCGGTCGGCCTTCGGCATGAACAGCACGGCGTAGGCGACGGCGGCGGCCATCAGCAGCAGGATGAGCAGGAGCAGCGTGCGGCCCAGGCGCCGCGGCGAACCCGTCTGCCGTCTGTGCCGTGCGTGTGTGGCGGGCAGCCCTGCGCGCCGCCTGCGCACCAGCTCGCCGCGGCGCCGTACGACGGGCAGCCTGCTGGGGTCGGCGGGCGGGGCGGCGATGACGTGCGCGCCGGCCTCCGGCTCGGGGGCGGAGCGCACCAGTGAGCGCAGCCAGCCGCGCAGCTCCTCGAAGTCGAGGCGTTCGGTGGGGTCCTGGCGCAGCAGCGACTCCACGACCGGGCGCAGCGGCCCGCACTCCTCCGCGTACGCGGGCGGCTCGGCGCACACCATCTGCACCAGCTCGGCGGTGGACTCCTCCGGGTACGGCGCGTGTCCCTGCACCGCCCGGAAAAGCAGCGCCCCGAGCGCCCACAGGTCGGTCGCCGGGCCGATGGGCGCGGCGAGCTGCCAGTTCTCGTGCACGGGCCCGGCCTGTTCCGGCGCCCAGCGCTCGGTCACCGGCCCCACCACGGCCATCCGGGCCTGCCGCGCCCGCTCGGCGGCCAGCGCGGTGGCGGGCCCCCGCCGCGCGGGGCTGCCGGCCACGACTTCACCCCAACGGGCCGGTACGCCCCCGGCGTCGTCCGCGGTGCCCGCGCCGAGCTCACCGCGCTCTTGCGCGGGCACCACGTGGCCGGGCGTGGTTCCGGGTCCTGTGGCGAGCGCCGGGCGCGGGCCGCGGGCGTCGCCGGCGGGTGCGGACGGGAGGGGCGCGGTCGCTCCGGGGTGGGCGGCGGTGCCGTTGTGGGTGGGGGGCCGGACTCCGTAGGGGTCGGCGATCTGGCCCGGCGGAGGGGTGGTGCTCCCGGCGGGCCGTGACTCGCCCTCGACGGGCGTACGGGCGCCGGGCAGTTCGGCGCGTGCGCTCTGCTGCGCCTCCTGCACGCGGGCGGCCGCCCGCGCTCCGGCGCGGTACGCGGCGATCGCTCCGGCCCGGGCCGCCCTGATGTCCCCGCCGGTCTGAGGCGTCCGCCGCGAGGGCGGCTCGCCGGGCCCCGCGTCCGGGCCGGGCAGCGGCAACGGCCCGGCCGCCCGCGCCTCGATCGCGGCCCGCCGCGCGGCGTCAGGGTCCACCGGCGGGGTGCCCGCGCCGGTCCCGCCCCCGAAGCCAGGACCGCCGGTTACCTCGGTGAGTCCGCCGAAGCCCGTCGCACCCGCGCCGCCGGCCGTGCCGCCGGGGCCCATGGAACCGCCCGGCGTGCCGGACGCGCCGTCCGGAGCGCTCTCGTCCCCGTCATCCTCGGGCGGGACCGGGTCGTACCCGCACAGGGCCTCCTCCGCCGCGCCGACCGCGAGGCCGGTCAGCATCACGCGGCCGTCGTCGCAGACGAGGACCGTGCGGGCGGTGATGTTGCGGTGCACCCAGCCATGGGCGTGCAGCACCCGCAGCGCCATGAGGATGTCGGAGGCGACCTCGGCCGCCCGGTACGGCGACAGCGGACTCTCGGCGAGCAGTGCGGCCAGGGGCCGGGCGGCGACCAGTTCGCTGACGACCCACAGCGAGCCGCCCTCCGCGAACACGTCGAAGACCTGGTCGAGCCGGGGATGGTCGGGTATCCGCGCCGCGGCCTGCGCGGCCTCGACCGCCCGCCGCACCGCCGGATCGGCGGGCCGCCGCGTCGCCGAACGCGCGCCCCGGGCCTCGTCCGCCGAACGTCCCGTGCGGACCGGCCCGCGCCGTGGGGCTCCGTCGCGCGCGGTGAAGCCGTCGGGCAGACCGTCCGCGTCGAGCACCTCCGCCTCGACCACCTCGGGCAACGGCACCTGCCTCAGCAGGACTTCCTGCCCGCTGTAGGTGTCGAAGGCCCGGGTCTCGGTCAGCTCGTACTCGTCGGACGGGGGCAGCGGCAGGCGGTAGCGGTCGGCGAGAACCCGGCCCGCATAGTCGTCCACGTTGCCTCCCCCGGCCGCACGGTCGGTCAATTCCGTTCGCCACGCGTCCCGTTCGGTGATGCTTACGGTCCGCAACCACTCACGATACGTGCCGGAGGCAATCCGCAATGACGGGATGCCAGATCTCGCCGCGCCGATCCGGGAACCCCGGGGACGGGCGGCGGGACCGGTCCGCTCACTACTTCTTCGGCTGGAAGGTCTCCGTCAGCGTCTTCCAGGTGCTCTTGCGCAGGTCGCCGTCCCACGTCGCGGCCTTCGCGCTGTACATCAGCGCGTGCCCGAGGTGGTCGTTCACCACGAACCCGCGGTCTATGCTGCGGTACTTGGTCCCGCCCTCGACGTAGGTGAACTCCCAGTCGGCGGTGTTCCAGCCGCGGTAGTCCACCGCCTCTATGCGCACCCGCTGGTACTGGGAGCGCACCATGTACCTCTCCTGGTTGGTCCAGTCGGCCACCGGGTCGCCCTTGGGCGTGGTCGTCCAGGCGACGAGCAGCCGCTGCCCGTCGGGGCCGGTGAAGCGGACCCCCGCGGAGTCGGTGCTCGCGTACTTCCAGCCCTTGGGCAGCCCGATGGAGAAGCCCTGAGCGCCCTTGTACGTCATCGCCACGGGGGCGCCGTCGTCGCCGGAGCGGTCGCCTCCGGAGCCGGAATCAGAATCGGAATCGGAATCAGAACCGGAGCCCGCGTCGGAGCCCTTGCCCGATGTCCCGGCGTCGGCGTCGTCGTCCGTGGCCGGTGTGCCGCCGGAGCCGTCGGCCTCCGTCGCGGAGCCGGACCCGTCCTGGCCCGTGGCGGCCTCGCCGCTCTCGTCCTTCTTGGTGGAGGGGCCCGCGGACGAGCCCGCGGTGGCGGCAGGGCGGTCGGCCGCGCTCTTGCCGTCGTCGCCCTTGTCGTCGCCGCCGAGCGTGAGGGCGAGCACGGCGCCGGCCACGGCGAGCACCACGACCACCGCGACGATCACCAGCGTGCGCCGCGGCACCACGTCGGTGAGCGACGCCTTGGGCGCCGGGCGCGGCGGCAGGTCCAGGTCCGGCGGGGTCATCACGGGCCAGCCCGAACCGGACCGGCCCGCCTGCGCGCCACCGGCGCCGCTCCCCGAGGCGGACGCGCTCTGCGTCCGGTCCGCCCCCGGCTGCGCTCCAGAACCGCTCGCGGAGCCGGGGCCCGCCGGAGCCGTGCCGCCGGACGCCGACTCGGCACCGGCCCCCGCCGCTGCCGCGGGTTTCGCCACCACGGACGCCTTGCGCACCGAGCGCAGCGCCCCGCGAAGGCGGTCGCCCGGCTCCTCGTCCTGCCCGCCCGCGGAACCGGAACCGGAAGATCCCGAACCGCCTTTGCGGGAACGCCTGTCCGGCTGGGCGGGCAGCGGGACGACCTTGGTCGCGTCCGCGGGCGGCTCCGGCTCGGAGTGCTTCGGTTCGGGCGCGTCGATGACGGCCTTGAGCATGGCCCGGGCGCCCGCGTCGTCGAGCCGCTCGTCCGGGTCCTTGTTGAGCAGGCCGTGGATGACGTCCCTGAGCGGGCCGGCGTTCCTCGGCTCCTCCAGCGGTTCGGTCATCACCGCGGTCAGGGTGGCGATCGCCGAGCCCTTGTCGTACGGCGGCGTGCCCTCCACCGACGCGTACAGCAGGCCGCCGAGCGACCACAGGTCGGCCGCCGGTCCGGGCTTGTGCCCGCGGGCCCGCTCCGGGGAGATGTAGGAGGGGGCGCCGACGAGCATGCCGGTGGAGGTGATGGAGGGGTCGCCCTCGACCTGCGCGATGCCGAAGTCGGTGAGGACGACCCGGCCGTCCTCGGCGATGAGCACGTTGGACGGCTTCACGTCCCGGTGCAGGATGCCCTGGCCGTGCGCGGAGCGCAGCACGTCGAGGACCGCGAGCCCGACCTCGGCCGCCCGCCTCGGCGTGAGCAGCCCGTCCTCGCGGATGGCTTCGGCGAGGGACTTGCCCTCGACGAGTTCCATGACGATCCACGGGCGGTCGTCCTCGTCGACCACGTCGAAGACGGTCACCGCGCTGGTGTCGCGGATGCGCGCGATCGCCTTGGCCTCACGCAGCGTGCGCGTGATCAGGCGGCGCTTCTCGTCCTCGTCGATGTTCGACGGGAACCGCAGCTCCTTGACGGCGACGGTCCGGCCCAGGGTCTCGTCCTCGGCCCGCCACACCGTGCCCATGCCTCCGCGGCCGAGCACGTCCCCCAGGCGGTATCGCCCGGCGAGAAGACGCTCGCTCCTGTCCTGCAGAGAGTCCTGACGAGTGTCCTGACGGGGTGTTCCCGCCCGCTCCGCGTCCGACATGCGTCCCCTCATGCAACCCGCCCTGACAGTGCCTCCATTGTCTCTCACCCGACAAGCACGCGACGCCCAGGGGCCCCCTCGGAACACTCCGGGGGCACGGTCGAACGGCCCGTCGTACACACGGGAATGACGGGCCGTGACAATACGCAAGCCAAGGGTGCCGACCCTTCGGACCATTCCGGCCATAATCTGCGCCGGACGTCCACGGCGCGTGTCGTGCGTGTCCTGCGTCTCGTGCGGGACGGTGGACCGGCCCGCAGAGGGTTCATAACGGCACGATCGGCGGATTCACGACGCCACCACCGGCTAGCTCGCCACCGCGCGATCGGCGGGTGCACGAAGGACGATCGGCGCGATCACAACGGCACGATGTCCGGCGCTCCCAGCCGGGCCGCGTCGGCCGTCAGGTCGTCGGGCTGGCGCTGCGACTCCCGCTCGGCCTCCACCCGCTTCTCGTAGTGCTCGACCTCGCGTTCGATCTGGTCCTTGTCCCAGCCCAGCACGGGCGCCATCAGCTCGGCGGCCTCCCGGGCGCTGCGCGTGCCCCGGTCGAAGGTCTCGATGGATATGCGGGTACGCCGGGTCAGCACGTCGTCCAGGTGCCGGGCGCCCTCGTGGGAGGCGGCGTAGACGATCTCGGCGCGCAGATAGTCGTCGGCCGCCTTGAGCGGAGCGCCCAGCGTCGGGTCCTCGGCGACGAGGGCGAGCACCTCCCGCGCCGCCGACCCGAACCTCCCCAAGAGGTGCTCCACGCGCACCACATGGAGTCCGGCCTCGGCGGCGATGCGCGCCCGCGCGTTCCACAGGGCCGGGTAGCCCTCGGCGCCGAGCAGCGGGATCTCCTCGGTGACGCAGTCGGCGACGCGCATGTCGAGCCCGCGCACCGCCTCGTCGACGGCGTCCTTGGCCATCACCCGGTACGTCGTGTACTTGCCGCCCGCGACCACGACGAGGCCGGGCACCGGATGGGCCACGGTGTGCTCGCGGGACAGCTTGCTGGTGGCGTCGGACTCGCCGGCCAGCAGCGGCCGCAGGCCGGCGTACACGCCCTGCACGTCGTCGCGGCCGAGCGGCACCGCCAGCACCGAGTTGACGTGCTCCAGGAGGTAGTCGATGTCGGCGCTCGAGGCGGCGGGGTGGGCCTTGTCGAGGTCCCAGCCGGTGTCGGTGGTGCCGACGATCCAGTGCCGTCCCCACGGGATCACGAAGAGCACGGACTTCTCGGTGCGCAGGATCAGCCCGGTGCTGGAGTTGATGCGGTCCTTGGGCACGACGAGGTGGATGCCCTTGGAGGCCCGGACGTGGAACTGGCCGCGCTCCCCCACCATCGCCTGGGTGTCGTCGGTCCACACCCCGGTGGCGTTGACGATCTGCTTGGCGCGGATCTCGTACTCGCCGCCGCCCTCCACGTCCCGCACCCGCGCGCCGACGACCCGCTCGCCCTCGCGCAGGAATCCGGTGACCCGGGCACGGTTGGCGGCCTTCGCGCCGTACGACACCGCCGTGCGCACCAAGGTGGCCACGAAGCGGGCGTCGTCCATCTGTGCGTCGTAGTACTGGAGGGCGCCGACCAGGGCGTCCTTGCGCAGGCACGGAGCCACCCGCAGGGCGTGACGGCGGGTCAGGTGACGGTGCAGCGGCAGTCCCCGGCCGTGGCCGCGGGCCATCGACATGGCGTCGTACAGGGCGACGCCCGAGCCCGCGTACAGGCGCTCCCAGCCCTGGTGCTGGAGCGGGTAGAGGAACGGCACCGGGCGGACCAGGTGAGGCGCGAGGCGTTCCAGCAGCAGGCCGCGCTCCTTCAGCGCCTCCCGGACCAGCGCGAAGTCGAGCATCTCCAGATAGCGCAGTCCGCCGTGTATCAGCTTGCTGGACCGGCTCGACGTACCCGACGCCCAGTCACGCGCCTCCACGATGCCGGTGGACAGACCGCGGGTGACGGCGTCCAGGGCGGTGCCGGCGCCCACCACGCCTCCGCCCACGACCAGGATGTCCAGCTCCCGCTCGGCCATTCCCGCCAGTGCCTCGGCGCGCTGCGCCGGCCCCAGTGTCGCTGTCCTCACCGCTGCCTCCCGCTGTCGGTCGCGCCGGCCGCACCCGTCGGGCGAAGCCCGTTCCCACCCCCATGCCTCTAGCGTGTCCCCCCGCCTCCTCCCCATGCCCAAATTCTGACCGGGTTGCCCGACTT
Organism: Streptomyces sp. NBC_01788; assembly: GCF_035917575.1. Lineage (GTDB taxonomy): Bacteria > Actinomycetota > Actinomycetes > Streptomycetales > Streptomycetaceae > Streptomyces. The sequence goes on along the minus strand of NZ_CP109090.1, from coordinate 4,741,669 downwards.
CAGCCACCAGTGACCCCCGGCCTGTGGACAACTCCGGGGGCGTACCGAGAAACACGCTGGTCAATCCCGCATAACGGTCATATTTACTCCTAGTCTGACATTGCGCTCGCTCGTCCTGTCCACAGGGCTTGCGGACCTGCCACGCCTCGGTTATTGGGAAGGACGGCCCACGCCATGCCCGCAGATCTCGCCGTCATCGGACTCGGCCCGCTCGGCCTGCCCCTGGCCCAGGCCGCCGTCTCCGCCGGCATCCACACCGTCGGGTACCGCACCGGGAACGAGTCCGGCTCCCTCAGCCCCGCCGAACTGCGCCGGATGCTCTCGGAGGGCTTCCGGCCGGCCACCAACCCGGCCGAACTCGGCCGGGTGCGCACCGCGGTGATCTGCGCGCCGACCCCGCGGGGCGCGGACGGCGGGCTCGATCTGAGCCAGGTGGAGTCAGCCGCCCGCGCGCTCGCCGGGCACATGCGCCCGCACACCACCGTGATCCTGGAGTCGCCCGCACATCCCGGCACGACGGAGGAGTTCCTGCTCCCGCTGCTGGAGAACGGCTCGGGGCTGCGGGCGGGCCGCGACTTCCACCTCGCCTACTCGCCCAGCCGCGTCGACCCCGGCAACCGCGAGATCACCCCGGCCAACACGCCCAAGGTGATCGGCGGACTCACCCCGGCCTGCACCGAGTCGGCCGCGGCCTTCTACGGGCGGCTGACCGACAAGGTGGTACGCGCGCGGGGACTGAGGGAGGCGGAGACGGTCCAGCTCCTGGAGACCAACTACCGGCACGTCAACATCGCCCTGGTCAACGAGATGGCCGTGCTCTGCCACGACCTGGGCGTCGACCTGTGGGACGTCGTGCGCTGCGCGGAGACCAAGCCGTACGGCTTCCAGGCCTTCCGCCCCGGCCCCGGCGTCGGCGGCCACGGCCTCCCGCAGGACCTGGCCGGCCACGCGGGCTGCGGGCTGCGCATGGTGGAACTCGCCGAGCAGGTCAACGGCCGCATGCCGCGCTACGTCGTCCAGCGCGCCGCCGCCCTGCTGAACGAGCACGGCAAGTCGGCCCGCGGCGCCCGGGTCCTGCTGCTCGGCGTCACCTACAAGGCCGACCTCGCCGACCTCCAGGGCACGCCCGCCGAGGAGATCGCCGTCCGCCTGACGGGCCTCGGCGCCTCGGTCAGCTACCACGACCCGTACGTGCCCGCGTGGAGCGTCCGCGACCGGCCCGTGCCCCGCGCGGACTGCCTGTACGAGGCGGTGGCCGACGCCGACCTGACGGTCCTGCTCCAGCAGCACCGCACCTACGACCTCCAGGGCCTCTCGGTGAAGGCCCAGCTGCTCCTGGACACCCGCGGGGCCGCGCCCACGGGGGCGGCGCACCGGCTGTGAGAGGCGAAGGGGCCCGGTCGTCCGCCTGAGCGGACGGCCGGGCCCCTTTCGTGGGCCGTGGGCGCGTGTGTCAGCGCTTGTGCTGGGAGTCCCCCACCGTCACCTCGACGCGCTGGAACTCCTTGAGCTCGCTGTAGCCGGTCGTGGCCATGGCGCGGCGCAGGGCGCCGAAGAAGTTCATCGAGCCGTCGGGGATGTGCGAGGGACCGGTGAGGACCTCCTCGATGGTGCCGACCGTGCCGAGGTCGACCTTCCGGCCGCGCGGCAGCTCCTCGTTGACGGCCTCCATGCCCCAGTGGTGGCCCTTGCCGGGAGCGTCGGTGGCACGGGCCAGCGGGGAGCCCATCATCACGGAGTCGGCGCCGCAGGCGATCGCCTTGGGCAGGTCGCCGGACCAGCCGACGCCGCCGTCCGCGATCACGTGCACGTACCGGCCGCCGGACTCGTCCATGTAGTCGCGGCGGGCGGCGGCCACGTCGGCGACCGCGGTGGCCATCGGAACCTGGATGCCGAGCACGTTGCGCGTGGTGTGCGCGGCGCCGCCGCCGAAGCCGACCAGGACACCGGCCGCGCCGGTGCGCATCAGGTGCAGGGCGGCGGTGTAGGTGGCGCAGCCGCCGACGATCACCGGCACGTCGAGCTCGTAGATGAACTGCTTGAGGTTCAGCGGCTCGTGCGAGGACGACACGTGCTCCGCCGACACCGTGGTGCCGCGGATGACGAAGATGTCCACGCCCGCGTCCACGACGGCCTTGGAGAACTGGGCGGTGCGCTGCGGGGAGAGCGCGGCGGCGGTGACCACGCCCGCGTCGCGCACCTGCTTGATCCGCGCGCCGATCAGCTCCTCCTTGATGGGAGCGGCGTAGATCTCCTGGAGGCGGCTGGTCGCGACCTCGGCGGGCAGCTCGGCGATCTCGTCGAGCAGCGGCTGCGGGTCCTCGTACCGCGTCCACAGGCCCTCGAGGTTGAGCACGCCCAGGCCGCCCAGCTCGCCGATGCGGATGGCCGTGGCCGGGGAGACGACCGAGTCCATGGGGGCCGCCAGGAAGGGCAGCTCGAAGCGGTAGGCGTCGATCTGCCAGGCGATCGAGACCTCCTTCGGGTCCCGCGTACGGCGGCTGGGGACGACGGCGATGTCGTCGAAGGCGTACGCCCGGCGGCCGCGCTTGCCGCGCCCGATCTCGATCTCAGTCACGTCTGTGGCCTTTCCCTGATGCGTTGCAGCGTCTTCCAGTATCGCCGACACCCATGGCAAAGGCGGCCCCGGAGGCTTCCGGAGCCGCCCTGCACGGCGTGCCGCCTACTTGCTGCTGTAGTTCGGCGCCTCGACCGTCATCTGGATGTCGTGCGGGTGGGACTCCTTCAGGCCCGCCGAGGTGATCCGGACGAAGCGGCCCTTGGACTCCATCTCCTCGATGGTGGCCGCGCCCACGTAGCCCATGGTCTGGCGCAGACCGCCGACGAGCTGGTGCAGGACGTTGGCCAGCGGGCCGCGGTAGGGCACCTGGCCCTCGATGCCCTCGGGCACGAGCTTGTCGTCGGAGGCCACCTCGGCCTGGAAGTAGCGGTCCTTCGAGTACGACCTCGCCTGGCCGCGGGACTGCATGGCGCCGAGCGAGCCCATGCCCCGGTAGGACTTGAACTGCTTGCCGTTGATGAAGAGCAGCTCGCCGGGCGACTCCTCGCAGCCCGCGAGCAGGCTGCCCAGCATGACCGTGTCGGCGCCGGCGGCGAGCGCCTTGCCGATGTCGCCGGAGTACTGCAGGCCGCCGTCGCCGATCAGCGGGATGCCCGCAGGGCGGGCGGCGAGGGAAGCCTCGTAGATGGCGGTGACCTGCGGGACGCCGATACCGGCGACCACACGCGTGGTGCAGATCGAGCCGGGGCCCACACCCACCTTGATGCCGTCGACACCGGCGTCGATCAGGGCCTGCGCGCCGTCACGCGTGGCGACGTTGCCGCCGATCACGTCGACGGACACGCTCGACTTGATCTTCGACATCCAGCTCAGCGCGTTGCTGTTGTGGCCGTGCGAGGTGTCGACGACCAGGAAGTCCACCCCGGCCGCGGCGAGCGCCTGGGCGCGCTCCAGGGCCTCGGGGCTCGCACCCACCGCGGCACCGACGAGCAGCCTGCCCTCGGAGTCCTTGGCCGCGTTCGGGTACTGCTCCGCCTTGACGAAGTCCTTGACGGTGATCAGGCCCTTGAGGACGCCCGCGTCGTCGACCAGCGGCAGCTTCTCGATCTTGTGCTTGCGCAGCAGCTCCATGGCGTCGACGCCGGAGATGCCGACCTTGCCGGTGACCAGCGGCATCGGCGTCATGACGTCGCGCACCTGGCGGCTGCGGTCGGACTCGAAGGCCATGTCACGGTTGGTGACGATGCCCAGCAGCTTGCCCGCCGGGTCGGTGACGGGCACACCGCTGATGCGGAACTTGGCGCACAGCGCGTCCGCCTCGGCCAGCGTCGCCTCCGGGTGCACCGTGATGGGGTCGGTGACCATGCCGGACTCGGACCGCTTGACCAGGTCGACCTGGTTGACCTGGTCCTCGACCGAGAGGTTGCGGTGCAGCACGCCCACGCCGCCCAGCCGGGCCATCGAGATCGCCATGCGGGACTCGGTCACCTTGTCCATCGCCGCCGAGAGCAGCGGGATGTTGACCCGGACGTTGCGGGAGATACGGGACGATGTGTCGACCGCGTTGGGGAGCACCTCGGATGCGCCCGGCAGGAGGAGCACGTCGTCGTAGGTCAGCCCGAGTGTCGCGAATTTCTCGGGCACTCCGTCGACGTTGGCAGTCATGACACCTTCCCCAAATGGCCTTGATCGGTGCGGATGTCCATGCTAACGGGAAGCACGCCTCTCTCATTCCACGGTTCTGAGCAGCCGCCGGATTCGTACTTTCGTACGGAAATGACCTGCCGCACGTTCAACCGGGGCGGTGAGTGAGGGGCGGGACGGCCGCCTACTGTTCGGCCAGGGCGCGCAGCCGGCTGAGCGCGCGGTGCTGGGCCACCCGGACCGCTCCGGGTGACATTCCCAACATCTGTCCCGTTTCCTCCGCGGTCAACCCCACCGCGATGCGCAGCAGCAGCAGCTCGCGCTGGTTCTCCGGGAGGCTGGCCAGCAGCTTCTTGGCCCACTCGGCGTCGCTGCTGAGCAGGGCGCGCTCCTCCGGGCCGAGCGAGTCGTCCGGGCGCTCGGGCATCTCGTCCGAGGGCACGGCCGTCGAGCCCGGGTGCCGCATGGCGGCGCGCTGCAGGTCGGCGACCTTGTGGGCGGCGATGGCGAAGACGAAGGCCTCGAAGGGACGGCCGGTGTCCTTGTAGCGCGGCAGGGCCAGCAGGACCGCGACGCAGACCTCCTGGGCGAGGTCCTCGACGAAGTGCCGGGCGTCGCCCGGGAGCCGGGACAGCCGGGTGCGGCAGTAGCGCAGCGCCAGTGGGTGGACACGGGCGAGCAGATCGTGCGTGGCCTGCTCGTCGCCGTCGACGGCGCGGTGGACGAGCGCACCGATCGCCCCTTGGGCAAGTGCCGCCTGGTCGTCACGCATCGGTCCATGGTGCCTTGACGTCGTCCGGTCCGTGGCACCGCCTTCGTGGTTGTGCACCGAAGCGTTATGAGCAGGTGCGCCGAAGCTCATCCCCTGCGCCCTCCCCTTCCGCTCGATCAACTCGTCCGCGAGGAACTCCACACCCTCAAGGATGCGTCATCCGCGGCGAAACAAGCAGCGGGCCTCCGGCGGGGCGCTTTGCCACCGGCGCCCGCGGTGCTGTATTGCACCTCGCGCGTGTTCCGGCCCCACGTTCCCACAGGGCCGCGACGGCCGCCTGCCGTCTCCCGACCGCCCGGGGCCGGGGAGCGGCACCCGTGCGGGGACGTGCGAGCGGCACGGCCGCGCGTCCGGCCGACCGGACACCCCCCACGCTCGTCGCCGCGCGTGGGGGTGGCGTCACGTTCCGGTACGCCGGTCCGGGGCGGCCCGACCGGGATCCGCACGGGTCCTAGCGGACCAGGCCCCAGCGGAAGCCGAGGGCCACCGCGTGTGCGCGGTCCGACGCGCCGAGCTTCTTGAACAGCCGGCGGGCGTGGGTCTTCACGGTGTCCTCGGAGAGGAACAGCTCGCGGCCGATCTCCGCGTTGGAGCGGCCGTGACTCATGCCCTCCAGGACCTGGATCTCCCGCGCGGTGAGCGTGGGCGCGGCGCCCATCTCGGCCGAGCGCAGCCGGCGCGGGGCGAGCCGCCAGGTGGGGTCGGCGAGGGCCTGCGTCACCGTGGCCCGCAGCTCCGCGCGGGAGGCGTCCTTGTGCAGGTAGCCGCGGGCGCCGGCGGCCACGGCGAGCGCCACGCCGTCGAGGTCCTCGGCGACAGTGAGCATGATGATGCGCGCGCCGGGGTCCGCGGACAGCAGGCGCCGGACGGTCTCGACGCCTCCCAGACCGGGCATGCGCACGTCCATGAGGATGAGATCGGAGCGGTCGGCGCCCCAGCGGCGGAGGACTTCCTCGCCGTTGGCCGCCGTCGTCACACGCTCGACGCCGGGCACGGTCGCGACCGCGCGGCGCAGCGCCTCTCGGGCAAGCGGGGAGTCGTCGCAGACGAGGACGGATGTCATGGCCGTCCTCCGCAGCTGATGCGCGTCACCTTGAGCCTCCAGGCTGGTACGGAATCGTCACCTGTGCGGTCGACCGTCTCGGGCGCCCGCCCGAGCGCTTGTGTTCTCAACCGCCTCCGCACTCTCAACGACGGTCACTCGAAAGAGTTACGGGGCTGTCCGCCGCCTTCGGCACTCTACGTGAGGGAACGGACACAGAGCAGACATGAACGTCGGACCCTCAACTTTTCATCACAAGCCATGCCCCATTTAGCCCCTCTTGTTCCCGTTTCTAGGTGTCTAGGGCTAGATTCGCAATGAGTCATATTTTCATCTCCTTAGATCGGAGATGTACGGTCGTTGGCACCGTATCCGCCACGAACGGCTACAAGGGGTCACGTAATGGCAGATTTCTCCCGCCTTCCCGGACCGAACGCGGACCTGTGGGACTGGCAGTTGCTGGCTGCCTGCCGCGGGGTCGACAGCTCGCTCTTCTTCCATCCCGAGGGCGAGCGCGGGGCGGCCCGGAGCGCTCGAGAGAACTCGGCCAAGGAGGTCTGCATGAGGTGCCCGGTCCGTGCGGAGTGCGCGGCACACGCCCTGGCGGTGCGCGAGCCGTACGGAGTGTGGGGAGGCCTGACCGAGGACGAGCGCGAGGAGCTCATGGGGCGGGCACGGAACCGGCTGGTGTCGGCGTCGTCGACCAGCGGGGACACCGCCTCCGAAAACTGAAGGAACGTTTTTTCTGATCCGTTCGCAGAGAGCCGCAGCAGGGCACGCGTCACGCGTGCCCTCGCGATACCCCGATCCCTGATCCGCCGACCGTGTGCTCGCCGATCCCTTGATCCGCCGATCCCCCACCGACCGCCTGCGCGCCGATCCCGATCACTGACCCCGGACCCCGGTCCCCCTTGTGCCGGCCCGTGTCAGCGGGCCCCGGCCCGCACCAGCTCCTCCAGCGTCGCCGCCACCGCCGGCACCTGTGCCAGGTCGGGCAGGGTGAGGGCGACGATCTCCCGCCGCACCGCCGGTTCCAGCTCCACGGTGCACGCGCCCCTGGGCCGCACCGACTCGACCGCGAGCTGGGGCAGGACGGCGACCCCCAGTCCCGCGCCCACCAGGCCGACCACCGCCGGGTAGTCGTCGGTCGCGAAGTCGATGCGCGGCGTGAAGCCGGCGCCCTCGCACACCTGGACCAGCTGGCCGCGGCAGCGCGGGCAGCCCGCGATCCACGGATCGCCCGCGAGGTCGCCGATGGCCACGGACCCCGCACGGGCCAGCCGGTGCCGCTCGGGCACCAGGGCCACGAGCCGGTCGGTCAGCAGCGGCCGTACGACCAGGTCCTCCCACTCCGCGGCGTCCGCGGCCCCCTCGTAGCGGAAGGCGAGGGCCACGTCGCAGTCGCCCTGGCGCAGGAGTTCGACGGACCTGGGCGGCTCGGCCTCCTCCAGGGAGACCCGGGTGCCGGGGTGCGCGGCGCGCAGCGCGGCGAGCGCGGTGGGCACGAGCGTGGAACTTCCGCTGGGGAAGGAGACAAGTCGTACCCGCCCGGCCCGCAGTCCGGCGATGGCGGCGATCTCCTCCTCGGCGGCGGTGAGCCCGGCGAGGATGCCGGTGGCGTGCCGGACGAGCGCGTCGCCGGCCTGAGTCAGGCGCATCTCGCGGCCGGCCCGGACCAGCAGCGGGGTGCCGACGGCGGCCTCGAGGGCCTTCATCTGCTGGCTGACGGCGGGCTGGGTGCAGCCCAGCTCGCGCCCCGCCGCGGAGAAGGAGCCGGTGGTGGCCACGGCACGCAGCACACGGAGATGACGAGCCTCGATCACACCAACGAGCATAAGTGAAACTTGGGCGGACGGCGGATTATCGCGTCGACACTTTGACCGGCGCTCGCCTACCGTGCCCGCATGAAGCTTCTGTCTGTGAACCTGGGCCGCGCCGAGGCCGTTCCGTACACCGACCAGCCGGACGGCGTGACCGGCATCGGCAAGCGGCCCGCGGACGGGCCGGTCAAGGTGTCGGCGCCCGGGCCGAAGGGGGTCGGCGCGAGCGGGCTGGCCGGGGACGCGGTGTGCGACACGCGGCACCACGGCGGCGACGACCAGGCGGTGTACGCGGTGGCGCGCGAGGACCTCGACGAATGGGAGCGCGAGCTGGGCCGGACGCTGGCCAACGGCGTCTTCGGCGAGAACCTCACCACGCTCGGCCTGGACATCACCGGCGCTCGGATCGGCGAGCGCTGGCGCATCGGCTCGCCGCTCGGCCCCTCGGTGCTCCTGGAGGTCACCAGCGGACGGATTCCCTGCCGGACCTTCCAGGGCCATCTGGGTGAGAAGGGATGGGTGAAGCGGTTCACGCAGCGGGCGGCGCCGGGCGCGTATCTGCGGGTGCTGGAGGCCGGTGAGATCCGGGCGGGCGACCCCGTCGAGATCGTGCACCGCCCGGACCACGACGTGACCGTGGGCCTGCAGTTCCGGGCCATGACGACCGAGCGCCCGCTGCTGCCCCGGCTGCTCGCGGCGGGTACGGCGCTGCACCCGGAGTCGCTGGCGGCGGCCCGGAAGTACGCGCGCGAATACGCGGGCTGACCGGCTGTCATCGTCCCGGCCGACACGTGGGCATCACCGGTCGGGAGGGCCTGTGCAGAGATCGGGACAAGGTGCCGGGGGCCACTAACCTTTCGGCATGACAACGGCTCTGATTACGGGATCGACCGCGGGCATCGGCGCCGCCTTCGCGCGACGGCTGGCGGCCGACGGGCACAACCTGGTGCTGGTGGCGCGCGACACCGCCCGCCTGACGGAGCAGGCCACCGAGCTGCACGACCGGCACGGCATCGAGGCGGAGGTGCTGACGGCCGACCTGGCGACGGACGCGGGCATCGAGACGGTCGCCGCCCGGCTGGGCGACCGCAAGGACCCCGTGGACCTGCTGGTCAACAACGCCGGCTTCGGCAACAAGGGCCGTTTCCTGGACGTGTCGATGGCCGACGAGCTCAGGATGATCAAGGTGCACGTCGAGGCGGTGCTGCGGCTGACGTCGGCGGCGACCTCGGCCATGCGCGAGCGCGGCCGGGGCGGGGTCGTGAACGTGGCCTCGGTGGCCGCCTTCGTGCCGCGCGGCACGTACGGCGCGTCGAAGGCGTGGGTCGTGCAGTTCACCCAGGGCGCGGCGCGCGACCTGGCCGGCAGCGGCGTACGGCTGATGGCGCTGTGCCCCGGCTTCGTGCGCACCGAGTTCCACGAGCGGGCCGGCATGGGCACGGACAACATCCCGAACTGGATGTGGCTGGACGCGGACAAGCTGGTCGCGGCGGCGCTGACGGATCTGGCCCACGGCAAGACCCTGTCCATCCCGGATCCGCGGTACAAGGCGCTGATGGGCCTGGTGAAGGTGACGCCGCGCGGCCTGCTGGGCGGGATCACCTCGAAGACGGGCCGCAAGTACGGACCGCAGTGACGGTACGGAGGTGGCGGAGGCGCCCCGGTGGGAGAATGGCACCGACGGAAAACCGGACCGGGCCAGGGGACCGGAGGCGCGTCATGACCTTCGTACAGCTCATCGACTGCAGGACGAGCCGGTTCGAGGAGATGAACCGGTTGCTGGACAGCTGGGTGGAGAAGACCGGGGGCAGGCGGACCGCGACGCACGCGGTCGTCGGCAAGGACCGCTCGGACGGGACCCATGTCGTCGAACTGGTGGAGTTCCCGTCGTACGAGGAGGCGATGCGGACCTCGAACCTGCCGGAGACCGACGAGATCTTCCGGAGCCTGGTCGCCCTCTGCGACGAACTGCCCACCTTCACGGACCTGGACGTCGTGCGGGACGAGCCGCTCCGCGCGACCCTCGTACGCCGTTTCTACGGCACCCTGACGACCGCCGGTGAGCTGCCGCCGCTCAACGACCTGATCGACGAGGACTGTCACAGCCACGACCCCGTCAACCCCCAGGTCACCATCGGCCTGGACGCCATCCGCCGCGACTTCCGCATGTGGCGCGACGCCTTCGACGCCTCCTTCACGGTCGAGGACTTGATGGCGCAGGGCGACCGGGTCTGCGCCCGCTGGACCTGGACCGCCACGCACCGGGGCGAGTTCCTCGGCATCGCCCCCACCGGCAAACGGGTCACCATGACCGGCATGACCGTCTTCCGCTTCGGCGACAACGGCCGGATCACCGAACTGTGGTGGCAGCACGACCAACTGGGACTGCTGCAACAGCTCGGCGCGCTGGACGAGTTGGAGCAGTAGGCAGGGCCCACCGGTCGGCGTCCGGCATCGCTCGGGAACGTGACAGGAACCGGTCTCACCCGGGGCGATGTCTGGGCGAGCATGGCAAGCCTTCTGTTTCTCACCCTGGCCCTCGCGCCGTTCCTGACGCCGATCGTGGTCGTGGCTGCCGCCGCGGCTCTCGCCCAACGGGCCCATACCCGGCTGCCATACAGCGGGTGGCGTCAGCCGAGTGCCACGACGTGCGCGCTGGTGGCGGTCCTCGCCGGCACGGCGGCGCTCGGCGCGTACGCGTACGGCGCGATGTCGGGCTTCTACATCCTGGATCCGGGCCAGATGTGTGCGTCGTGGGGCGTGCAGGGCGACCACATCGTGACGCGTATGACGCTGCCGGTCAGTGCGCAGTGCGTCACCTCGGGCGGCGTGGGCACCGAGTTGGTTCCGGGCTGGGTGAATCCCGTGGTCTTCGTGGGGCTGACAGTGTTCGTGCTCGCCCTCGCGACAGGAACCCTCACAGTGGTGCGTCGGCGCCTTCCCCGCCGAGAGGACCCGGCACCGGAGACACGAGACCACCAGCCCATTCCTCGGCCGCCGTCCGTCTCCTGACCTGGCAGCTCTCGCTCCAGCAGGGAGCGCTCGAGTGAGGCCTTCGTGCACGAGCGGCGCGTGCAGGTGCCCGGCATGCTCTGGGTCACCCAACAGCAAGACCCGATGAACTCACCGCCCTGAGCCAAGAGATGGGGCTGATCCGACCAGTGGCGGCAGAGGCGCCGGGCTGCGGCTGAGCCAGGGAAGACCGAGCGCCTGGAGGTCAGTAGTGGTACCGGGCCTTGATGATCACGACTTCCTTCTCCGTGGCCCGGTAGACGAGGCGGTGCTCATCGTCGATCCGGCGTGACCAGTAGCCCGACAGGTCGCTCTTCAGCGGCTCCGGTTTTCCGATACCGGTGAAGGGGTCGCGCTGGATCTCGCCGATCAGACGCACGAGCTTGCGGAACAGTTTCCTGTCGGCGGACTGCCAGTACAGGAGGTCCTCCCACCCGGTGGGGCGGAACCGTACGTCCCTCACTCCCCGTCCTCCGCCAGAGCCTCCAGCTCCTCCATGCTCTTGGTGATCACCGGGGTGTCGGCGGCCTTGTCCGCAGCGACGGCCGCCATGAGGTGAGCGGCGTTGGCCGGCGAGCGCAGCAGGTAGACGGTCTCCTGCCAGGAACGGAAGTCGTCGGCGGACATCAGTATGGCGTTGCCGCCCCTGGAGGTGATCTCGACCGGCTCATGGTCGTCGTTGACCTGCTGGATCAGCGGGAAAAGCCTGGCGCGGGCCTCGCTGGCGGTGATGGACACGGGCGCCTCCTCCACGGGACTCGTACGGGAGAACCGTACCACTCGACCGGTACGAGTTCCTGGTACCAGTCGGACAGGATCATGCTTCCCCGGCGAGCGGCAACGACCGGTGCCCGGCGCCCCCGAAGGGGTGCCGGGCACCGGTGGTTCGGCTCAGTTCAGCGGAGCGCTCAGTGGGCGTGGCCGTGGCCGTGGCCCGCTGCGGCCGGCTCTTCCTCTTCCTTCTTCTCGACGACCAGGGTCTCGGTCGTGAGCAGGAGGGAGGCGATGGAGGCGGCGTTCTCCAGGGCGGAGCGGGTGACCTTGACCGGGTCGATGACGCCGGCCTTGACCAGGTCGCCGTACTCGCCGGTGGCGGCGTTGTAGCCGCTGCCCTTCTCCAGCTCCGCCACCTTGGAGACGATGACGTAGCCCTCGAGGCCGGCGTTCTCGGCGATCCAGCGCAGCGGCTCGACGGCGGCCTTGCGGACGACCGCGACACCCGTGGCCTCGTCGCCGGTCTTGTCGAGGTTGCCCTCCAGGACCTTCACGGCGTGGACGAGCGCGGAGCCACCACCGGAGACGATGCCCTCCTCGACCGCGGCGCGGGTCGCGGAGATGGCGTCCTCCAGACGGTGCTTCTTCTCCTTCAGCTCCACCTCGGTGGCGGCGCCGACCTTGATCACGCACACGCCGCCGGCCAGCTTCGCGAGACGCTCCTGGAGCTTCTCGCGGTCCCAGTCGGAGTCGGTGTTCTCGATCTCGGCCTTGATCTGGGAGACGCGGCCCACCACGTCGTCCTTGTTGCCGGCACCGTCGACGATCGTGGTGTCGTCCTTGGTGACGGTGACGCGGCGGGCGGAGCCGAGGACGTCAAGACCGGCCTGGTCGACCTTGAGACCGACCTCCTCGGAGATGACCGTGGCGCCGGTGAGGACCGCCATGTCCTGGAGCATCGCCTTGCGGCGGTCGCCGAAGCCGGGGGCCTTGACGGCCACGGCGTTGAACGTGCCGCGGATCTTGTTGACGACCAGGGTCGACAGGGCCTCGCCGTCGACGTCCTCGGCGATGATCAGCAGCGGCTTCGAGGCGTTCGCCTGGATGATCTTCTCGAGGAGCGGGAGCAGGTCCGTGATGGCGGAGATCTTGCCCTGGTGGATCAGGATGTACGGGTCGTCGAGGACGGCCTCCATACGCTCCTGGTCCGTGACGAAGTACGGGGACAGGTAGCCCTTGTCGAAGGCCATGCCCTCGGTGAAGTCCAGCTCCAGACCGAAGGTGTTGGACTCCTCGACGGTGATGACGCCGTCCTTGCCGACCTTGTCCATCGCCTCGGCGATGAGCTCGCCGACCTGCTGGTCCTGGGCGGACAGCGCGGCGACCGCGGCGATGTCGGACTTCTCGTCGATCGGGCGGGCCGAGGCGTGCAGCTCGTCGGAGACGGCCTTGACCGCGGCGTCGATGCCCTTCTTCAGAGCGGCCGGGGAGGCACCCGCGGCGACGTTCTTCAGGCCCTCGCGCACGAGCGCCTGGGCGAGCACGGTGGCGGTGGTGGTGCCGTCACCCGCGATGTCGTTGGTCTTGGTCGCCACCTCCTTCACCAGCTGGGCGCCGAGGTTCTCGTACGGGTCCTCGATCTCGACCTCGCGGGCGATGGTGACGCCGTCGTTGGTGATGGTGGGCGCGCCGAACTTCTTGTCGATGACGACGTTGCGGCCCTTGGGGCCGATCGTCACCTTGACCGTGTCGGCAAGCTTGTTGACGCCGCGCTCGAGGGCGCGACGGGCGTCCTCGTCGAACTTCAGGATCTTCGCCATGGCAGCGGGAGCCCTCTCGAAATCTGGTGGAAAGACACTGCGCCCCGGGCGCCCGGCTTCTTATCGGTCGCGGGGGGCCAGGGGCGCAGCTCAAGCAGAATTGCTTCGGCTTCGTTAAGAAGCGGGTGAACTACTTCTCGATGATCGCGAGGACGTCGCGAGCCGAGAGGACGAGGTACTCCTCGTTGTTGTACTTCACCTCGGTGCCGCCGTACTTGCTGTAGAGCACGACGTCGCCGACCTTCACGTCGAGCGGAAGACGGTTGCCGTCCTCGAAGCGGCCCGGGCCCACGGCCAGGACGACGCCCTCCTGGGGCTTCTCCTTGGCGGTGTCCGGGATGACCAGGCCAGAGGCCGTGGTCTGCTCGGCGTCGAGCGGCTGGACCACGATGCGGTCCTCGAGCGGCTTGATGGCAACCTTGGTGCTGGCGGTCGTCACGATCCGACCTCCCCCTTCGGAGATCTCACGGGGTTAACTGTCTGAGGTGGCGACCAGGTCGATCCGTCGTCGCGGGTGCCGGACCTGCCCGTCGCTGTGTTGGCACTCTCCAGGGGGGAGTGCCAGACCTGAGACTATGACCGCGATTAGCACTCGGTCAAGCGGAGTGCCAATTGCCTCGTGGCGCGTCGGCGGGTGGGGGCGCATCAGGGAACGTGTGTTCGAGGTGCTGTGGGTGTGTGTGGGCGTCCCTGGGGGCTTCGCCCCCGGACCCCCGGATCGGCCTGAACGGCCTCGTCCTCGAACGCCGGACGGGCTGCTTGATGCCGGACTCGGCCGGGAAGCTCAGCCCCGAGGCAGCGCTGCCTGAGGCCGAACCTCAGAGGTAGTCCTGCAGCCGTCCCACCGTCAGGCCCTTTTCCTGGATGGTGCGGAGCAGGCGGGTCGTGCGGTCGCGGAGGGGCGGGCCGTCGAGGTCGTCGTCGTCCGAGGCGACGAGGAGGATGTCGCCGGGGCGCAGTTCGTGATGGCCGTGGCTGAAGCGCAGGCCGGTGTCGGTCGTGGCGGCGCGCCACAGGACGACGGCCGAGACCCCGCAGTCGGCGGCGGCGCGCAGGGTCGTCGTGTCGTATCTGCCGTAGGGCGGGCGGAAGAGGCGGGGGGTGACGCCGAAGCGGGAGCGGATCTTGTCCCGCTGGCCGCAGATCTCGGCGCGCTGGCCCGCGTAGGGCAGTCCGCGCAGCGAGGGGTGGTCCAGGGTGTGGTTCTGGAGGTCCGCGCCGACCGACATCAGGTGCGCGAAGTGCCCGTACCCCGGTCCGACGACACTGTCCGTGAGGAACATGCTGACCGGCAGCCGCAGTTCACGGACCATGTCGACGAACCGCGGATCCTTCTCCGCGCCGTCGTCGTAGGTGAGGAAGACGACCGGGTCGGAGGTGGCGATCCGGTCCACGACCTCGGGCAGGCCGGCGGACGGGGCGGCGCCGGCGCGGCGCGCCGGACGGGCCGGCGGCTTCGGCGGTGCGGGCAGCGGCGCCCTGAGGCCCCAGCGCCGGTAGGCCTGGTCGGCCGCCGCCGGGCTCGGCGACCGTACGCCCTGTGCCGCCTTGCGGCCGAGCCGTTCGAGGGGGTCGACGGACGTGGCGCAGCCGGCCAGCAGGGAGGCGGCGAGCAGGGCCACCGCCACGTGCCGGGACCTGAGGGGCCGCAGCCTCACAGGTAGTCCTCCAGCCGGGCCACCGCGTACCCGTCGGCCGTGACCTTCTTCAGGAACCGGCGCATGTCGTCAGCCATGGTGCCGTTCCACTCGCCCCGGCCGCGGAAGTGGGTGAGCACGATGTCGCCGGGGCGCAGGCGCTGGTCGTCCTCGCGGAACTCCCAGTGGTCGACGTAGACCTCCTCGTTCCAGATCGGCGCGTACTCGATGCCGCAGGACTTGGCGGCGCGCAGGGTGTCCTGGTTGTAGTTGCCGTAGGGCGGGCGCATCATCCTCGGGCGCTTGCCGAACTGCTTCTCCATGATGTCCTGCGTGTCGCAGATCTCCCGGCGCTGCTCCTCGTAGGACAGGCCCGGCAGGTAGGGGTGGTGCAGCGTGTGGTTGTTGAGAGTGACCCCCAAGGCCTGCATCTTCCGGAAGTAGTCGTAGTCGTCCTTGATCAGGTAGTCGCTGAGGAAGGCGGTGTACGGGATCTTCAGGTCCCGCATCATCCGCAGGAACTCCGGGTCCTTCTCCGCTCCGTCGTCGATGGTGAGGAAGACGACCTTGTCCTTGGTGGGGACCGTGGTGAAGACCGGGGGCAGGTTCCAGTCCTCCTGGTGGTTCACCTCGAAACCGGCGCGGGCGGTGGCCCTGAGTTTCTTCGTGGGCGGCTTCGGGGGGAGCAGCGGGACCTGCTCCAGGCCCCAGCGCCTGGCGGTGGCCGCCCGCTGCGCGTAGGAGAAGTGCAGGCGGTCGGCGTAGGAGCCGAGGGCGGGGGCGGCGGGCGCCTGGTGGCGCGGCTGGCCGGGGGCCGGGCGCACCTGTGCCGCCGGCTCCGCGCAGCCGGAGGCGAGCGTGGCGACGGCGAGCACCGCGAGCCCGCCGCGGATCCGGTTCCCGCGCATCAGGAACCTTTCAGGACTATTTTTATCGTTTTGTCCTACAAGCCTCATGGCGCCGGATCCTCGCAGGCCCACCGCCCAGAAGCCGGGGCGACACCGCGGCCGGAGGCACACCGTCCACCGACTGGCCCACAATGAGCCGGTGAACGACCACCTCCACGCCTTCGCCTCGCTGCTCACCCCCGAGGGCCGCGCCCTCCTCGACGAGGTGCGCGGCACCGAACCCGCCGACGAACTCGCCGTCGCCACCCGGCTGCGCCGTGAGCACCCCGCCGAACTGGTGTCGGCGGCGCTCGGCCAGGCCCGGCTGCGGCAGCGGGCGGCCGCGAAGTTCGGGGCCGAGGACGCGGGCCGGATGTTCTTCACGCCGAACGGCGTGGAGCAGTCGACGCGGGCGAGCGTGGCGGCCCACCGGGCGGCCCGGCTGCGGGAGTCGGGGGTGACCTCGGTCGCGGACCTGTGCTGCGGGATCGGCGGCGACGCGATCGCCCTCGCCCGCGCCGGGATCCGGGTCCTCGCCGTGGACCGGGACCCGCTGACCGCCGCCGCGGCCCGCGCGAACACCGAGGCGCTCGGGGTGGCGGACCTGATCGAGGTGCGGGAGGCGGACGTCACGGAGGTCGACACGGCCTCGTACGACGCGGTGTTCGTGGATCCGGCCCGCAGAGCGGCAGGAGGAAGGGGCGCGCGCATCTTCGACCCGGAGGCGTACTCGCCGCCGCTGTCCTGGGCCGTCGGCGCCGCGCTCCGGGCGCCCCGCGCGGCCCTGAAGATCGCCCCCGGCATCCCGCACGAGCTGGTCCCGCCGCAGGCCGAGGCCGAATGGATCTCCGACGGCGGGGACGTGAAGGAGGCGGTGCTGTGGTTCGGCACCGAGCCGGGCCTGATCAGGGCCACCCTGCTGCCCGGCCCGCGCACCCTGCGCGGCCGCGGCCTGCCCGACCCCGCGGTCCGCACCCCGGGCCGCTACCTGTACGAGCCCGACGGCGCCGTCATCCGCGCCCACCTGGTCGCCGAGGTCGCCCAGGAGCTCGACGGCGGCCTGATCGACGCGACCATCGCGTACGTGACCGCCGACGAGCTCCGCCCCACCCCGTACGCCACCGCCTACGAGATCACCGACCGGCTGCCCTTCAACGTCAAGAAGCTCAAGGCGCTGCTGCGGGAGCGCGAGGTGGGCACGCTGACCGTGAAGAAGCGGGGCTCGGCGGTGGAGCCCGAGGAACTGCGCAGGAAGGTCCTTCCGAAGCCGCACGGGAAGAACGCGGCGACGGTGTTCCTCACCCGCGTCGCGGGGGCCCCTGCCATGCTGATCGGCCACCCGGCGGCCTGACGCCCGCGGGAGGCGGCGACCACCCCGCCGGGGCTCCCTCAGCCGTTCTCGGCGGCCCGCCTCAACAGCAGTTCCCGCTCCCGCTCGTTGCGGGCCAGGGACGCCGCCCGTTCGAACTCGGCGCGCGCCTCCGCCGTGCGTCCGAGACGGGCCAGCAGGTCCGCGCGGACGCTGGGCAGCAGGTGGTAGGCGCGCAGGGCGGGCTCGGCGGCCAGGGCGTCGACGATCTCCAGGGCCGGGGCCGGTCCCTCTGCCATCGAAACGGCGACCGCGCGGTTCAGCTCCACGACGGGGGAAGGGGACCGGGCGGCCAGGAGGGAGTACAGGGTGACGATGGCGGGCCAGTCGGTCTCCTCATAGGTGTACGCGCGCGCGTGGCAGGCGGCGATGGCAGCCTGCAGGGCGTACGGACCGGGGGCCCCGGTGGTGTCGGCGCGGGCCAGCGCGGCGACACCACGGGCGATGAGCATGCGGTTCCAGCGGCGGCGGTCCTGGTCCTTGAGCAGCACCGGTTCGCCGTGCGGACCGGTGCGGGCGGCGGCGCGGGAGGCCTGGAACTCCAGGAGGGCCACCAGGGCGTGCGCCTCAGGTTCCTTCGGCATCAGGCCGGCCAGCAGCCGGGCCAGGCGCAGCGCGTCCTCGCACAGCCCCGGGCGCAGCCAGTCGTCGCCGGCCGTCGCGGCGTACCCCTCGTTGAAGATCAGGTAGATGACGCCGAGGACCGAGCCGAGCCGGGCCTCGCGCTCGGGGCCGTACGGCACCTCGAAGGCGACGTTCCGCTGGGCCAGGAGGCGTTTGGCGCGCACGATCCGCTGGGCGACCGTCGACTCGGGCACGAGGAAGGCGCGGGCGATCTCGGCCGTCGTCAGGCCGCCGAGCAGCCGCAGGGTGAGGGCGGTGCGCGCCTCGGCGGACAGCACGGGGTGGCAGGTGGTGAAGACCAGGCGCAGCAGGTCGTCGTCGATGTCGTCCGGGGCCGAGGGCTCTTCGGGCGGCGGGACCGCCTCCAGGTTCCGGCCGATCTCCTGGAGCTTGTGCGCGTACCGCTCCCGGCGGCGCACCAGGTCGACGGCCCGGCGCCGGGCGGTGGTCATCAGCCAGGCGCCGGGGTTTCCCGGCAACCCGTCCCGGGGCCACTGCTCCAGCGCGGCGACCAGGGCGTCCTGCGTCAGCTCCTCGGCGATGCCGATGTCCCGCACTATCCGGGCGACGGCCGCGACGACCCGAGGCGACTCCAGCCGGAAGACGGTCTCGAGGTCTTCCTCCAGGGCGCCGGGGGGTTCGGTGGGCCGGGCGTGCTGCTGTTCCACAACCCACCATCGAACACCCCCGGCGGCCCTGGGCCAAGGAGCACTCAGCCCTCGGCGATCTCGCGCACCTCGCACGTCACCGTCCAGAACTCCTCGTGCACCTTGAGGAACCGCTTGGTCCACTCGACGGCCTCCGCCATGTCCTTGCACTGCATGAACGCGTAGCCGCCGACGACCTCCTTCGACTCCGTGAAGGGCCCGTCGGTGACGGAGATCCGCCCGCCCTCCCAGTGCACCCTGGTGCCCTGCGCGGACGGCATCAGCCCGGCGGTGTCCAGCATCACTCCCGCCTTGGTGACCTCCTCGATCAGTTCCCCCATCCGCTGCATCAGCTCGGGGCTGGGCCCCTCGGCGGGCACGGTGCTCTCGTCGATCTTCACAAGCGACAGGTAACGCGGCATCGGTGACTCCTCGGCCGGCCGGCGGGGCCTCTCCCCGCCTCTCACCCCGTACGTCGAACAGGGGACGGCGGAATCGACACACTCCCCGGAATTTCTTCGGAGATTTTTCCCGAAGGGCGTTTCAGCAGGTCAGAGGGGTCCGTGGACAAAGGTCACCGCAGCGACGTCCACAGGTCGGCCGCGTCCGGTTCCTGCGCCACCACCCGGTTGGGGTTCCACGGGGCCGTCACCACCGGCATGGTCACCGTCTTCACGTTCTGCGCCGACAGGCCCCGCAGGCTCTCGCCGAGGGTCGTCAGCTCGCCCAGCGAGTCGAGGCCGGTGTCGGTGGTCAGGCTGCCGGTCACCGCGTCGGCGACCCGGTAGAGCCCGGCGGGGTCGTTCAGCAGGCCGGAGTCGGACATCTGCTCCAGCAGCGCCTTGACCAGCGTCTGCTGGAGGCCTATGCGGCCCAGGTCGCTGCCGTCGCCCACGCCGTACCGGGTGCGGGCCAGGGCGAGGGCGTCGGTGCCGTCCAGATGGTGGGTGCCGGCCTTCAGGCGCAGATGGCTCTTGTCGTCGTCGATGTCCAGCTCGGTGGTGACGGTGACCCCGCCCATCGCGTCCACCAGCTTCGCGAAGCCGGAGAAGTCGATCTCGACGTAGTGGTCCATGCGGATGCCGGTGAGCATCTCGGCCGTCTTGACCGCGCACACCGGACCGCCCACCGAGTACGCGCTGTTGAACATGGCGTAGTGGGCCACCGCCGTGGAACCACCGGACTCCAGCGGGCAGGACGGGCGGGTCACCAGCGTGTCGCGCGGGATGCTCACCACGGTCGCCGAGGTCCGGCCCGCGTCGATGTGCACGATCATCGCGGTGTCGGAGCGGGCGCCCTCGCTGTCGCCGCCGCCGAGTTCCTTGTTCTGCGCGCCGCTGCGCGAGTCCGAGCCGAGGACCAGGATGTTGAGGGCCCCGCTGGGCAGATCGGCCGTGTTGGCCGACGGCGCGCTGAGCGGTCTGGGCGGGCGGTCGTCCCCGAGCGCGCTGTTGATGTCGACGCCCTTGATGTTCTGGTTCAGGTGCCAGTACGCGAGGCCCGCCGCCGCGACGCCCAGCATCAGGACGCCCGTCAGACCGAGTCCCACGGCCTTCAGGGCCCGTGACCGCCGGCCGGATTCTCCGCCCGCGTCCCAGCTCCCGCTGTCGCCGTCGGTGTCGCCCCGGTCGCTGTCATGTCCCCTGTTGTGTCCCCTCACGGGGAGGAACATACGTCCGACTCACGCGGGACCCGACAGGGGGAGGCGCCCATGACCGATTTCTTCGGAAAATCTCATCTTCCCCGAACCTATGGGCACTTGGGCTTCACTTCGCGGGCGCCGCCGTGCTGCTGCGCACCACCAGACTCGTGGCCAGCTCCACCCGGGTCGCCGCCGGCGCGTCCTCCTCGCGCCCGAGGTCGAGGACCAGCTTCGCCGCCGCCTCGGCCATCTCCGTCAGCGGCTGGCGCACGGTCGTCAGCGGCGGCCCGACCCAGCGCGCCACCGGCAGGTCGTCGAAGCCGACCACGCTCAGGTCCTCCGGGACGCGCAGGCCCAGTTCGCGCGCCGCCTCGTACACGCCGAGCGCCTGGAGGTCGTTGCCCGCGAAGACGGCGGTCGGCCGGTCCTCGCGGCGCAGCAGCTTCAGACCGAGCCGGTAGCCGGCCTCGTGGTGGAAGTCGCCGGTCACGATCAGCGACGGGTCCACCGGCAGTCCGGCCGTCTCCAGCGCGGCCCGGTAGCCGTCGACGCGGGCGCGGCTGCACATCATCCGGGAGGGCCCGCTGATGGCACCGATGCGGGTGTGCCCGAGCTCCACCAGGTGCCGGGTGGCGGCCAGCCCGCCCTGCCAGTTGGTGGCGCCGATCGAGGGCACGTCGGCACCCGGGTCGCCGGCCGGGTCCATCACCACGAACGGGATGGAGCGGCTGGTCAGCAGCGCCCGCTGGGACTCGTCGAGCCCGGACAGCACCAGGACCACGCCGTGCGGCCGGCGGGCGGCGACCTGGTCGGCCCAGGTCCGCCCTGGAGTGAGCCGGCCGGCGCTCTCGGAGAGCACGACGCTCAGCCCCGCGTCCCGCGCCACGTTCTCCACGCCCCGGATGACCTCCATCGCCCAGGCGCTCTCCAGCTCGTGGAAGACCACGTCGATCAGCGGCGAGCGGGTCGCCTCCGCCCGCCTGCGCCGGTAGCCGTGCGCCCGCAGCAGTTCCTCGACCCGGGAACGGGTGGTCGGGGCGACATCGGCACGACCGTTGAGAACCTTCGAAACAGTCGGAGCCGACACGCCGGCCTCGCGGGCGATCTCGGCGAGCGTGGCGGTCTGCGTTCCTGCAGTCTTCGTCGGCTTCATGGTCGCGATCGTATCTCTGCGCGACCTCTTGACGAACCCCCTCGACCGCTTTAGGTTCCCGGAACATTCGAAGTGCCATACGAAACATTCGGCGACTCGAAGAGTTCGGCCAGAACGAACATTCGGAACACGACATTCGTGAGAGGTGCCGTCACATGGAGTCCTACAGCAGGCGCTGGTTTCTCGGCGCCGGCGCCACCACCCTCATCACCGCGGGCCTTACCGCCTGCGGTTCCGGCAGCGGCTCCGGCGGCTCGGGCGACACGCTCACGGCGATGGTGTACGGCGACGACGCGGTGAAGGTGCAGTCCGCGGCCGTCAAGCGGTTCAACGCCTCCGCCGCGGCCAAGAAGGCGAAGGGCCGGATCCAGCTGGAGAAGGTGCCGGGCTCGGACTACCCGGCCAAGCTGCGCACCGCGATGGGATCGCCGCACGCCCCTGACGTGTTCTTCAACTGGGGCGGCGGCTCCATCAAGGCGTACAAGGACGCGGGCCAGCTGGTCGACCTCACCGACACCATCGGGTCCGACCCGGTCCTCAAGAGCGGCTTCCTGCCCTCCGTGCTCGCGGCCGGGGCGCTCGGCGGCCGCAACTACGGCGTCCCGATGCGCGGCATGCAGCCGGTGATGCTCTTCTACAACAAGGCCATGTTCGCCGAGCACAAGCTCCAGCCGCCCACCACCTGGGACCAGCTGCTCGACAACAACGCCAAGCTGAAGAAGGCGGGCATCGCCCCGTTCGCGCTCGGCGGCGCCGACGTCTGGCCGGAACTGATGTGGCTGGAGTACCTGGTGGACCGCATCGGCGGGCCCCAGGTCTTCGAGAAGATCAAGAACGGCGACTCCTCCGGCTGGGGGGACCCGGCCGTCCTCAAGGCCGCCCAGACGGTCAAGCAGCTCATCGACGACGGCGCCTTCGGCCAGGGCTTCAGCTCGGTGGCGTACACCAACAAGGGCGCGCCGGCGGTCTTCGCCAAGGGCAAGGCGGCCATGCACCTGATGGGCTCGTGGGAGTACTCCACGCAGCTCGGCGAGTTCCCGGACTTCGCCAAGAAGAACCTGGGCTGGTGTCCGTTCCCGAAGTTCGACGGCGGCGCCGGCGACATCCGCAACGTCGTCGGCAACCCGACCAACTACTGGTCGGTGAACAACCGTACGTCCAACAAGGACGCGGCGATCGCGTTCCTGAAGGAGTGCGCCTCCGAGCAGTACGCCAAGGACCTGATCGCCAACGGCGACATCCCGACCACGTCCAACGCGGCCAAGCTGCTGGACGCCGCTCCCAACCCCGAGTTCGCCAGGTTCCAGTACGAGATGGTGCAGCAGGCCCCCGCCTTCACCCTGAGCTGGGACCAGGCGGTCGACCCGAACATCTCCACGCCGATGCTCACCGAGATCAACAAGCTGTTCGTGGGCAAGTCGAGCCCGAGCCAGTTCGTATCCGCGCTCCAGGGGCTGAAGTGAGTTCGACGGTCTCCACCGGGACGAAGGGCAGGCCTGGGCAGGGCGTGCGGGCCGGTCGCCCGCACGCCGCCTGGGCCCTGCCCGGCGTTCTGTTCTTCGCCTTTTTCGCCATCGCACCGATGGCCCTGGCCTTCTACCTGTCCTTCACCTCGTGGAACGGCCTGGGCGACCCCGAACCGGCGGGGCTGGCCAACTGGCGGAAGCTGTTCAACGACCCGCGCCTGACCCAGTCGATCACGGTGACCGTGCTGCTCACCGTGGTCAGCTGGACCTTCCAGACGGTGATCTCGCTGCTGCTGGGCGTCTGGGCGGCCGGCCGCCAGCGCAACCGGGCGGTGCTGTCCGCGATCTTCTTCACGCCGTTCCTGCTGTCCTCGACGGCGATCGCGCTGCTCTTCTACTCCCTGCTCGACCCGAACTTCGGCATCATCCGCGGGGACACGTTCGGCTCGACGTCCGGCGCCTTCCTGGCGATCGTCTTCGTCGGCGGCTGGCAGTTCATCCCCTTCCACACCCTGATCTACCAGGGCGGGGCGCGGCAGATCCCGGAGGTCCTGTACCAGGCGGCGGCCATCGACGGCGCCGGCCGCTACCGCCAGTTCTTCTCGATCACCCTGCCCCAGCTGCGCAACACGGCGACCACGTCCAGCGTGCTGATGATCGTCGGCTCGCTCACCTACTTCGAGACCGTCCTGATCCTGACCCAGGGCGGCCCCGGGACGGACACCGCGATCCTGCCGTACCTGATGTACGAGGCGGGCTTCAAGAGCTACGACTTCGGTTACGCGAGCGCCATCGCGTCCTTCCTCGTCGTGGCCGCCACCGCGCTGTCGCTGCTGCTGGTCCGGCTGACCGGCTTCGGTGCCATGCGCAGCACCAGGGAAGGAATGTGACGAAATGTCACACGACACGCTGCCGCGCCGTCCGCTGGACGCTCCCGAGGCGGGGGTGACCGCGGCCACCGCGCACCGCCGCCGTCACTGGACCAGGCGCCCGAACCCGCTGGCCGGCCTCGGCTCGGTGATCTGGCTGGTCGTCGTGATCATCCCGATCTACGCGATGATCTCGACCTCGCTGACCCGGCAGGACGAGTCGCTGGGCAACGCCCTGGACCCGCCGAAGCACCCGACCCTGGACAACTACAACACCGTCCTGCACAGCGGGTTCGGCCATCTCCTCGCCAACACGGTCACCGTCGCGGCGGCGGTGGTGGCCATCGTCCTCGTACTGTGCGTCCCGCTCGCCTACGTCGCCGTCCGCACCCGCAGCTTCTGGTCGGGGGCGGCCTTCCGCATGTTCCTGCTCGGAGTCGCGATCCCGGCCCAGGCGGTCGTCGTGCCGCTCTACCTGATGATCGCCAAGCTGAACCTCTACGACAGCCTGCTCGCGGTCATCCTGCCGACGGCGGCCTTCGCGATGCCGGTCTCGACGCTCATCCTCACCGGCACCCTGCGGGACATCTCCGAGGAGCTCTACGAGGCGATGGCACTGGACGGCGCCTCCCCCACCAGGATGCTGTTCCAGCTCGTCATCCCGATGTCCAAGGGCGGCATCAGCACGGTCGTCGTCTACTCGGCCCTCCAGGCCTGGAACGGCTTCCTCTTCCCGCTGATCTTCACCCAGTCCGACGGCCCGCGCGTGCTGACCCTCGGACTGTTCAACTACGTCAGCGAGTTCGGAGTGAACATCCCCGCGCTGCTCGCCTCCGTCGTCCTCTCCGGCATCCCGATCTTCGCCGTCTACCTGGTGGCCCGGCGCGCCCTGGTGGGCGGCCTGATGGGCGTGGGCGGCAAGTGACCCGGCCCGACCGGCGGCAGCCGAATCCCCCCTCAGCGACAGACCCGACAGGAGTTTCATGACCACCGCCCCCTGGCGCGACCCCGCCCTGTCCGCCGCCGCCCGTGTCGACGACCTGCTGTCCCGGATGACCCTCGCGGAGAAGGTCGCCCAGCTCTACGGCGTGTGGGTGGGCGCCGCGACGGACGGCGACGGCGTCGCCCCGCACCAGGAGCAGATGAACACGGACTACGACTGGGACGAGCTGATCACCCTCGGGCTCGGTCAGCTCACCCGCTCCTTCGGCACCGCCCCCGTGAACCCGGCGCTGGGCGCGCAGGCACTGGCCCGCGCCCAGCGCCGGATCGCCGAGGCCGGCCGCTTCGGCATCCCGGCGGTCGCGCACGAGGAGTGCCTGGCGGGCTTCACCGCCTGGGGCGCGACCGCCTATCCGGTCCCGCTGGCGTGGGGCGCCACGTTCGATCCGGAGCTGGTGGAGGAGATGGCCGGCCGCATCGGGCGGGACATGCGCTCGGTGGGCGTGCACCAGGGGCTCGCGCCCGTCCTGGACGTGGTCCGCGACCCGCGCTGGGGCCGGGTCGAGGAGACCGCCGGCGAGGACCCGTACCTGGTCGGCACGATCGGCAGCGCGTACGTGCGGGGCCTGGAGTCGGCGGGGATCGTGTCCACGCTGAAGCACTTCGCCGGGTACGCCTCCTCGGCGGGCGCCCGCAACCTGGCCCCCGTGCGGGCCGGCACCCGGGAGTTCGCCGACGTCACGCTCCCGCCGTTCGAGATGGCGCTGCGCGAGGGCGGCGCGCGCTCGGTGATGGCCGCGTACACGGAGACGGACGGCGTCCCGGCCTCCGCGGACCCGCAGCTGCTCACCGGACTCCTGCGCGAGCAGTGGGGTTTCACCGGCACGGTGGTCGCCGACTACTTCGCCATCGACTTCCTGCGGACCCTGCACCGGGTCGCCGGCACCCCGGCCGAGTCGGCGCACCTGGCCCTGGCCGCCGGGATCGACGTCGAGCTGCCGACGCTCAAGTGCTACGGCAAGGAACTGGTCGCGGCGGTCCAGGACGGCACGGTCGCGGAGTCCCTGGTGGAGCGCGCGGCCCGCCGTGTCCTGCTCCAGAAGTGCGAACTGGGCCTGCTGGACGAGGACTGGGCCGCGGACACCCCCACCGAGTCGATCGACCTGGACTCCGCGGAGAACCGGGCCGTGGCCCGCCGGGTGGCCGAGGAGTCGGTGGTGCTGCTGGCCAACCCGGACGGGGTGCTGCCCCTCTCCCCCGACACCCGGATCGCGGTCGTCGGCCCCAGGGCGGCGGACGCCCTGGCCATGCTGGGCTGCTACTCCTTCCCCTCGCACGTGGGCACCCAGCACCCCGAGGTGCCCATGGGCATCGAGATCCCCACCCTGCTGGACGCCCTGCGCGGCGAACTGCCCGACGCGAAGGTGACGTTCACGGAGGGCTGCGACGTCTCCGAGCCCGACGTCTCGGGCTTCGAGGAGGCGGTCGCCCGGGCGCGGGAGGCCGACGTGTGCGTGGCCGTCCTCGGCGACCGCTCGGGCCTGTTCGGCCGGGGCACGTCCGGCGAGGGCTGCGACGTGGCGGACCTGGCGCTGCCCGGCGTGCAGGGCGCGCTGCTGGACGCGCTGGTGGAGACGGGCGTCCCCGTCGTCCTCGTCCTGCTCACCGGCCGCCCCTACGCGCTCGGCCGCTGGGACGGGCAGCTCGGCGCGGCCGTCCAGGCGTTCTTCCCGGGCGAGGAGGGCGGCCCGGCGGTCGCGGGCGTCCTGTCGGGCCGCGTGAACCCCTCGGGCCGGCTGCCGGTGAGCGTGCCGCGCGGGCCCGGCGGCCAGCCGTGGACGTACCTCCAGCCGCCGCTGGGCCTCGCGGGTGAGGTGAGCAACCTGGACCCGACCCCGCTGTACCCGTTCGGGCACGGGGTGTCCTACACGGCGTTCGAGTGGTCGGACTTCCAGGGCAACGATGTCATCGGGATCGGCACGGACGGCTCGTACGACGTCTCCGTGACCGTGCGCAACGCCGGTGACCGGGCCGGCGCGGAGGTCGTGCAGCTGTACCTGCACGACCCGGTGGCGTCGGTGACCCGCCCGGACGTCCGCCTGATCGGCTACCGGCGGCTGGAGCTGGAGCCCGGCGAGTCCCGCCGGGTGACCTTCCGCTTCCACGCGGACCTGTCCGCGTTCACCGACCGCACGGGCCGGCGCGTGGTCGAACCGGGCGCCCTGGAACTCCGCCTGGCCACATCGGCGTCGGACGTCCGCCACACGGCCCACCTGACCCTGACGGGCCCGGTACGGGAGGTCGGCGCGGAGCGCCGTCTGCACTGCGGGACAGAAGTCTCGCCGACGCCCTGACCCACCCCTGGGGGCCGCCGCCCCCAGCCCCCCGCTTCGGCCTGAACGGCCTCGTCCTCAATCGCCGGACGGGCTGAAAAAACAGCCCACCCGGCGATTGAACCGAAGGAGAGGGAAGCGGGGGTGCAGGGGGCAGAGCCCCCGCCGGGGTTGGGGGCGGAGCCCCCGGGGACGGGATCCCTCAACTCACCGAGACGGGCGGGAGGGTGGACGTAGGCCGCAACAAAAACCCCGCCCCCGGACAACCGGGGGCGGGGTTCCATCGAGCGCCGGGCAGGCCTTGCACCTGCATCTCCCCGCAGGAAGCGGGACGTCTTTCCTTGGACCACCAACGCACTGCTTGCGAACCTCAGTTGGCCGCTTGCGTGTGATGATCATAGACCACCGGAGGGGCCGGAGGCCAATCAGCCGTCCTGGCCGTCCCCCACCGGCTCGAACCGCCACCGATGCACGGCCCGCGTGACCAAGTCCCCCGAAGGCTCGGGGAGTTCCGGAAGCTCGGCGGTGAACTCCGCGTCCCACCAGGTGATGACGAGCACCCGGTCCTGCGGGGCCCGGAAGGTCTCCCGCCGCAGGGGCCGCCGGCCGAGTTCCTGCCGCCGCGCCCAGGCGAGCAGGTCCTCCCCCCGGCCCGCGACCGCCCGCGCCTCCCACATCAGCGCCACCGTCACGGGTACAGGTTCTCCTTGCTGACCTCGTGGACATGGTCGTGGGTGTGCCCGGTGCCCGGCACATGGGGATCCGTCACCGGCAGGGACGAGTCCGCCGACAGGTCCCAGCCGGAGGCCGCGCGGCCCCGGGAGACCATCTCGGCGCCCAGCGCCGCGACCATCGCGCCGTTGTCCGTGCACAGCTTGGGCCGGGGCACGCGCAGCCGGATACCGGCCGCCTCGCACCGCTCCTGCGCCAGGGCCCGCAGCCGCGAGTTCGCGGCCACGCCGCCGCCGATCATCAGATGGTCGACGCCCTGGTCCTTGCAGGCCCGTACGGCCTTACGGGTCAGCACGTCCACCACCGCTTCCTGGAAGGACGCGGCCACGTCACGCACCGGCACGTCCTCCCCGGCCGCCCGCTTGGCCTCGATCCAGCGGGCCACCGCCGTCTTCAGACCGGAGAAGGAGAAGTCGTAGGCGGGGTCGCGCGGACCCGTCAGCCCGCGCGGGAAGGCGATCGCCGCCGGGTCGCCCTCCCTGGCGTACCGGTCGATGACCGGCCCGCCGGGGAAGCCCAGGTTCAGCACGCGCGCGATCTTGTCGAAGGCCTCGCCCGCCGCGTCGTCGATCGTCGCGCCCATGGGCCGTACGTCCGAGGTGATGTCCGTGGACAGCAGCAGCGAGGAGTGCCCGCCGGACACCAGCAGCGCCATCGTGGGCTCCGGCAGCGGGCCGTGCTCCAGCTGGTCCACGCAGATGTGCGAGGCGAGGTGGTTGACGCCGTACAGCGGCTTGCCCAGGGCGTAGGCGTACGCCTTGGCCGCCGAGACGCCGACGAGCAGGGCGCCGGCCAGACCGGGCCCCGCGGTGACCGCGATGCCGTCCAGGTCCCGAGCGCTGACCCCCGCCTCCTTCAGCGCGCGCTCGATGGTCGGCACCATCGCCTCCAGGTGGGCCCGGGAGGCCACCTCCGGGACGACCCCGCCGAACCGGGCGTGCTCGTCGACGCTGGAGGCGACGGCGTCGGCCAGCAGGGTGGTGCCGCGGACGATGCCGACGCCGGTCTCGTCGCAGGAGGTCTCGATGCCGAGGACGAGCGGCTCGTCCCTCAAGTCAGTCATGGGTCTCGGTTCCTTGTACACCGTTGACGGAGGTTGCCGGGTCGGACAGGCGCATCACCACGGCGTCCACGTTCCCCGGCTGGTAGTAGCCGCGCCGGAAGCCGATGGGCTCGAAGCCGAAGCGCTCGTAGAGCTTCTGGGCGCGGACGTTGTCCACGCGGCACTCGAGCATCACCTCCGTGCAGTCGAAGGCGGACGCGGCCCGGAGCAGCTCGGTCAGCAGCCGGGAGCCGAGTCCGGTGCCCCAGTGGTCGCGGGCGACGGCGATGGTCTGCACGTCGCCCTGCCCGCCGGCGGCGACCAGCCCGGCGTACCCCACGAGCCGGCCGTCCTCCTCGGCCACCAGGTAGCGCCGGGTCGCCTCCGGGCCCCTGGAGTGCGCCAGCTCGGACCAGAACATGCCCCGGGACCAGGCGTCCTCGGGGAACAGGTCCTTCTCCAGCTCCAGCACCGGGTCGATGTCCCACCAGCGCATCTCGCGCAGCACGCACCGGGCGGACCCGGTCGTCGTCTGTCCCGTCACTTCGGGGTGACCACCTTGTAGTTCTTGGGCACCTGCGCGTCCGGCCGGCGCAGGTACAACGGCCGGGGCGCGGGCAGCTCCTCCCCGGCGGCCAGCCGCTCGGCGGCCAGTGAGGCGAGAGCGGCGGCCGACACGTGCTCGGGCTCGTGCGTCCGCGGGAAGGTCTCGGGGTAGAGCAGCGCGCCGGCGCCGACCGCGGGCAGGCCCCTGACCTGGTCGGTGATGTCGGCGGGCCGGTCCACGGCCGGGTCGGTGACCCGGGTGCGCGAGTCGGCGTAGCGGGCCCAGTAGACCTCCTTGCGGCGGGCGTCGGTCGCCACGACGAAGGGGCCGGGGACGTCGGCCGCGTAGGCGAGGCCGTCGAGCGTGCACAGGCCGTGCACGGGCACGCCGAGGGCGAGTCCGAGGGTGTCGGCCGTCATCAGGCCGACGCGCAGGCCGGTGTACGGGCCGGGTCCGATGCCGGCGACGACGCCCGTGACGGCGTCCAGCTTGAGCCCGGCCTCGGCGAGCACCCGGTCGACGGCCGGCAGCAGGAGCTCTCCGTGCCGGCGCGCGTCCACCTGGCTGGAGGAGGCGATGACGGCCGTACCGTCGTGCAGAGCGACGGTGACGGCGGGGGTGGCGGTATCCAGAGCAAGCAAGAGCACGCAAACAGCCTACGGCTCCCGCGCCTCCGGCACGGCCGCCCGGGTCGGGCGGATCACGGCTGCTACGGTCGCCGCGGGACGGCTGGTACGACCGATGCGGAGGTGCACGACCGTGGCACGGAGCAGTTCGGGGTTCGTGGCCGGGCTCACCGCCGCGGCCGTTCTCACGGTCGGCTTCCTCGCCTACCAGGCGCAGGCGACCGTGCCGCGGAATCTGACCGGCCGGCCCGGCCCGAAGGCGACGCACGCGGCGAGCGCATCCAAGGCGCCCCGCGACAACCGGCGCCCGGACGCCCTGCCCCGCGGCTCCGGAACGGGCGAGCGGGTCGTGTACTCGCTCGACGACGACCGGGTGTGGCTGGTCGGCGCGGACGGGACGGTCCAGAACACCTTCAGGGTCAGCCCCGGCAACGTCCACCCGGCGCCGGGGACCTACGCGGTCGCGTCCCGTTCGAAGGCGATCACCGGGACCGACGGCGTCCCCGTCGAGCACGTGGTGCGGTTCACCAGCACGGACGGGGCGGTCATCGGTTTCAGCGCGGCGGTGGACGGCTCCTGGCCCACGCCCAACCCGGCGATCAAAACCGGCGGCATCCGCGAGTCCCGCGCGGACGGCGAGACGATGTGGATGTTCGCGACGATCGGCCAGAAGGTGGTCGTCATCCGCTAGCGCCGGTCGCAGCACCGGACGGCCGACCACCGGAACCGACCTTCCGTGAGAGCCCGCCGTCCGCCGGGCACGCCGCCGCCGAAGTCAGTCGTCCGCAAGTCAGCCGATCGGGTTACGCCGCTTCGCGGGGCTCCCCCACCGTGCGGGGGTCCGCGGGCTCCGGGGCGCGTGGCGGCCGGGAGACGGCGTCGGCGGCGGCGCAGGAGGCCAGCAGGTCACGCATGGACACACCGCCCACCGCGTACGGCCGCGGCCTCGACTGGTGCCGCTGCTGGTGTTCGTTGCTCTCCATGGCCGACATGGACGCCTCCTGGGGGCCGGGGGCGGACGTGGTTAGGCGCGCCTAACCACGGGCTGAACACCATGTGACCACGCCCGGAGCGCCCTGCGCAAGAATTTGCCGACGTCCTGTCGGAAACTCCGGGCGGCGCTCAGGCGGTCAGAACGCCCAGGTCGACGGCGGACCACCGGTCCCCGATACCCGTCACCGTCACGTGCCGCACCTCGTCCGTGGTGTCGCCGACGGCCCGGTGGATCAGGACCTGGAGCCGGTCGTCGGTCAGCTCCTCGACCTTGCCCTCGCCCCACTCCACGACGACCACCGACTCCGGCAGCGACACGTCGAGGTCGAGGTCCTCCATCTCGTCGAGCCCGCCGGACAGGCGGTAGGCGTCGGCGTGCACGAGCGGCGGGCCGTCGCCCAGGGAGGGATGCACCCGGGCGATCACGAAGGTCGGGGAGGTGACGGCGCCGCGCACGTCGAGCCCCTCGCCGAGGCCGCGGGTCAGCGTGGTCTTGCCCGCGCCGAGCTCCCCGCTGAGCATCACGAGGTCGCCCGCGCGCAGCAGCTTGGCCAGCCGGCGGCCCAGCTCGCGCATCTGCTCGGGGGCGTTGACGGTGATCTCGACGGACCCGGGGTCAGGGATGTGCCGTGCTGCTGGTGCTTCCATAACCGTCAACGGTAGTGCCTGCCGGGACCGCGCCCGCGCGGGCGAGCAGGTCGGCGAGGCGGTCCGTGACGACCTCCGGGTGCTCCAGGATCACCAGGTGACCGGCGTCCGGGACCAGCACCAGCTCCGCCTCGGGGAGCAGGCCGGCG
This sequence comes from Streptomyces sp. NBC_01788, assembly GCF_035917575.1. Lineage (GTDB taxonomy): Bacteria > Actinomycetota > Actinomycetes > Streptomycetales > Streptomycetaceae > Streptomyces. The sequence goes on along the minus strand of NZ_CP109090.1, from coordinate 4,710,018 downwards.
ATGGCCTCACTGTGCTCGCTGGGCGTGACCAGGTCCTGCACCCCGGCCAGGACCAGCACCGGTATGTCCGCGAAGAGGGCGAGCGCCTCGGTCTTGTCGTGGTCGGTGAAGGCCGGGTAGAACTCGGCGACCACGTCGATCGGTGTGCTCTCGATCATCCGCTCGGCGAACCGGGCGACCGCCGGGTCGACGTCCCGGCCGGCGAACGAGTACCGCTTGATGACGCCGGCGAACAGGTCCGCGGTGGCCCGCCGTCCCTTCTCCACCAGCTCGGCGCGCTGCCCGAGCGCCTTGAGCACGCCGGGGAGCACCCGTCGTACCGCGTTGACGCCGGCCACCGGCAGTCCGAAGTTGACCTCGCCGAGCCGTCCGGAGGAGGTGCCGACGAAGGCGGTGGCGACGACCCGCTCGCGGATCAGCTCGGGGTACTGGGAGGCCAGCGCCATCATCGTCATGCCGCCCATGGAGTGCCCGACGAGCACGAGGGGTCCCTCGGGAGCGGCGGCGTCGATGACGGCCTTCAGATCGCGGCCAAGCTGGTCGATGGTCAGTTCCACGCCGTCACGGCTCTGGGCGAGGCCCCGGGCGGACCGGCCGTGGCTGCGCTGGTCCCAGTGGACGGTGCGGACGACTCCGCGCAGGGCGGCGCGCTGGAAGTGCCACGAGTCCTGGCTGAGGCAGTAGCCGTGGCTGAAGACGACGGTGACGGGGGCGGGGGCCTTGCGGCCGAAGAGCCGCCGGCGGCGCGGGCCGAGGTTCGCGGTGGCGTCGGGGTCGATGTCGTCGACCTCGTAGTGGAGCTCGGTGCCGTCGTCGGCCAGGGCCTTGCCCGGCGTGCCGCGCAGGGCGCCGTAGGGGCCCACGGAGTCCAGGGCGAGCCGGGCCTTGCGGCGTATGCCGCGGCCGACGGTCATCCGTTCGATGGCGACCCCGGCGGCGGCGCCCGCCGCCACCACGCCTATCGCCGCGCCGGCGATGCCGGTCGCCCGACGCCAGCCGCCGGCCGCCTCCGCGGCAGAGGCGACGGCCGCCGTGGCGGCCTTCGCGACGGCCCCCGCACTGCTCTCGCTCACGTACCGCTCCTCTTTTCGCCGTACTGCTGTTCGCCTCAGTGGCCGGCACCGGCCCCGGTGGGTGCCGCCGTGCCGCGCCCAGGTGTCCGCGCGGGTCACCCGTCCTGCGCGGTCCGCTCCCCGTCCTCTGCCCCGCCCTGCTCCTCGTTGACATAGACGCGCGGGACGCGCGATCCGATGCGCGTGACGATCTCGTACGCGATGGTGCCGGCGGCCTGCGCCCAGTCCTCGGCGGTCGGCTCGCCGCGGTCGCCGGGGCCGAAGAGCACGGCCTCGGAACCGATCTCGGGCTCGTCGCCGCCGAGGTCGACCACGAACTGGTCCATGGCGACCCGTCCGGCGACCGTACGCCACTTGCCACCGACCAGGACCGGCCCGGTGCCGGACGCGTGCCGTGGGATGCCGTCCGCGTAGCCGACGGGCACCAGGCCGAGGGTGGTCTCGCCGGGGGTGAGGTAGTGGTGCCCGTAGCTGATGCCGTGGCCGCCCGGCACGTGCTTCACCAGGGCGAGCGAGGCGGACAGGGTCATGGCGGGGCGCAGCCCGAAGTCGGCCGGGGTGCCGAGTTCGGCGCTGGGCGAGACGCCGTAGACGGCGATTCCGGCGCGGACGAGGTCGAAGTGGCTCTCGGGGAGGGTGAGCGCGGCGGGCGAGTTGGCGATGTGCCGCACCTCGGGGCGCAGACCGCGCTGTTCGGCGTGGGCGGTCATCTCGCGGAAGAGGGCGAGCTGCGCGGCGATGGAGGGGTGGCCCGGCTCGTCGGCGCAGGCGAAGTGGGACCACAGCCCGGTGACCCGGATCAGACCGTCGGCCTCGGCGCGCACGGCCTCGGTGACGAGCGCGGGCCAGTCGGCGGGCTGGCAGCCGTTGCGGCCGAGTCCGGTGTCGGCCTTGAGCTGCACGCGTGCGGGACGGCCGGCCTGCCGGGCGGCCTCGCGGACCTCCGCCAGCGCCCACAGGTCGCTCACGGACATGTCGAGGTCGGCCTCGATCGCCTCCCGCCAGGGCCCGCCCGGTGTCCACAGCCAGCACATGATCCGCACCCGCTCGGGCGGCAGACCGGCCGCGCGCAGGGCGAACGCCTCCTCGGGCGTGGCGGTGCCCAGCCAGGTCGCCCCCGCCGCGACGGCCGCGCGGGCGCACGGGACCGCGCCGTGGCCGTAGGCGTCGGACTTGACCACGGCCATGACGGCGGCGCCGGACACGCGGTCGCGCAGGGCCCGCACGTTGGCCCGTACGGCGGCCAGATCGATTTCGGCACGGGCACGCAGCGGCGCCGTTTGTGGGTGTGCTGTGTCGTTCATCGCGCCCCCAGTGTCTCAGAGGCACCGGACGGCCCTTCGAGAAGCGGGTCGGTGGCGGCCCCGGTCACGCCGCCGCGCCCCCTTGGCGGCTCAGTCCCGTACGTCCCGCCAGGCCCTCGGGATGGTCTCCGCGATGTCGTGGGCGCCGATCGGCGCGCCGTGCGCGGCGATCCGGCCGGCCAGTCCGTGCAGATAGGCCGCCGCGCTGCCCGCGTCCAGGGCGGGGAGACCGGCGGCCAGCAACGAGCCGGCCAGGCCTGACAGCACGTCACCGCTGCCGGCGGTGGCGAGCCAGGACGTACCGGTCGGGTTGACCCGCACGGGGCCGCCGTCCGGGTCGGCGACGAGGGTGGTGGAGCCCTTGAGGAGGACCGTCGCCCGGTAGGCGGCGGCGAGTTCGCGTACGGAGGCCAGCCGTGCGCCCTCGACCTGCTCGCGGGCCACCCCGAGCAGGGCCGCGGCCTCCCCGGCGTGCGGGGTCATCAGGGTCGGGGCGGTACGGGCGCGTACGGCGTCGCGGTCGGCCAGGCGCAGCCCGTCCGCGTCGATCAATACGGGTACGTCGGTCTCCAGCACCTCGGCGACGGTGGCCGCGTCGTCCCCGGCGCCCGGTCCCACCACCCACGCCTGCACGCGGCCGGCCCTGTGCGGGCCCTGGTCGGACACGAGTGTCTCCGGGAAGCGGGCGATGACGGCCTGCCCGGCCGGGCCGACGTACCGCACCGCGCCCGCCCCGCCGCGCAGCGCGCCCGACACGGCGAGCACGGCCGCGCCCGGATAGCGGGCCGAGCCCGCCGCGATGCCGACGACACCGCGCCGGTACTTGTCGCTCTCGGCGGCCGGTTGCGGCAGCAGCGCGGCCAGGTCGGCGTGCTGGAGCGCCTCCAGTTCGGGTGCGGCGGGCAGCTCGGGGCCCAGGCCGATGTCGATGAGGCGGACCGTGCCGGCGTACTCGCGGGCCGGGTCGACGAGCAGCCCCGGCTTGTGCGTGCCGAAGGTGACGGTCAGGTCGGCGCGCACGGCGTCGCCCAGCACCTGCCCGGAGTCCGCGTCCACCCCGCTCGGCAGGTCCACGGCGACGACGGCCACCCCGGAGCGTGCCGCGCGCTCGGCCAGTGGCGCGGCGTCGGCGCGCAGGCCGCCCTTGCCGCCGATGCCGACGATGCCGTCGACGACGAGGTCGGCCCGGTCGATCGCCTCCCCGGCGGCGCCGTCCGGGGCCACGCTCCCGCCCGCCCGGCGCAGCGCGGCGAGGCCGCCGGGGTGGGTGCGGCCGGGCGCGAGCAGCACGGCGGTCACCCCGGCGCCGCGCCGGGCCAGTCGGGCTCCGGCGTACAGCGCGTCGCCGCCGTTGTCGCCGCTGCCGACCAGCAGCACCACCCGGCGTCCGTACACCCGCCCGAGCAAGTCCGCGCTCGCGGCGGCGAGTCCGGCAGCGGCCCGCTGCATGAGGGCGCCGTCGGGGAGCCTCGCCATGAGCGCGCGCTCGGCTGTCCTGACCGTCTCAACGCTGTACGCGGTACGCATGCGGTCGAGTCTGCCCCGGATGCGTCCGATCCCGCACGCGGACCGGTGACGGGAGCGGTGACGCGGGGGCGTCAGCCCTCCGCGATCACCACGGCGGACGCCACGCCCGCGTCGTGGCTCAGGGACAGGTGCCAGGAGCGGACGCCCAGTTCCGCGGCCTTGGCGGCGACCGTGCCGCTCACCCGCAGCCGCGGCCGGCCGGAGTCCTCGACGTACACCTCCGCGTCGGTCCACAGCAGTCCGGCCGGCGCGCCGAGCGCCTTGGCGAGCGCCTCCTTGGCAGCGAACCGGGCGGCCAGCGACGCCATGCCCCGGCGTCCGCCGCCGGGCAGCAGCAACTCGCTCTCCACGAACAGCCGCGTCGCCAGTCCGGGCGTCCGCTCCAGCGACGCCGCGAACCGGTCGATCTCGGCCACGTCGATACCGACCCCGATGATGCTCATGCGGAGCACCCTACGGGCCGCACTTCACCTGCCGCGCTACCGCTGTCAGTCGACCTCGGAGGCCGGGAACAGCCCTGCGCCGCCGAACTCGAAGCAGACCGACTCGGGGCGGTCAGTTTCCCCCACGCAGAGCCTCCACATAGTCCACCGCGTCCTGGCCGCCGGTCATGTCCGGCCAGAACCCCGCCCGCAGTTCGTCGTCCGAGAGCTGCGGCTCTGTCGGAAGGAGCTCGATCTCCGTCGCGCGCACCTGGACCACTTGGCCCTGTGCGTTCTCGGTGATCTCGCCGGTGACCTCCACCCGGTCACGTCGCCAGGCCCGCCGCAGCTCGGTGTCCAGATCATCACCAAAATAGACAGGAATCACTTCCCCGCCGACCTCGGTGCGCAGCACCGCCCGGGGACAGCGATGCTTTCCCTCCACCAGGCCGCTGAGACGTCCCCGCCGCGAGCCGAACGTGCGCAGGCGCGCACGCGTGGCGGCCTGCAGATTGAACGCGGTCCTCTGTGTGACCTCGGCCGTCCGGACTTCGACGCCGTCCGCACGTACCGCGACGAACATGCCGACATCGGGCGATGCTCCGAGGGAACGGGCGACCTGCTGTCCCAGCGATGCCGCACGGGCGGTCCAACCGGTCGGGATGCGTTCTGCGGTCTCGGCTTCACCCAGCCCGGCCACGGCGGTCCGCAGCACCCGTTCCACGACCTGGTAGTCGGAGTGTTCGGCGATGCGTAGCGGCTCAAGGACACAGGTCACGCTGCCCAGCCTGAGCTCAGAAGAGACGCTGTCGAGGATAGGGAGACGGAACCAGACATATGCGGCGCAGCGTCGACTCAGACCCTCGCGGATCCTCGGGGCGGGCGACTTCTCGATCGTGGCGACACCTGAGTGCAAGCTCCTGAGCCTCCACTACGCGGCGGCCAGTTCGCACCAGACGATTTTGCCGCGGTTGCCCTCCCTGGCCAGGGGCTGCCAGCCCCACAGGTCGGAACAGGCCCGCACGAGCGCCAGCCCGCGCCCCTCTTCTCCGTCGCCCACGCGTTCCAGGGGGACGGGCGGCTCGGGGGGCGCGGGGTCGGCGCCCCACGCCCCGATCCGCAGTACACCCGCTGCCCACCGCAGCCGCAGCGCGGCGGGCCCCTTGGTGTGCCGTACGGCATTGGACACCAGCTCGGTCGCGAGCAACTCGGCCACGTCGACGAGCCGAATCAGCCCGTGCATGGTGAGAATCAGCCGGAGCGTGCACCGACTGACGGTGACGGCGCGGAGGTCGTTGGGGATGTAGAGGCAGTATTCCCAGGGTTCCGACACGTCTTCGGGCATGGCTCAACTCCGTTCGGACGGCAAGGGGTCAGGAATCGCTCCGCAGCGTGTGCGTCGCGTGACAGACGGTAGGTCATAGATTTATTCCGCTGCAAGCGGATCCCGTAACCTGACCCCGAACGAGGCACATGCAACGGGACGTCGAAGGCCAGGGAGGAAGTCATGCCGCCCAGACGGCATCCCACTACACGCCAGGCACGCCTGGGCGCCGAGCTGCGGAAGCTACGTGAGGCCGCAGGCCTCAAGGCCACCGAGGCAGCGAGCCTGCTGGGGGTGAACTCCGTCCAGATGAGCCAGATCGAGTCCGGAATCGCGGGGGTGAGCGAGCAACGCGTTAGGCGCTTGGCCTCTCATTACGCCTGCACGGACGCGGATTTGATCGCGGCGCTGACCGCGATGGCGACAGACCGCACGCGCGGCTGGTGGGAGGAGTTCAGAGGCCTTCTGCCGACGCCGTTCCTGGACATCGCCGAGTTGGAACACCACTCAACATATCGACGCGACGTCGAGTTCTTGTTCATTCCCGGCCTGCTTCAGACGGACGCCTACGCCCGTGCCGCCTTCTCGTCCAGAATCCCCGAGCTACCCGACGAGGAACTCGAACCGCGCGTCCATCACCGGATGCAACGCAAGGTGATCCTCGAAGGGTCGAGCCCCACCCCTTATGAAGCGATCATCCATGAGGCGGCACTGCGCATCAGGGTAGGTGACCGCGCGGTTTCACAGGCTCAACTCCACCGCGTCCTGGAGCTGTCCGAGTCGGAGCACATCACGGTGCGTGTAATTCCCTTCGACCTCGACGGCTTCGGAGGGGCCTGGAGCGCCATGATGCTCGCGGGCGGCCCCGTTCCCAGGTTGGACACGGCCGTACGCGACGCGCCGCACGGCACCGCTTTCATCGACTCTGAGGCTCAACTCGGCGTTTTTCGCACACTCTTCCGTACACTGGACGACGCGTCGCTCGGGCCCGAACGCTCACGTGTATTCATCCACCAACTCGCAAAGGATCTGTGAGGCGCACCGTGACCAACCTTGGCAACTGGCGGAAGTCCTCTTACTCCGGCGGCGGCGATGGCAACAACTGTGTCGAGATCGCCAACTCCCCCACCCACATGGCCATCCGAGACTCCAAGGTCCCCACCAGGGCTGTCCTCACCTTCCCAGCCGGAGCCTTCACCGCCTTCGTCAAAGCCCTGAAGACCACCGGCACCCCGGAACGCTGAGGCGGCAGCCCATGCCCACCCCTGTCTGGCGGAAGTCGTCCTACTCCGGTCCTGGCGACGGCAACGACTGCGTCGAGATCGCCAACTCCCCCACCCACATGGCCATCCGAGACTCGAAGACCCCGGCCGGAGGCATCGTCACGCTTCCGGCCGAGGTCTTCAGCAGCTTCGTGGAGGCACTGAAGCGTCACTCCACCGTGACGGACTTCGCCAGGTTCCGCGGCTGATCCACCTCGTTGCCCCGCGCGGTGGCGAGTTCGCAGGCGAAGACCTGCAACGGGACCGTGGCGACCAACGGCTGGAGCAGGGTCGGGGTGGCCGGGATGCGGATCAGGTGGTCGGCGTACGGCGCGACCGCCTCGTCCCCCTCCTCCGCGATCACGATCGTGCGGGCACCCCTCGCCCGGATCTCCTGGATGTTGGAGACGATCTTGTCGTGGAGGAGGGACCGGCCCCGCGGGGACGGCACCACCACGACCACCGGCAGGTCCTCGTCGATCAGCGCGATCGGCCCGTGCTTCAGCTCGCCCGCCGCGAAGCCCTCGGCGTGCATGTACGCCAATTCCTTGAGCTTCAGGGCGCCTTCGAGGGCGACCGGATAGCCCACGTGCCGGCCGAGGAACAGCACCGTGTTCTTGTCCGCCAGCGAGCGCGCCAGCGCCCGTACCGGCTCCATCGTCTTCAGGACCCGCTCGACCGCGCCGCCGATCTGCGACAGGTCGCGGATCACGACCTGGATCTCGTCGCCCCACTTGGTGCCGCGGACCTGGCCCAGGTACAGCGCCACCAGGTAGCAGGCCACGAGCTGGGTCAGGAACGCCTTCGTCGAGGCGACCGCGACCTCCGGGCCCGCGTGGGTGTAGAGGACCGCGTCCGACTCGCGCGGGATGGTGGAGCCGTTGGTGTTGCAGATGGCCAGTACCTTGGCGCCCTGCTCCCGGGCGTGGCGCAGGGCCATCAGCGTGTCCATGGTCTCGCCGGACTGGGAGATGGCGATGACGAGGGTCTGGGCGTCCAGGATCGGGTCCCGGTAGCGGAACTCGCTGGCGAGTTCCACCTCGCAGGGGATCCGCGTCCAGTGCTCGATGGCGTACTTGGCGATCATGCCCGCGTGGAAGGCCGTACCGCAGGCGATGATGACGACCTTGTCCATCTCGCGCAGCTCGGCGGCGGAGATGCGGACCTCGTCCAGCGTCAGGGAGCCGCCCGCGTCGATGCGGCCGAGCAGCGTGTCGGCGACCGCCTTGGGCTGCTCGGCGATCTCCTTGAGCATGAAGTAGTCGTAGCCGCCCTTCTCCGCGGCCGCCGCGTCCCAGTCGACGTCGTAGGAGCGGACGTCGGCGGGCCGACCGTCGAACCCGGTGACCGTCACCCCGTCCCGGCGCAGCTCCACCACCTGGTCCTGGCCCAGCTCGATCGCGGAGCGGGTGTGGGCGATGAACGCGGCGACGTCGGAGGCGAGGAAGGCCTCGCCCTCCCCGACGCCCACGACCAGCGGGGAGTTGCGGCGGGCGCCCACGACCACGTCCGGCTCGTCGGCGTGCACGGCGACCAGCGTGAACGCGCCCTCGAGGCGGCGGCACACCAGCCGCATGGCCTCCGCCAGATCGGCGCTCACCGAGAACTCCTCGGCGAGCAGGTGCGCCACGACCTCGGTGTCGGTCTCGGAGTACAGCTCGTGCCCGCGCTCGGTCAACTCGGCCCGCAGCGCGGCGAAGTTCTCGATGATGCCGTTGTGGACGACGGCGACCCGCCCCGAATTGTCCAGGTGCGGGTGGGCGTTGCCGTCGGTGGGCCCGCCGTGGGTGGCCCATCGGGTGTGCCCGATGCCCGTGGAACCGGTCGGCAGTGGCCGGTCCGCGAGTTCCTTCTCCAGGTTGACCAGCTTCCCGGCCCGCTTGGCCGCCGCCAGCCCGCCGTCCGCGAGCACGGCGACACCGGCCGAGTCGTAACCCCGGTACTCCAGCCGCTTCAGACCGGCCATCACGACTTCGAGTGCCGACTGCGACCCCACGTATCCCACGATTCCGCACATGGGCGGCAGCCTACGGGCCCGCGCCCGCCGGAAGTGGGGACTTCGTGCCCGAAATCGGAAATTCCCACCGGGGCAGGAAGGGCCCCGGTGGGACTCCGGATCACTTCAGCTTGGCGAGCTGCGCGTCGACGAGCGCCGTGGGGAAGTCGAAGTCCTTGCCCGAGACGGCCGCCGCGAGGTTGATGGCGGGGAGGTAGACCACGGTGGCGCCCTTGCGGACGACGACGGCCTTCACCGGAGCCTTGACGCCGTCGGCGTTCATGGTCTGCGTCACCGCGAACGCCTCGTCGGCGCCCTCGGGTGCCTGGGTCACGGCCACCTTGGCGATCCCGGTCTTGGTGCCGTCCGCGATGTAGGTGTAGCCGCCGGCGCACTTGTCGGCGGCCGTCCGAAGGTCCTTCAGCGCCTGCTCGGCGCCGCCGTCGTCGTAGGAGGCGAGGGTCACGACGGCCTTCTCGCGGTCGAGTCCGGCCAGCAGGGCGACCTGGGGGTCGGCGCCCGCCGCGGGCTTCTTCCCGTCGGCCAGCCACGACCGCTTCACGGTGGCGGCGGGCGTGCCCACCCAGCTGCCCGACTGGACGAGCGCCAGCGGCGTGCAGGCGGCGTCGCCGGTCTTCACCTTGTCCTGGGCGATGTCGTCCTTCGCCGGCAGCTTGGTGACCTTGCCGCTCTTGACGTCCGCCTGGGTCAGCGCGGCCTTCTCCAGCTCGGCGGCGCCGAGCGCCTTGGCCGGTGCGGCGGAGGCGGTCTTGTCGGCCTGCGCGGTCTTGCCGTCGTCGGCCTTCGCGTCCTTGCTGTCGGAGGAACCGCCGCAGGCGGTGGCGAGCAGGACCAGAGCGGCGGTGGACGCGGCGAGCGCGGTACGGCGGACCACGAGGGAACTCACGGAAGGTCACTCTTTCTCTTCGGACCGGCGGACGGTCTCCCCGGCCAGTCACCGCACTCTATGTGCCGCAGCCCTGGAGATGATCTTGAATAAGCGGCCCGGTACCCGAACGTGACGGCGACGTGATCTCCACTCCCCGCGGACGTGACACAGCCCACCCTGCGCGCTGTTCAAACTCCGTTAACAATGGAATGTGATCTCTCCGGTCTCCTCGATGCCCCGGAGCGCCCACCGGTCCCGGCCGGAGGCGACTCCCTACGTCGACCTCACCCGCGCCGAATGGAGCGCGTTGCGTGACAAGACGCCGTTGCCGCTCTCCGCCGCGGAGGTCGAGCGACTGCGCGGTCTCGGCGACGTGATCGACCTCGACGAAGTGCGGGACATCTACCTGCCGCTGTCCCGGCTGCTCAACCTCTACGTCGGCGCGACGGACGGGCTGCGCGGCGCGCTGAACACGTTCCTCGGCGAGCAGGGTTCCCAGTCCGGCACGCCCTTCGTGATCGGGGTGGCCGGCTCGGTCGCCGTGGGCAAGTCGACCGTCGCCCGGCTGCTCCAGGCACTGCTGTCCCGCTGGCCCGAGCATCCGCGGGTCGAGCTGGTCACCACCGACGGGTTCCTGCTGCCCACACGGGAGTTGGAGGCGCGGGGGCTGATGTCGCGCAAGGGCTTCCCGGAGTCGTACGACCGGCGGGCCCTGACCCGGTTCGTCGCCGACATCAAGGCCGGCAAGGACGAGGTGACCGCGCCCGTCTACTCCCACCTCATCTACGACATCGTCCCCGGCGAGAAGCTGACCGTGCGGCGCCCCGACATCCTCATCGTCGAGGGCCTGAACGTCCTCCAGCCCGCCCTGCCCGGCACGGACGGCCGCACCAGGGTCGGACTCGCCGACTACTTCGACTTCAGCGTGTACGTCGACGCGCGCACCGAGGACATCGAGCGCTGGTACCTGGACCGGTTCGGCAAGCTGCGCACGACGGCCTTCCAGGACCCGTCCTCGTACTTCCGCAAGTACACCCAGGTGTCCGAGTCGGAGGCCCTCGACTACGCCCGCAGGATGTGGCGGACCATCAACAAGCCGAACCTGGTGGAGAACATCGCGCCCACCCGGGGCCGTGCCACGCTCGTGCTGCGCAAGGGCCCCGACCACAAGGTGCAGCGGCTGAGCCTGCGCAAACTGTGACGTCTACGCTGCCGCCATGCTGCATCTGCGCCTGATCACACCGCCCGGACAGACCGACGCCGTGCTGCGTCTGATCGAGACGACGGTCGGCACCGCGCACCTGGTCGTACTGCCCTCCGCCGCCCGCGACCCGGCCGGTGACGTGGTCCTGTGCGATGTCGCGCGCGAGGCCGCCGACGAACTCCTCGACGGACTGCGGGAGCTGGGCATCGAACGGAGCGGCTCCGTCTCCGTCGAGACCCCCGACCTGACGCTCTCCGCCCGGGCCGAGCGGGCGGAGAAGGCGGCACCGGGCGAGGGCGCGGACGCGGTGCTGTGGCAGGAGCTGGCGGAGGCCACGCACGAGGAGTCGACGCTGTCGGTCACCTACCTCGCGTTCATCACGCTGGCCACCATGATCGCCGCCTGTGGTGTGGTGCTCGACAACGCCGTCCTGATCGTCGGCGCGATGGCCGTGGGACCGGAGTTCGGGCCGCTGGCGGGCATCGGCACGGCCCTGGTGCAGCGGGCACCGCGGCTGGCCCTGCGCTCGCTGATCGCCCTGCTGGCCGGCTTCGCGCTGGCGATGGCGGTCACCGCGGGCTTCGCGTTGTTCATGGACGCCGTCGGACTGTTCAGCAAGGCGAAGCTGGAGGGCGCCCGGCCCAACACCGCCTTCGTCTACGCCCCCGACGCGTTCTCCTTCGTCGTGGCGGTCCTCGCCGGAGCCGCCGGCACGCTCTCGTTGACGTCCGCCAAGTCCGGTGCCCTGATCGGTGTGGCCATCTCCGTGACCACCGTCCCGGCCGCCGCGAACGCGGCCGTCGCGCTCGCCTACGGAGACACCGCCCAGACCGCGGGCTCGACGGTCCAGCTTCTGCTGAACATGCTCGGCATCGTCCTGGCGGGCACGCTCACCCTGCTCGCCCAGAAGTGGTTCTGGGCGAGGCAGCGCGAGCGCACGTCCAAGGCCGGCCAGGGTCTGCCGTAGGACCGGTCAGCCGAGCGCCGACTTCACCGAATCGGCCAGACGGCCCGCCACCGAGCGGGCCTGCTCGATGTCCGCGGCCTCGACCATCACGCGGACCAGCGGCTCGGTGCCCGACGGGCGCAGCAGCACGCGGCCCGTCTCGCCCAGCTCCCGCTCCGCCTCGGCGACCGCGGCGGCGAGGTCGGCGGAGGTCTTCACCCGGGTCTTGTCCACGTCGGGCACGTTGACGAGGACCTGCGGCAGGCGCTCCATCACGGAGGCCAGGTCCCGCAGCGTACGGCCGGCCCCGGCGATCCGGGCGGCCAGCATCAGGCCGGTGAGCGTGCCGTCGCCGGTGGTGGCGTGGTCCAGGATGATGACGTGGCCGGACTGCTCGCCGCCGAGGGCGTAGCCCTTGTCCTTCATCTCCTCCAGGACGTAGCGGTCGCCGACGGCGGTCTGCACGAGCTGGATGCCCTCGCGCTCCATGGCGAGCTTGAAGCCCAGGTTCGACATCACGGTCGCGACGACGGTGTCGGAGGGCAGTGCGGAACGCTCCCGCATCGCCAGCGTGAGCACGGCCAGGATCTGGTCGCCGTCGACCTCCTCGCCGGTGTGGTCCACGGCCAGGCAGCGGTCGGCGTCGCCGTCGTGCGCGATGCCGAGGTCGGCGCCGTGCTCGGTGACGGCGGCCTTGAGCGGGCCGAGGTGGGTCGAGCCGCAGCCGTCGTTGATGTTCAGGCCGTCCGGGTCGGCGCCGATGGTGACGACCTCGGCCCCGGCGCGCCGGAAGGCCTCCGGGGAGACGCCGGCCGCGGCGCCGTGCGCCTCGTCGAGCACGATCTTCAGACCGTCCAGCCGGTTCGGCAGGGCGCCGACGAGGTGGGCGACGTACCGGTCGAAGCCCTCGTCGTACTCGCGGACCCGGCCCACGCCGGCGCCCGTCGGGCGGTTCCAGGGCGCGCCGGTGCGGTGCTCCTCGTAGACGGACTCGATCCGGTCCTCCAGCTCGTCGGCGAGCTTGTGACCGCCCCGGGCGAAGAACTTGACGCCGTTGTCCGGCATGGCGTTGTGGCTGGCCGACAGCATCACGCCGAGGTCGGCGCCGAGCTCCCCGGTCAGGTACGCCACCGCCGGTGTCGGCAGCACGCCGACCCGCAGGACGTCCACGCCCGCGCTCGCCAGGCCCGCGACCACGGCCGCCTCCAGGAACTCCCCGGACGCGCGCGGATCCCGCCCGACCACCGCCGTCGGTCGGTGGTCCTCGAAGGTTCCCGCCTCGGCCAGTACGTGCGCCGCGGCGACCGAGAGGCCGAGCGCGAGCTCGGCGGTCAGGTCCGCGTTGGCGACACCACGGACGCCGTCCGTGCCGAAGAGTCGTCCCACTTGTCCTCCTGAGGAAGCGTCAGTTCGAGAAGAGGGCCGGTCCGTGGGCCGGTCCATGGCATTCGACGCTCCGGGCATCCGATCACACCAGCCGTTGAGCACCTTGTGCCGTTATACGCCCAAGCTTTGCGATAAACGAACGCCCCGGAGGCACATAGGCGTGCCGCCGGGGCGTTCGGAGTACGTGCAGGGGCGCCGTCGAGATTAGCGCTTGCTGTACTGCGGGGCCTTGCGGGCCTTCTTCAGACCGGCCTTCTTGCGCTCGACCGCACGGTCGTCACGACGCAGGAAGCCCGCCTTCTTCAGCGCGCCGCGGTTGTTGTCGACGTCGGCCTCGTTCAGGGCACGGGCGACACCGAGGCGGAGGGCACCGGCCTGACCGGAGACGCCGCCACCGGCGATGCGGGCGATGACGTCGTAACGGCCCTCGAGCTCGAGCACCTTGAAGGGCTCGTTGACTTCCTGCTGGTGCACCTTGTTCGGGAAGTAGTCCTCGAGGGTGCGACCGTTGATCTTCCACTTGCCGGTGCCCGGGACGATCCGGACGCGGGCAATGGCGTTCTTGCGACGGCCCAGGCCGGCGGCCGGCTGGGGCTCACCGAAACGGGACGCCATCGACTCCGAGGTGTACTCGCCCTCGACGGGGACCTCGGACTCGGTGGTGTAGCTGTCGATGTCAAGCTCTTCGAGCGGCTGCTCGGCAGTGGTCTCGGCCACGATTCTCCTCAGATTCTCTTCGGTCTTAGGGGGTGGCCGGACTTACTGCGCGACCTGGGTGATCTCGAACGGCACCGGCTGCTGGGCGCTGTGCGGGTGCTGGTCACCCTTGTAGACCTTCAGCTTCGAGAGCATCTGACGGCCCAGGGAGTTCTTGGGGAGCATGCCCTTGACGGCCTTCTCGATGGCCTTCTCGGGGTTCTTGTCCAGCAGCTCGTCGTAACGGACGGAGCGCAGACCACCCGGGTAGCCGGAGTGGCGGTACGCCATCTTCTGGGTCCGCTTGTTGCCGGAGAGGTGCACCTTGTCCGCGTTGATGATGATGACGAAGTCACCAGCGTCGACGTGCGGCGCGTAGATCGGCTTGTGCTTGCCCCGCAGAAGGGTGGCGGCAGTGGACGCCAGGCGGCCCAGGACGACGTCCTGGGCGTCAATGACGTGCCACTGGCGCGTGATGTCGCCGGGCTTGGGGCTGTACGTACGCACGGTTCGTAGCCTTCGCTTCTTCAGTGAGTGGTCCTGACAAGGTCACCAAAGACGATCACGACAGCCCTGACCGCACAGCGGTGACGCAAACCGCGTGCTGGTCGCTGGTCATCGGCCCGGTGGACCGGTGTAAGGGCCCGTCCCGTGAGAATGAGCAAGCCAATACACAACGAAGATGCAGGATACCCGTGGCGGCCTGGCCGGGTCAAAACGGGTGTACGACCGCGGGTCCCGGCGGTTCCCACCCCCCCGATCCGGACCCGCGATCCCGGCCGCTCCACGACGGGTATCGGCTGTCGGCGCGCCGCTTTGTACCGGCGTGCACCTAAGGCCCCAGGTGGGCGGCCGCGGGCGGCGCGGAGGGCCCTCGGACCCCGTCTAAGATGCGCCCCATGAGTTATGGGCAGGGGGGCTCGCAGTCCCAGTGGGATCCCTGGAAACCGAATTCTGAGCAGTCGCCGAACAGCGCGGGCAGCGGTCAGAACCCTGACTGGGCCGCGCTCGCCGACGCCTCGGAGGCACGGAGCAGACGGCGCCGGCTGCTGTTCATCGGCGGTGGTGTGCTGGCCACCGTCGGGATCGGCGCTGCCGTCGCCATGACCGTGGTGTCGGCGAACGGCGACAACAACGCGTCGGGCGGGCCGGCCACACAGCTGCCCGGCTCCGCCGCCCTGCCGAGCGACTCCGCCACGGCGCCGTCCTTCGCCCCGACCACCGCCCCGCCTCCGCTGGATCCGAAGGACTTCATATCCAGCGCGAAGAAGGACACGGCCCCGCTCAGCGTGGACACCCTCTTCCCGGGCGCCCAGCTGACCATGGGCGAGACCGTGTACAAGAAGGGCCCCACGGACGACAGCAAGAACTGCGCCGCGGTCGCCCAGGGCACGCTCGCCAAGGCCCTCACGGACAACGACTGCACCCGCCTGCTGCGGGTGACCTACACCCAGGGCGGCGTCGCGCTGACGGTCGGCATCGCCGTCTTCGACACCGAGGCGCAGGCGCTCAAGGCAAAGGGCGCGACGGACAACAAGAGCATCATCAAGCCGCTGTCCGGCGGCGGCGTCAAGGCCTTCTGCAACGGGGCCGTCTGCCGCTCCACGACCAACTCCTACGGCCGCTACGCCTACTTCACCCTCACCGGCTTCGCCAACGGCACGAGCGTGACGAACAAGGACACCGCGGCCTTCAAGGCCGGCGACGACCTCGCCGAGTTCTCCTTCCAGCAGATCCGCCGGCGCGGCGAGACCCAGGCGTCGGCGGCGGCCGGCCAGTAACAGCCGGCCGCCTGCCGCACGGGGGAACCGGCGGCGGCCGCTCAGCAGCAGCCGGCCGCCGGCAGGGACCGCTTGTTGCGTGCCTCCCGGCTGCGCGCGGCCAGCAGCTCGTCGGCCGGGTAGCCGACCTCCTCCAGGGTCAGCCCGTGCGGCCGCACGACGTGCACGGCGGAGTCCCGTACCCCCGCGGCCAGCACCTTCCCCGGCCAGTCCGGCGGACGGTGGCCGTCGCCGACGAACAGCAGCGCCCCGATGAGCGAGCGCACCATGTTGTGGCAGAACGCGTCGGCCCGGACGGTGGCCGTGACGACGCCGTCCCCGCCGCGTTCCAGGCTCAGCTCCTGGAGGGTGCGGATGGTGGTCGCGCCCTCGCGCCTCTTGCAGTAGGCGGCGAAGTCGTGCTCACCGAGCAGCCGCCGCGCGGCCTCGTTCATGGCGTCGACGTCGAGCGGCCAGTCGTGCCACAGGACGTGGCCCCGCAGCAGCGGGTCGACGCCTCCGGGGTTGTCGGTGGCACGGTAGGCGTAGCGGCGCCAGACGGCCGAGAACCGGGCGTTGAAGCCACTGGGCGCGGGCCGCAGCGCCCACACCCGCACATCCCTGGGCAGCCGCCCGGCGAGCCGCTTGAGCAGCTTCTCGTGGTGCTCGCGCCAGACGCGCTCGGGCAGGTCCACGTGCGCCACCTGGCCCCGCGCGTGCACCCCGGCGTCGGTCCGTCCGGCCACGGTCAGCTCGTACGTCTCCCCGGACCGCGTGACCGTGCGCAGCGCGTCCTCGATCTCCCCCTGCACGGTCCGCCTGCCGCCGGCCTGCTTGGCCCAGCCGTGGAAGGCGGTGCCGTCGTAGGACAGGTCGAGACGGACGCGGACATGACCGGGCTGTACTTCGTCACTCACGTGCAGATCCTCTCAGGGCGGATCCCTCGGGAAGAAACGCGGAAGCGGGCCCGCCCCGAAGGGCGGACCCGCTTCCGGCGTCAGGCAGTGCCTCAGGCGTCCTTGGACTCCTCGGCGGCGGCCTCCTCGGCCGGGGCCTCGGTGGTCTCCTGAGCCTTGGCCTCCTCGGCCTCCTTGACCGCACGCTTGGTGGCGGCCTCGGCCTCACCCACGGCGTTCTGCTGCACCGTCAGCGCCTCGACCAGCTCGATCACGGCCATGGGCGCGTTGTCGCCACGGCGGTTGCCGATCTTGGTGATACGGGTGTAGCCACCCGGACGGTTCTCGTAACGCGGGCCGATCTCGGTGAAGAGCGTGTGCACGATGCTCTTGTCCGTGATGACCTGGAGCACCTGACGGCGGTTGTGAAGGTCGCCCTTCTTCGCCTTGGTGACCAGACGCTCGGCGTACGGGCGCAGGCGGCGGGCCTTCGCCTCGGTGGTGGTGATGCGGCCGTGCTCGAACAGCGCCTTCGCGAGGTTCGCGAGGAGCAGCTTCTCGTGCGCGGCGCTGCCGCCCAGACGGGCACCCTTGGCGGGCTTCGGCATGGTTCTTCTCCTAGGTGTCTGCCCCGGCCGTACCAGGTACCGGAGTCAGTATCTGAGCAGACGGTTGTCTGTCAGAGATCCGGACAGGGCCCCGAAGGGGCCCGTCCGGAAGGGGCGCGGGGAACTGCGCGACCAGCCACAACCGGCCCGCAGACACAGTACGACCTCCCCGCGGAGCGCTCAGTACTGCTCGGTCTCGACGAACCCGGCGTCCGCGTCGTCGTCCGCGCCGAAGGCGTCCGCGGCGGCGGTCGGGTCGAATCCGGGCGGGCTGTCCTTCAGGGCCAGGCCCATGCCGGCCAGCTTCGCCTTGACCTCGTCGATGGACTTCGCACCGAAGTTGCGGATGTCCAGCAGGTCCGCCTCGGAACGCGCGACCAGCTCACCCACCGAGTGGATGCCCTCGCGCTTGAGGCAGTTGTAGGAGCGGACCGTGAGCTCCAGCTCCTCGATCGGCAGCGCCAGGTCGGCGGCCAGCGCGGCGTCCGTCGGGGACGGACCCATGTCGATGCCCTCGGCGTCGATGTTGAGCTCGCGGGCCAGACCGAACAGCTCCACCAGGGTCTTGCCGGCCGACGCCATGGCGTCACGCGGACGCATGGCCTGCTTGGTCTCGACGTCGACGATCAGCTTGTCGAAGTCGGTACGCTGCTCGACACGCGTGGCCTCGACCTTGTACGTGACCTTGAGCACCGGCGAGTAGATCGAGTCGACCGGGATACGGCCGATCTCCTGACCCACCTGCTTGTTCTGCACGGCGGAGACGTAACCGCGACCGCGCTCGACGGTCAGCTCCATCTCCAGCTTGCCCTTGCCGTTGAGCGTGGCGAGAACGAGGTCCGGGTTGTGCACCTCGACACCGGCCGGCGGCGCGATGTCGGCGGCGGTGACCAGACCCGGCCCCTGCTTGCGCAGGTACATCACGACCGGCTCGTCGTGCTCCGAGGAGACGACCAGCTGCTTGATGTTGAGGATGAGGTCGGTGACGTCCTCCTTGACGCCCGGCACGGTGGTGAACTCGTGCAGGACACCGTCGACGCGGATGCTGGTGACAGCGGCACCGGGAATCGACGACAGGAGGGTACGGCGAAGGGAGTTGCCGAGGGTGTAGCCGAAGCCCGGCTCCAGCGGCTCGATCACGAACCGGGAGCGGAACTCGTCGACGACCTCTTCGGTCAACGAGGGACGCTGAGCGATCAGCATGAGTGGATCAGATCCTTCAGTCGTGGGCGCCCGCTATTTGACGCCCGACCAGGCCGCACCCGAAGGGTGCGGGTATTGCAAGGGTACGGGCGGCACGACCGGAAAAGGCCGTACCGCCCGGCTGTTACCTGTGGGGGACAACCCCCACACCCCCGGCCGGAAAGCCCGGAGGCACAGCAAGCCCTTGAGGCGCCGACGTCAGACGCGACGACGCTTCGGCGGGCGGCAGCCGTTGTGCGGGGTCGGGGTGACGTCCTGGATGGAGCCGACCTCGAGACCGGTGGCCTGCAGGGAGCGGATCGCGGTCTCACGGCCGGAGCCCGGACCCTTGACGAACACGTCGACCTTGCGCATGCCGTGCTCCTGGGCACGACGCGCGGCGGACTCGGCGGCCATCTGCGCGGCGAACGGCGTGGACTTGCGGGAGCCCTTGAAGCCGACGTGGCCCGCGGAGGCCCACGAGATCACGTTGCCGGACGGGTCCGTGATCGAAACGATGGTGTTGTTGAACGTGCTCTTGATGTGCGCGTGGCCGTGAGCGACGTTCTTCTTTTCCTTGCGGCGCACCTTCTTGGCAGCGCCCTGACGTCCCTTGGGGGGCATGTCGAAAACTCCTACGGGAGGTAGTCGGTCCTACAGCGAAGACCGCTGGACGGCGAGTGTCGCTGCGGACTACTTCTTGCCCGGCTTCTTCTTGCCGGCGATGGCGCGACGCGGGCCCTTGCGGGTGCGGGCGTTGGTGCTGGTGCGCTGACCGCGGACGGGCAGACCGCGGCGGTGACGCAGACCCTGGTAGCAGCCGATCTCGACCTTGCGGCGGATGTCGGCCTGGATCTCGCGACGGAGGTCACCCTCGGTCTTGATGTTGTTGTCGACGAACTCACGGATCGCGACGAGCTGCTCCTCGGAGAGGTCGCGAACGCGGGTGTTCGGGTCGATGTCGGTGGCGGCCAGCGTCTGCTGGGACAGGGTCCGGCCGATGCCGAACACATAGGTGAGGGCGACCTCCACGCGCTTTTCGCGCGGGATGTCAACACCGGAAACGCGTGCCATTAAATGGCTCCAGTTGATCTTCGGAGGTCTTCCGCAGGACCGTCCCCCGGCCGCCGTACCAGGTACGAACCGGGTCCCCGGCCTCCGAACCGGGGGTGTCGAGCCGCGCTGGGCTCGGGTCCTGCGTATGAACAATTCAGCTCGCGTCGCGCGAATCTCTGCGAAGGGAGTGCAGAGGGTTCGGTCGGTTGTGCGTCAGCCCTGGCGCTGCTTGTGGCGCGGGTTGTCGCAGATGACCATGACCCGGCCGTGACGGCGGATCACCCTGCACTTGTCGCAGATCTTCTTGACGCTCGGCTTGACCTTCATGGGATGTGAGGTTCTCCGGGTCAGTTGCCGGCGGCCCCACGAAGAACGTGGAGCCTGGGCAAGATCTACTTGTACCGGTAGACGATCCGGCCACGCGTGAGGTCGTACGGAGAAAGCTCCACCACGACCCGGTCGTCAGGGAGGATGCGGATGTAGTGCATACGCATCTTGCCGCTGATGTGTGCCAGGACCTGGTGGCCGTTCTGGAGCTCGACCCTGAACATGGCGTTCGGCAGAGACTCGACGACAGTGCCCTCGATCTCGATGGCACCTTGCTTCTTGGCCACGCTTCGCCCTTCGAATCGACTACCTTGATCGACTCCATATTCCGCATGCGGACATGCGGATACATGAGAGCCGACGAGTCAGTCTACGTCAGCCCTCTGCGAAAGACGAATCGAGAAAGTCTGCCCCAGCTCCGAGATCATCATGCGACCGGGTCCGGCCCGGTTCGGCGGACGTGGGAGCGGGCCCTTTTTCAGGCCAGCGGGTCCGGTGCCGCCGTGACGCCGTGCTCGGCCAGCTTGGCGCGGCCGCCGTCCGGGGAGGTCAGGACCAGCGGGCCCTGCTCGGTCAGCGCCACCGAGTGCTCCCAGTGCGAGGACCAGGTGCCGTCCGTGGTGATGACCGTCCAGTCGTCCTCGAGGACGCGGGTCCTCGCGGTACCCAGGGAGACCATGGGCTCGATGGCCAGGCAGAAGCCGGGGACCAGCTTCGGGCCCTTGCCGCGCCGCCGGTCCACGTAGTTCAGCAGGTGCGGGTCCATGTGCATCTCGGTGCCGATGCCGTGGCCGCCGTAGTCCTCGATGATCCCGTAGCGGCCGCCGCCGGGCTTCGGCTGGCGGCGGATGTACGTCTCGACGGCCCGGGAGATGTCCACCAGGCGGTTGCCCTGCTTCATGGCGGCGATGCCGGCCCACATCGACTCCTCGGTCACCCGGGAGAGCTCGATCAGCTCCGGGGAGTGACCGGAGCCGACGAACGCGGTGAAGGCCGCGTCGCCGTGCCAGCCGTCGATGATCGCGCCGCAGTCGATGGAGATGACGTCCCCGTCCTTGAGGACGACGTCGTCGGAGGGGATGCCGTGCACCACGACCTCGTTGACGGAGGTGCAGATCGTCGCCGGGAAGCCGCCGTAGCCGAGGAAGTTCGGCTTGGCGTTGTGCTCGGCGAGCACCTTGCGGGCCACCTGGTCCAGGTCCTTGGTGGTCGCCCCCGGCACGGCCGCCTCCCGGGTGGCCGCGTGGATCGCGGCGACGACCAGCCCCGCCTCACGCATCTTGGCGATCTGCTCGGGGGACTTGATCTGCACCATGGGGACTACGGCCTTTCTCGGACCGGAAGGAAGACGGACACCCTCAAGAATACGGGGCAGCGAAAACCTGCCCGCGCACACGTCGGCCGCGGCTCCCATGGGGAACCGCGGCCGAGCAGTGCGGTCAGTCGCGCTTCAGCGCCGCCAGCGCGCGCTGCGTGATCTCGTCCACCGGACCGAGCGAGGAGATCGTCACGACCAGGCCCTGCGCCCGGTAGTAGTCGATGATCGGCTCGGTCTGCGTGTGGTAGACCTCAAGGCGCTTGCGCACGGTCTCCTCGGAGTCGTCGTCCCGCTGGTACAGCTCACCGCCGCAGACGTCGCAGACGCCTTCCTTCTTCGGCGGGCTGTACGTCTCGTGGAAGACGTGCGCCGAGTCGTTGCGGCAGGTGCGGCGACCCGCGATGCGCTTGACGACCTCGTCCTCGGGGACCTCGAGGTCGAGGACCGCGTCCAGCTTCATGCCCTCGCTCTGGAGCAGCTTGTCCAGCGCCTCGGCCTGCGACACATTGCGCGGAAAACCGTCCAGCAGGAAGCCGCCCTCGGCGTCGGGCTGCTCCATGCGGTCCTTGGCCATCGCGATGGTGACCTCGTCGGGCACCAGGTTCCCGGCGTCCATGTAGGACTTCGCGAGCTTGCCGAGCTCCGTCTGCCGGCTGATGTTGGCGCGGAACAGGTCGCCCGTGGAGATGTGCGGAATACGCAGCTTCTCGGCGAGGCGTGTGGCCTGCGTTCCCTTGCCAGCACCCGGCGGTCCGACGAGGACGATTCGCATCAGCGGAGGAACCCTTCGTAATTGCGCTGCTGGAGCTGGCTCTCGATCTGCTTCACCGTCTCGAGTCCGACACCCACGATGATGAGGATGCTGGTCCCGCCGAAGGGGAAGTTCTGGTTCGCCCCGAAGCCGACCAACGCCATTGTCGGTACGAGAGCGATCAGGCCCAGATACAGCGATCCCGGCCAGGTGATCCGATTGAGCACGTACGAAAGGTACTCAGCGGTCGGCCGGCCAGCCCGGATGCCCGGGATGAAGCCACCATACTTCTTCATGTTGTCGGCGACTTCTTCGGGGTTGAAGGAGATCGCCACGTAGAAGAAGGCGAAGAACACGATCAGCAGGAAGTACATGGTGATGTAGATCGGGTGATCGCCCTTGGTCAGGTTCTGCTGAACCCAGGTCTTCCATCCGGAGTTGCCCCCGGAGAACTGAGCGATGAGCGCCGGAATGTAGAGCAGCGAAGAAGCGAAGATGACGGGGATCACGCCCGCCTGGTTGACCTTCAGCGGGATGTACGTCGACGTACCACCGTAGGAACGGCGGCCGATCATGCGCTTGGCGTACTGCACCGGAATACGGCGCTGGGCCTGTTCGACGAAGACCACCAGGCCGACCATGACCAGGCCGACGAGAATGACGGTGCCGAATTCGATCCAGCCCTCGGCGAGCTTGCCCTGCTTCTTGATCGCCCACAGCGCGGACGGGAACGTGGCGGCGATCGAGATGAACATCAGGATCGACATGCCGTTGCCGATGCCGCGGTCGGTGATGAGCTCACCGAGCCACATGACCGTGGCCGTGCCGGCGGTCATGACGATCACCATGACGATCGTGTTGAAGATCGCCTGGTCCGGGACGATGTTCCCGGCCGCCGAGCACCCGGAGAACAGGGCGCCGCTGCGGGCGGTCGCCACCAGGCCCGTGCCCTGGAGGATGGCCAGCGCCACCGTCAGGTAACGGGTGTACTGGGTGATCTTCGCGGTGCCGCTCTGGCCCTCCTTCTTGAGGGCCTCCAACCGCGGGATCACCACGGTCAGGAGCTGAAGGATGATGCTCGCCGTGATGTACGGCATGATGCCCAGGGCGAAGATCGTGATCTGCAGCAGCGCACCGCCGCTGAACATGTTCACCAGGCCGAAGAGGCCCTGGTTGCCCGAGGCCTCGCCGACGCACTGCTGAACAGCCTTGTAGTTGACACCCGGGATCGGGATGTGGGTACCGACGCGGTACACCACGATGATGCCGAGCGTGAAGAGCAGCTTCTTGCGCAGGTCGGGCGTCCTGAACGCCCGGGCGAAGCCGGTGAGCACGGTGCCTCCTGCGACCCCCGCGCCAGTGCGTCAGGGTGACGGTCTTGAGGTTCGACGATAAAGAACGGTGCAGGCCACCTTACCGGCGACACTGCCTCCCTGAAAACGACCAACCGGGGATACCTCGTTGTGAGGTACCCCCGGTCGGGACCGCTTTACGTCATCGGGCTCAGACGAGCTCGGTGACAGAACCGCCGGCGGCGGTGATCTTCTCCTTGGCGGAGCCGGAGACGGCGTCCACCGTCACCTGCAGCGCCACGGAGATCTCGCCCTGGCCAAGGACCTTGACGAGGCTGTTCTTGCGAACGGCACCCTTCGTCACCAGGTCCTCGACCGTGACCTCGCCACCCTCGGGGTAGAGCGCGGCCAGCTTGTCGAGGTTCACGACCTGGAACTCGGTCTTGAACGGGTTCTTGAAGCCCTTCAGCTTCGGGAGGCGCATGTGCAGCGGCATCTGGCCGCCCTCGAAGCGCTCCGGAACCTGGTAGCGGGCCTTGGTGCCCTTGGTACCACGACCGGCCGTCTTACCCTTGGACGCCTCACCACGACCCACACGGGTCTTGGCGGTCTTGGCGCCCGGGGCGGGACGGAGGTTGTGGATCTTCAGCGGGTTCTGCTCCGCCATGATCAGTCGACCTCCTCGACCGTCACGAGGTGGCGGACGGTGTGCACCATTCCGCGGAACTCGGGGCGGTCCTCCTTGACGACCACGTCGCCGAGCTTCTTGAGCCCGAGCGAACGCAGGGTGTCGCGGTGGTTCTGCTTGCTGCCGATGTAGGACTTGACCTGCGTGACCTTGAGCTGCGCCATCACGCACCAGCCCCGGCACGCGCACGGAGCAGGGCCGCGGGGGCCACGTCCTCGAGCGGCAGACCGCGGCGGGCCGCGACCTCCTCGGGACGCTGCAGGCCCTTCAGGGCCTCCACGGTCGCGTGCACGATGTTGATCTGGTTGTCGGAGCCGAGCGACTTCGACAGGATGTCGTGGATACCGGCGCACTCGAGCACGGCACGCACCGGGCCACCGGCGATAACGCCGGTACCCGGGGAGGCGGGCTTGAGCAGCACGACGCCGGCAGCCTTCTCACCCTGGATCGGGTGCGGGATGGTGCCCTGGATCCGGGGGACCTTGAAGAAGTGCTTCTTGGCCTCCTCAACACCCTTGGCGATGGCGGCCGGCACCTCCTTGGCCTTGCCGTATCCGACACCCACGGTGCCGTCACCGTCGCCCACCACGACCAGCGCGGTGAAGCTGAAGCGACGACCACCCTTCACAACCTTGGCGACGCGGTTGATCGCGACGACGCGCTCAACGTACGCGGTCTTCTCGGCGGCAGCTGCGCCGCCGTCACGGCCCTTCCGGTCCCGCCGCTCGCCGCCACCGGCACCGCCACCGCGGCGCTGGGGTCCAGCCATTGGAATTACCTCTCTCTGTTTCCGCTAGCTCGCAGCAACGAAAAGTCGCTGCCGCGACGGGCGACTCAGAACTTCAGTCCGGCCTCGCGGGCGGCGTCCGCCAGGGCGGCGATGCGCCCGGCGTACTGGTTGCCACCACGGTCGAACACGACGGCCTCGACACCGGCGGCCTTGGCACGCTCGGCGACCAGGGCGCCGACCTGCTTCGCCTGCGTCGACTTGTCGCTCTCGCCACCGCGGATCGAGTTGTCCAGGGTGGACGCCGATGCCAGGGTGTGGCCCTTCAGGTCGTCGATCACCTGCGCCACGATGTGGCGGTTGGAGCGGGTCACGACCAGACGGGGACGCTCCGCCGTACCGGCGATCCGCTTGCGGATCCGGATGTGGCGGCGCTTGATCGCGGCGCGCTTGTAGGCGTCGCCCTTGAGGATCTTCTGCCCGTATGCCATGGCTTACTTACCCGCCTTTCCGACCTTGCGGCGGATGACTTCGCCCTCGTACTTGACGCCCTTGGCCTTGTACGGGTCAGGCTTGCGCAGCTTGCGGATGTTGGCCGCAACCTCGCCGACCTTCTGCTTGTCGATGCCCTCGACCTGGAAGCGGGTCGGGGTCTCCACCTTGAAGGTGATGCCCTCGGGCGCCTCGACGGTGATCGGGTGGCTGTAGCCGAGCGCGAACTCCAGGTTCGAACCCTTGGCCGTCACGCGGTAACCGACACCGCTGATTTCGAGCTTCTTCACGTAACCCTGGGTCACGCCGGTGATCATGTTCGCCACCAGCGTGCGGGACAGGCCGTGCAGGGCCTTGTTCTGACGCTCGTCGTTGGGGCGGGTCACCTGCAGGGTGCCGTCCTCGCCCTTGGCGATCTCGATCGGCGCCACGACGGTGTGGGTCAGCGAGCCCTTGGGGCCCTTGACCGCGACCGTACGGCCGTCGATGGTGACGTCCACGCCGGCGGGAACCGCGATGGGGAGCTTGCCGATGCGCGACATAGCTGTTTCCTCCGTTCCCTTCCGCTACCAGACGTAGGCGAGGACTTCCCCACCCACGCCCTTCTTGCCGGCCTGCTTGTCGGTGAGGAGCCCGTAGGACGTGGAGATGATCGCCACGCCGAGGCCGCCGAGCACCTTCGGCAGGTTGGTGGACTTCGCGTACACCCGGAGACCGGGCTTGGAGATCCGCTTGATGCCCGCGATGGAGCGCTCACGGTTGGGGCCGAACTTCAGCTCCAGGACGAGGTTCTTGCCGACCTCGGCGTCCTCGACCTTCCAGCCCGTGATGAAGCCCTCCTGCTGGAGGATCTCCGCGATGTGCGACTTGATCTTCGAGTGCGGCATCGACACGCTGTCGTGGTATGCCGAGTTCGCGTTCCGCAGACGCGTAAGCATGTCTGCGATCGGATCAGTCATGGTCATGAATTGGCCTTCGGCCTCTCTCGCCGGGGTTTCCTGGTGCGCCATCCCTCTCCCCGATCCGAGACGGGACGGGTGCGGCGCGGTGGACCTACGGCGTAGTAAGTCGTAAGGGCGCGGCAGGCGCCCAACCCCACAAGCCTACGGCATGTGAGGTGGGCCTCCTGCCGACCCCAGTTGCTTACCGAGAGTCCTGCTTCAACCCAAGTGGGCTGTTACCAGGAGCTCTTGGTCACGCCCGGCAGCTCGCCGCGGTGAGCCATCTCACGAAGGCACACACGGCACAGGCCGAACTTGCGGTACACGGAGTGCGGACGGCCACAGCGCTGGCAGCGGGTGTAGCCACGCACACCGAACTTGGGCTTGCGAGCAGCCTTAGCGATCAGAGCCTTCTTCGCCATCTCGCTCACGCCTCCTTGAACGGGAAGCCGAGGTGACGAAGGAGCGCGCGGCCCTCAGCGTCGTTGGTCGCCGTGGTGACCACGGTGATGTCCATACCCCGGACGCGGTCGATCTTGTCCTGGTCGATCTCGTGGAACATGACCTGCTCGGTGAGACCGAAGGTGTAGTTGCCACGGCCGTCGAACTGCTTGGGGGACAGGCCGCGGAAGTCGCGGATGCGCGGCAGCGCGAGCGACAGGGTGCGGTCCAGGAACTCCCACATGCGGTCGCCACGGAGCGTGACGTGGGCACCGATCGGCTGGCCCTCACGCAGCTTGAACTGCGCGATGGACTTGCGGGCCTTGGTGACCTGCGGCTTCTGGCCGGTGATCGTGGTGAGGTCGCGGATGGCGCCATCGATCAGCTTGGAGTCGCGGGCGGCGTCGCCCACACCCATGTTGACCACGATCTTGACGAGACCGGGAATCTGCATGACGTTCTCGTACTTGAACTCGTCACGCATCTTGCCCGCGATCTCCTCGCGGTACTTCTGCTTCAGACGCGGAGTGGTGGTGGTAGCCATCAGATGTCCTCACCCGTCCGCTTGGCAACGCGGATCTTGTTGCCTTCGTCGTCGAAGCGGTAACCGACACGCGTGACGACCTTGTTGCCGTCCTTCTCAACGACCAGCTGGACGTTGGAGACGTGGATCGGCGCCTCGGTCGTGACGATGCCGCCAGCCTGCGAACCGCGGGCGGTCGGGCCGGCCTTGGTGTGCTTCTTGACCCGGTTGACACCCTCGACCAGGACGCGATCCTCGCGCGGGAAAGCGGCAATGACCTTGCCCTGCTTGCCCTTGTCCTTGCCGGTGATGACCTGAACCAGGTCGCCCTTCTTGATCTTCATGCTCACAGCACCTCCGGCGCGAGGGAGATGATCTTCATGAACTTCTTCTCGCGCAGCTCACGGCCGACCGGGCCGAAGATACGGGTGCCACGAGGGTCGCCGTCGTTCTTGAGAATGACAGCGGCGTTCTCGTCGAAGCGGATGTACGAGCCGTCCGGACGGCGGCGCTCCTTGACGGTGCGAACGATGACCGCCTTGACGACGTCACCCTTCTTCACGTTGCCACCGGGGATCGCGTCCTTGACGGTGGCGACGATGACGTCACCGATGCCCGCGTAGCGGCGACCGGAGCCACCGAGCACACGGATGCAAAGGATTTCCTTCGCACCAGTGTTGTCGGCGACACGCAGTCGCGACTCCTGCTGGATCACGTCTATCTCCTGATTGTCTGCCGGTTCCCGGGGAGGGCCGTGAGTCACTCACGGGCCTTCGCCGAGCCTGGCGGAACCGTCCTGCGGGTAGCTCCCGCAGGAATTACTGGTGTCTCGGGAGGCGGGGACCCACGCCGGGGACTTCGCCGGGTCCGGGCCGGGGCCCGGGGCGTCGCCCCCAGCGGGGGTCAGCGGGGGCGGTGCCCCCGCTTCTTACTTCGCCTTCTCGAGGATCTCGACGACGCGCCAGCGCTTCGTCGCGGACAGCGGCCGGGTCTCCATCAGGAGGACACGGTCGCCGACGCCCGCGGCGTTCTGCTCGTCGTGCGCCTTGAGCTTCTCGGTACGGCGGATGACCTTGCCGTACAGCGCGTGCTTGACACGGTCCTCGACGGCGACGACGACGGTCTTGTCCATCTTGTCGCTGACGACGAGACCCTCACGGGTCTTGCGGAAGCCGCGCGCCTCTGCGTTCTCAGTCACGTTCTTCTCGCTCATCAGGCGTTCTCCACCGTTTCGATGCCCAGCTCACGCTCGCGCATCAGGGTGTAGATCCGCGCGATGTCCTTGCGGACCGCCTTGAGACGGCCGTGGTTCTCGAGCTGCCCGGTCGCCGCCTGGAAACGGAGGTTGAACAGCTCTTCCTTGGCCTCGCGGAGCTTTCCAAGAAGCTCCTCGTTGCCCAGCTCGCGCAGCTCGGACGCCTTGGTACCGGCCGACATCACGCTTCACCTGCCTCGCGCTTGACGATCCGGCACTTCATCGGCAGCTTGTGGGCCGCACGGGTCAGCGCCTCACGGGCGATCTTCTCGTTCGGGTAGGACAGCTCGAACATCACCCGACCGGGCTTGACGTTCGCGATCCACCACTCCGGCGAACCCTTACCGGAACCCATGCGGGTCTCGGCCGGCTTCTTGGTCAGCGGACGGTCCGGGTAGATGTTGATCCAGACCTTGCCGCCACGCTTGATGTGGCGGGTCATCGCGATACGAGCCGCCTCGATCTGGCGGTTCGTCACGTAGGCCGGGGTCATCGCCTGGATGCCGTACTCGCCGAACGCAACCTGCGTTCCACCCTTGGACATACCGTTGCGCTTCGGGTGGTGCTGCTTGCGGTGCTTGACCCTACGGGGGATCAGCATTTCGGTCAGGCCTCCGTTCCGGTGCTCTCAGCCGGAGCGGCAGCGGCCGGGGCGTCGGCCTTGGGGGCCTCGGCGGCCGGAGCCGACTGCTGCTGCGGCTTGCGACCGCGCCGCTCGCCACCACGGCCACCACGGGCCGGGCGGTCGGCGCCACCACGGGCCGGGCGGTTGCCCGCACGGGCGGCGGCGTTCTCGGCGCGGACCTCGGCGATGTTCTTGACGTCGCCCTTGTAGATCCAGACCTTCACACCGATACGGCCGAAGGTCGTCTTGGCCTCGAAGAAGCCGTAGTCCACGTTCGCGCGGAGCGTGTGCAGGGGCACACGGCCCTCGCGGTAGAACTCCGAGCGGGACATCTCGGCGCCGCCGAGGCGGCCACCGCACTGGATCTTGATGCCCTTGGCGCCGGCCTTCATCGCCGACTGCATGCTCTTGCGCATGGCACGGCGGAAGGAGACGCGGGAGGAGAGCTGCTCGGCAACGGCCTGGGCCACGAGCTGAGCGTCCGTCTCGGGGTTCTTGACCTCGAGGATGTTCAGCTGGACCTGCTTGCCCGTGAGCTTCTCGAGGTCGCCGCGGATGCGGTCGGCCTCGGCGCCACGGCGGCCGATGACGATGCCCGGACGCGCGGTGTGGATGTCCACGCGGACACGGTCACGGGTGCGCTCGATCTCCACCTTGGAGATGCCGGCGCGCTCCATGCCGGACGTCATCATCCGACGGATGGCGACGTCTTCCTTGACGTAGTCCTTGTACAGCTTGTCGGCGTACCAACGCGACTTGAAGTCGGTCGTGACACCGAGCCGGAACCCATGCGGGTTTACCTTCTGGCCCATTACCGGGTTCCTTCCTTGCTGCTGACGACCACGGTGATGTGGCTGGTCCGCTTGCGGATCCGGTAGGCACGGCCCTGGGCACGCGGCCGGAACCGCTTCAGGGTCGGACCCTCGTCGACGTACGCCTCGGCGATGTAGAGGCTGTCGACGTCGGTGTGGTCGTAGTTGTGCGCGGCGTTGGCGATGGCGCTGTCCAGCACCTTGCCGACCGGCACGCTCGCGGCCTGCGGGGCGAAACGCAGGACCGCCTGAGCCTCCGTGGCGTCCATGCCACGGATGAGGTCCACCACACGGCGGGCCTTCATGGGCGTGACGCGGATGTACCGCGCCTGGGCCCTGGCTTCCATGGTTGTCCCTTCAGTGTTTGACACGTTCGTCATGGTCTTTCACCCCGCTGACTAGCGGCGCTTCGACTTCCGGTCGTCCTTGACGTGACCCCGGAAGGTGCGCGTCGGCGAGAACTCGCCGAGCTTGTGGCCGACCATCGACTCGGTGACGAACACCGGGATGTGGGTCTTGCCGTTGTGCACCGCGATCGTGTGACCCAGCATGGCCGGGATGATCATCGAGCGGCGGGACCAGGTCTTGATGACGTTCTTGGTGCCGGCTTCGTTCTGCGAGTCCACCTTCTTGCTCAGGTGGTCGTCGACGAAGGGCCCCTTCTTCAAGCTACGCGGCATCTCAACCCGTCCTTAGCGCTTCTTGTTCGTCTTGCGGCGGCGGACGATGTACTTGTTCGACGCCTTCTTGGGCGAACGAGTACGGCCTTCCTTCTTGCCCCACGGGGACACCGGGTGACGGCCACCGGAGGTCCGGCCCTCACCACCACCGTGCGGGTGGTCCACCGGGTTCATGACCACACCACGGACGGTCGGGC
This sequence comes from Streptomyces sp. NBC_01788, assembly GCF_035917575.1. Classification (GTDB taxonomy): domain Bacteria; phylum Actinomycetota; class Actinomycetes; order Streptomycetales; family Streptomycetaceae; genus Streptomyces. Next base: position 4,679,418 of record NZ_CP109090.1, on the reverse strand, counting down.
GGACGCCCAGCCACCGCTTACGGCCGGCCTTGCCCCAGTTGATGTTGCTCTGCTCGGCGTTGCCGACCTCGCCGACCGTGGCGCGGCAGCGCTGGTCGACCAGGCGGATCTCACCGGAGGGCATGCGGAGGTGGGCCATCGTGCCCTCCTTCGCGAGCAGCTGCACGGAGGCACCGGCGGAGCGGGCGAACTTGGCACCGCCACCGGGACGGAGCTCGATCGCGTGGATCGTGGTACCGACCGGGATGTTGCGGAGGGCCAGGTTGTTGCCCGGCTTGATGTCGGCCCCGGGACCGTTCTCCACACGGTCGCCCTGCTGCAGGTTGCGCGGGGCGAGGATGTAGCGCTTCTCGCCGTCGGCGTAGTGCAGCAGCGCGATGCGCGCGGTGCGGTTGGGGTCGTACTCGATGTGCGCGACCTTCGCCGGCACGCCGTCCTTGTCGTGACGACGGAAGTCGATCACACGGTAGGCGCGCTTGTGTCCGCCACCCTGGTGGCGAACGGTCACACGACCGGAATTGTTACGGCCGCCCTTGCTGTGCAGGGGACGGACCAGCGACTTCTCCGGCGTGGACCGCGTGACCTCGACGAAGTCGGCGACGCTGGCGCCACGACGGCCCGGCGTAGTCGGCTTGTACTTGCGGATTCCCATTTCTCAGTCCTCGTCCGATATCGGACGATCCGGACCGCCGTCAGGCGGTCGGACCGCCGAAGATGTCGATACGGTCGCCCTCGGCGAGGGTCACGATCGCGCGCTTGGTGGCGGAGCGCTGACCGAAGCCGGTCTTGGTGCGCTTGCGCTTGCCCTGGCGGTTGATCGTGTTGACCCCGGTGACCTTGACCTCGAAGACCGCCTGCACGGCCTGCTTGATCTGGGTCTTGTTGGCGTTCGGGTCGACGATGAACGTGTACTTGTTCTCGTCGAGGAGCGCGTAGCTCTTCTCCGAGACGACCGGCTTGAGCAGAACGTCACGGGGGTCCGTGTACGACTTGCTCAGCGGGGTCTCGACGGTGTTCTTGCCCTCGGCGGCGTGGCGGCGCGCCTTGGCGACACGCGCGGCCTTGGCGGCCTTGGCAGCCTTCGAGGCGATGCTCGGGTGACGCGTAGCCATCAGGCCTCGCTCCCTTCGTTGTCGTTGGCCTTGTTCGGGCCGGCGACGAAGGACTCGAAAGCGGCCTTGGTGAAGACCACGTCGTCCGAGACGAGAACGTCGTACGTGTTCAGCTGGCCCGGCTCCAGGATGTGGACCTGGGGCAGGTTGCGGGCGGACAGCCACGCGGCCTCGTCGGCGCGGTCGACGACCAGGAGCAGGTTCTTGCGCTCCGAGATCTTGCCGAACAGCGTCCTGGCGGACTTCGTGGAGGGGGTCTCGCCCTCGACCACGCCGGTGACGACGTGGATGCGGCTGTGGCGGGCCCGGTCGGTGAGGGCGTGGCGCAGGGCCGCGGCCTTCATCTTCTTCGGGGTCCGCTGGGAGTAGTCACGCGGCTGCGGGCCGTGGACGACGCCACCACCGGCGAACTGCGGCGCGCGGGTCGAACCCTGACGGGCGCGACCGGTGCCCTTCTGGCGGTACGGCTTCTTGCCGCCACCACGGACTTCACCGCGACGCTTGGTCTTGTGCGTGCCCTGGCGGGCAGCGGCGTTCTGCGCGACGACGACCTGGTGGATCAGCGGGATGCTGATCTTCTCCACGCCGAAGATCTCCGCGGGGAGCTCGACGCTTCCGGTCTTCTCGCCGGCAGGCGAAAGGATGTCAACAGTGCTCATCGGTTACCTCAGGCCCCCTTGGCCGCGGTGCGGACCAGGACGAGGCCGCCGTTCGGACCGGGAACCGCGCCCTTGATGAGCAGCAGACCCTTCTCCGCGTCAACGGCGTGGACGGTCAGGTTCTGGGTGGTGACCCGCTCGTTGCCCATGCGACCCGCCATGCGGAGGCCCTTGAACACACGGCCCGGGGTGGCGCAGCCGCCGATGGAACCGGGCGAGCGGTGCTTGCGCTGGGTGCCGTGTCCGGCGCCGAGGCCACGGAAGTTGTGGCGCTTCATGACACCGGCGAAGCCCTTGCCCTTGCTCTTGCCGGTGACGTCGACCTTCACGCCGGCCTCGAACACCTCAGCGGTGATCTGCTGGCCGAGGGTGTACTCGGCGGCGTCCGCGGTGCGGATCTCGACGAGGTGGCGACGGGGGGTGACGTCGGCCTTGGCGAAGTGGCCCTTGAGGGGCTTGTTCACCTTGCGCGGGTCGATCTCGCCGAAGGCGATCTGGACCGACTCGTAGCCGTCGACGTCGTTCGTACGAACCTGGGTGACGACGTTGGGGCCGGCCTTGACGACGGTGACCGGGACGACACGGTTGTTCTCGTCCCACACCTGCGTCATGCCGAGCTTCTCGCCCAGGATGCCCTTGATCTGCTTTGTCATCTCTCAGATCACCGGCCTCAGAGCTTGATCTCGATGTCGACACCGGCCGGGAGGTCGAGTCGCATCAGGGAGTCAACGGTCTTGGGGGTCGGGTCGAGGATGTCGATCAGGCGCTTGTGCGTGCGCATCTCGAAGTGCTCGCGCGAGTCCTTGTACTTGTGCGGCGACTTGATGACGCAGTACACGTTCTTCTCAGTGGGCAGCGGCACCGGGCCCGCGACCGACGCACCAGTACGGGTCACCGTCTCGACGATCTTCTTCGCCGACGAGTCGATGACCTCGTGGTCGTAGGCCTTGAGCCGGATGCGGATCTTCTGTCCCGCCATGGCTACTCCGTAGTCCTGTCTCTTCTTACGCTCTGGAACCCGGCGCTCCCTTGGTCTTCTCCGACCCACGCGGTCGGGCGTGTCGCGCTCCCGCTGACATGGATGCCCCTTGTTTCGAACATCCCATCGGGATTGCGCACGGTCCCCACCGGTTCCGCGAGCCGGGGGCGAAGGCCCACCGGGTGCCTGGCCGGCGCCGCGCCCACACTTCCCGGAAGATTCCCGTACGTCCGCCCCAGCGCTGCCGTGAGGCAGTTAGGGCGACGAGTACCGTGGGACTCGCTTCCGGTCCTCCCGACGGGAGGCGCGCAGCATCAACGCTCGACCGAGCAACTCGGACAGTCTGCCACAGCGGACGGCGGCCTGGCCAATCGGGCCGGGGATATTACCCCGCGGGTGACGCACGTCAAACCAGTGGGGATCGGCCGCCTGATTCGTCAGCCGGCGGAGACGGTCATGGTGCCGAGGATCTCGCTGACCGCGTCGAGGGTGATGCCGGGGTGGAGGAAGGCGAAGCGGGCCACCGTCTCGCCCTCCCAGACGGTGGGCGTCACGAAGGCGATCTGGCGCTCCAGCAGCTCCTTCGACCAGGCGTAGTAGTCGTCCCGGGTCCAGCCGGTGCGGCGGAACAGGACGACGGAGAGCTCGGGGTCGCGGATCAGTTCGAGGCCGTCGGCGGCGCGTATCAGACCCGCCGACTCCAGGGCGATGCGACGGGTCGCGTCGACGGCGTCACGGTAGGCGTCGGTGCCGTGGACGGCCAGGGAGAACCACAGCGGCAGGCCGCGGGGCCGCCGGGTGAGGTGGTAGGCGTAGTCGCTGGGGTTCCACTCCTGCGGGGCGTCGGTGTGGATGCAGTCCAGGTAGGAGGCGTCCTGGGTGTGCACGGCGCGGGCCAGGGCGGGGTCGCGGTAGAGCAGGGCGCCGCAGTCGAAGGGCGCGTACATCCACTTGTGCGGGTCGACGACCAGGGAGTCGGCGTGCTCGATGCCGGCGAATCTCCCGCGCAGCTCCGGGGAGAAGAGCGCGCCGCCGCCGTAGGCCGCGTCGACGTGGAACCAGAGGCCGTACTCCTGGGCTACCCCGGCGATGCCGGTGAGGTCGTCGATGATGCCCGCGTTGGTGGTGCCGGCCGTGGCGACCACGGCGATGACGTCCTCGGGGGACGGGTCGGCGGCGAGCGCGGCACGCACGGCCTCGCCGGTGAGGCGGTGGTCGTCGACCGGGACGACCAGGGCCTCCACGCCGATGATGCGCAGCGTGTTGCCGATCGAGGAGTGGGCCTGGGAGCTGACCGCGATCCGCGGGCGGGCCACCGGTTCACCGGCCGCGGTGCGGGCGGTGTCGCGGGCGACGACGAGGCCGGAGAGGTTGCCCGCCGAGCCGCCGCTCACGAAGCAGCCGCCCGCCTGGGCGGGCAGGCCGGCGAGGTCGGCGAGCAGCCGGAGCACCTGGTTCTCGGCGGCGATGGCGCCCGAGGCCTCCAGCCAGGACACACCGTGCAGGGAGGAGGCCGACAGCACCATGTCGAAGAGGGCGGCGGCCTTGGTGGGGGCTCCGGGGATGAAGGAGAGGAAGCGCGGGCTGTCGCAGGAGACCACGGTGGGCTCGATGTGCTCCGCGTACAGGCGCAGCACGTCGTCGGCGGCCGCGGGGCCGGTGCCGATGGCCTCCTTGAGGGCGGTCTCCAGTTCCGAGGCGTCGCCGAGCCTGCCCAGCGGCACCGGATCGAGGGCCAGCCGGTGCTGGACGTGGTCGATGACCACCTTGGTGAGCGCTTCGTCATGGCTGTGCACGGTGCCTCCGAGGGAACGCCGACAGTAATGGATCCCATCGGACCCATTGCTGAAGCTAAGCCCGCACCGCGCTCCGGGTCAACAAGGGGCTCAGTCCCCGCCCTCAGTTCCCGCCCTCTTCGTAGTGGTCCAGCAGGGCCAGGAACTGGCCGCACGAGTCGGCCAGGTGCTCGCGCATCCGGGCCCCGGCCGCCTCGGCGTCGCCGGCCAGGACCGCGAGCGCGATGGCGCGGTGCTCGTCCCGGAAGACCTGGGCCAGATCCTGGCCGCCCCGGTAGACCACCGACCAGTCCGAGTCCAGCCACAGCGAATTGGCCCGGACGAACATCTCCGTGCGGGCCCGCTCGACCGCCTCGCACAGCACCTCGTTGCCCCCGGCGGCGGCGATGGCCAGGTGGAAACGCGAGTCGACCCGGTGGTAGGCCCCGAGGTCGGCGACCTCCTCGTCGAGCATCCGCACCAGCGCGCGACGGTCGGCGGTGGAGCCGCGCAGCGCGGCGAACGAGGCCGCGGCCGGCTCGATGGTCTGCCGGTACTCCATGTAGTCGCGGATGGTCGCCCGGAAGTCCGCGGCCACGGCCGCCCGCTCCTGGACGGCGGCGGACGACGCGGCGGCTCGTACCCTGGTGCCACCGGAGCGTCCGTGGGTGGTGACCACCAGACCCTCTTCGACAAGCTGCCGCACGGCCTGGCGCACGGTGTTGCGGCCCACGCCGAGGGCGGTGGCGAGGTCGCGTTCGGTGGGCAGCCTGCTGCCGGGTTCGAAGCCGCCGAGCGCGATGCGCTTGCGCAGGATGTCGGTGACCACCTCCCAGGACGGAGGCCGCTGGGTCTGCTCGGCGAGCACCGGCTGCCCCGCCCGGGTCTCCTTGGCCATGGCGCCAACTCCGTCCTCGGGTAAATGCCCGTTCAAAGAAATGGAATCGACTCAGACCCTATTGACACCCCCTGGTGGCGACAATAGCGTCCCGGGCTACGGGTTCGGACGGACCCAAATTGGCGGGTGCACCCTCCCACCCCGCCGGGCGTCGCTCGTACCCCCTCCCCACGCCGGACGGGCCGCCCCCTCTCTCAAAGGAGCCGGTCCATGAGCACAGCCCTCCGCAGACCACCCGGAACCGACAGCCCCGGCAGGCGCCGCAGCCCGCTGCGGATCGCCACCGCCACCCTCATCGGCACCAGCGTGGAGTGGTACGACTTCGGCATCTACAGCACGGCGGCGGCCCTGGTCTTCCCCAAGCTGTTCTTCCCCGAGATGAACCACGCGCTGGCCGTGCTCAGCTCGTTCGCCACCCTGGCCGTCGGCTCCCTGGGACGGCCGCTCGGCGCGGTCCTCTTCGGCCACATCGGCGACCGCTACGGGCGCAAGAAGGCGCTGATCGGCTCCCTGCTGCTGATGGGCGTCTCCACCTTCCTCATCGGCCTGCTCCCCGGCTACGCCTCCGTCGGCGCCCTCGCCCCCGCGCTGCTGCTGGTCGTCCGCATCCTGCAGTCGCTGGCGGTCGGCGGCGAGTGGGGCGGCGCCGTGCTGTACGCGGTCGAGAGCGCACCGCCCGGACGCCGTGCCCTGTACGGCTCGTTCCCGCAGATCGGTGACGGCGTCGGCTTCTTCCTCGCCACCGGCGTCTTCGCCCTGGCCTCCCTCGCGGGCCATGACGCGCTGATCAGCTGGACCTGGCGCATCCCGTTCCTCCTCTCCAGCCTGCTGGTGATCACCGGTCTGCTGATCCGCAGCCAGCTGGAGGAGTCACCGGAGTTCAGCGAGGCGCAGAAGCGCGCCGACGCGGAGAAGGAGTCCGCCCGGCAGATCCCCCTGGTCGGCGTGATCCGCACCGCGTGGCGCCCCTGGCTCCTGGCCTCCGGGGCCTTCCTGGTCACCGTCGGCGGCTACTACGTCATCGTCACCTTCATGTCCGTCTACGCCCTCGATCACCTGCACTTCAGCGAGACGCAGGTCTCCACCGCGGGGATCTTCTGCTCGCTCGTCGTGATCGTCTTCACGCCGGTCTCGGCGATGCTCGCGGACCGGTTCGGGGTCCGCAGGGTCACCCTGATCGGACTCCTCTCGCACCTGCTGGTGGCGTTCCCGATGTTCTGGCTCGCCGACATCGGCACCATCCCGGGCCTGTGGGCGGGCATGGGCCTGGCCATGCTGGCCAGCACCGTCGCCTACTCCACCATCGGCACCATGATCACCACCTGGTTCGCGCCCCGGATCCGCTACACCGGCCTTTCCCTCAGCTACCAGCTCGCCGGCCTGGTGGGTGGCGGTGCCACCCCGGCCCTCGCCCAGTGGCTGGCCGGTCCCTCGGGCACCGACTGGACGCCGGTGGCCCTGCTCTTCCTCGGCATGGCGGTGGTCAGCGTGGCCTGCGTCCTGCTGCACCGGGCGCCCGAGGAGTCCGGGGGCGCCGAGTCCACCGCCACACCCACCCTGATGGAGGCCTGATGTCAGCGACAGCCGTCACCCCAGCGGCGAGCACCGCCGGCCGCGCGCACCTGGAGGAACTGGCCCGCAGGGCCGCCCGCGCGGCCGGACAGGCCACCGCCTGGACGTCCCCGCACACCGGTGCCGGCGAGAAGCTGCACGCCCGGATCGACGCCGCCGTCGCCGAGGACCGGGAGGCCCTGCTCGCCCTGAGCCACGCCCTGCACCAGGACCCCGAGCCCGGCTTCGAGGAGCACCGCGCGGTGGCGCGCGTCGCCGAAGTGCTGCGGTCGCACGGCATCGAGGCCGAGACCGGGGTGTACGGCCTGCCCACCGCGCTGCGCGCCACCGCGGGCACCGGACAGGGGCCCACGGTGGCGGTGCTGGCGGAGTACGACGCCCTGCCGGGCATCGGGCACGCCTGCGGCCACAACGTCATCTGCGCGGCCGGCGTCGGCGCCTTCCTGGCGCTGGCCCGGGTGATGCCCGCGCTCGGCGGCACGGCGGTGCTGCTGGGCACCCCCGCGGAGGAGAACGGCACCGGCAAGGAGACCATGGCCCGCGCCGGGGCGTTCGACGGCGTGGACGCCGCGGTCATGATCCACCCGTTCGCCGGCGGCGACCTGACGGACTCGCCCTACCTGGGCCTGCGGGAGGTCGTCGTGGAGTACCGCGGCCTCGCCGCGCACGCCTCCGCCACCCCGTTCATGGGCGTCAACGCGCTGGACGCGGTGGTCGCCGCGTACCAGGGAATCGCCGCGCTGCGGCAGCACATCCCGCCCACCGACCGGATCCACGGTGTGATCACGGACGGCGGTACACGCCCCAATGTGGTGCCCGACCGTGCGGCCGCACACTTCTATCTGCGGGCCCGCACCGTCGAGGCGCTCGCGGAGCTCTCCGAGCGGGCCCAGCGGGTCTTCGACGGCGCCGCCTCGACGACCGGGACCGAGGTCACCGTGCGCTGGGACGACTGCCCGCCCTGCATGCCGGTGCGCAGCAACGAGGCCCTGGCCACCCGCTTCGCCCTGCACCTCACCGGGCGAGGCCGCACCGTCCTGCCCGGCAGCGCCGCGCCGGACGCCGTGTCCGGATCCACCGACCTCGGCAACGTAAGCGTGCGGATCCCCGCCATCCACCCGATGCTGTCGGTGGCACCGGCCGGAACGGCCCTGCACACGGCGGACTTCGCCGCGCGCACGGCGGGCGCCGAGGCCGACCGCACGGTGCTGGACGGCGCCGCCGCCCTCGCCCGGACCGCCGCGGACTTCCTGGCCGATCCCGGACTGCGCGCCGAGGTGGCCCGCGAGTTCACCGCGGCCGGCGGCGCACTCGACGTCGAACGGCTGCTGGACACACCGGGGGCCGCCCGCTGACCGTCGGGGCCGGACGAAACCGGCCCCGGCACACCCGCGCGTTCACACCGCAGCCCGCGATCGGCCGGAAGAACGCCGGACGATCGCGGGCCGGGGGAAGTCCGTCAGATGACGCCCTGGGCGAGCATCGCGTCGGCCACCCGCTCGAAGCCGGCGATGTTCGCGCCGGTCACGTAGTCGCCGGGGGCGCCGTAGCGCTCGGCGGTCTCGTGGCAAGTGGTGTGGATGTCGCTCATGATGAGGGCCAGCTCCCGCTCCACCTGGGTGGCCGTCCACGCCGTACGGGAGTGGTTCTGCGCCATCTCCAGGGCGCTGACCGCGACCCCGCCCGCGTTCGCCGCCTTGCCGGGGCCGAAGGCCACTCCGGCCTGCTGGAACAGGTGCACGGCCTCGGGCGTCGCCGGCATGTTCGCGCCCTCGGACACGGCCTTCACGCCGTTGCGGATGAGCGTCTCCGCGTCCTTCTCGTCCAGCTCGTTCTCGGTCGCCGAGGGCAGCGCCACATCGCCCGCGACGTCCCAGACCCGCCCGCCGGGCACGAACCGCGCGGAGGCGCCCCGGCGCTCGGCGTACTCGCTGATCCGGCCGCGCTCGACCTCCTTGACCTGCTTCAGCAGCTCCACGTCGACGCCCTTCTCGTCGACCACGTACCCGCTGGAGTCCGAGCAGGTCAGCGGGTTCGCGCCGAGGGCGGTCAACTTCTCGATGGTGTAGATCGCGACGTTCCCGGAGCCCGAGACGACCGCCGACTGGCCCTCCAGCTCCTCGCCGCGCTCGCGCAGCATCGCCTCCGCGAAGAGCACGCTGCCGTACCCGGTGGCCTCCGGCCGGATCAGGGACCCGCCCCAGTTCGAGCCCTTGCCGGTGAGCACGCCGGCCTCCCAGCGGTTGGTGATCCGCCGGTACTGGCCGAACAGGAAGCCGATCTCGCGGGTGCCGACGCCGATGTCACCGGCCGGCACGTCGGTGTGCTCGCCGATGTGCCGGTACAGCTCCGTCATGAACGACTGACAGAACCGCATGACCTCCGCGTCGCTGCGGCCGTGCGGGTCGAAGTCGCTGCCGCCCTTGCCGCCGCCGATGCCGAGCCCGGTCAGCGCGTTCTTGAAGATCTGCTCGAAGCCGAGGAACTTGATGACGCCGAGGTTCACGGACGGGTGGAAACGCAGACCGCCCTTGTACGGGCCCAGCGCGCTGTTGAACTCCACCCGGAAACCGCGGTTGACGTGCACGCGGCCGTGGTCGTCCTGCCACGGCACCCGGAAGATGATCTGCCGCTCCGGCTCGCACAACCGCTCCACGAGCCCTGCCTCCGCGTACTCCGGCCGGGTCGCGAGCACCGGCGCCAGAGTCTCCAGTACCTCGTGAGCGGCCTGGTGGAACTCGGGCTGGGCCGGATTGCGGCGCTCGATCTCGGCGAGCAGGGAGGTGAGCTGGGTCTTGGTGTCGGGTCGGGTCGTCACAGGGTCCCCTTCTGGCACGGCTACTACCGGCCTACAGCCGGTGATGAACGCTCGGCGCCGTTGCCGCGCGCAGGAACTCGGCCGACCCGGGAGTGGGCATCCGGGAAGACGGCCGACCCTTCAGTGTTACCCCTGGATCGATGCACTGGCCAGTGACCGGGCACCTTCGGTCCACGATGTGAGATAAAGATTCCGAAAAGTCGGCTGGTACGACCTTCCCCGGGGGACGCCTACGCCAGGGGCCAGTGAGGCAGGAACTCGACCGCGAGGTACAGCACGACGCCCAGCAGGACGATCCACGGGGCGAGTCCCGTACCGGCCGGCCCTCGCTCGACCCGGACCGCGGGGCGCAGATCGTCGTGGAGTGCCATGGCACTCAGCGTGTCGGCTGCCCGGCTGCCCCGGTCGGAGCGGGCGACACGGCCCATCCAGGGCGGCGCGAACAGACCGGCCAGGGGCTCCGGAGTGTGGCGGCCGAAGAACTCCAGCTGTCCGTCGTGCCGCATCTCCACGCGGGTGATCGTCGACCACGGCAGCAGCCGTGTGGACCACAGGCGGCGGATGTACACGCCGTCCCGGTCCGCGGTGACGCGCCACAGCGCGAGCACGGAGAACACCCAGCCCATGAACAGCGCCGACCACACCGCGAAGAGCAGGTCACCCGGCCGCGGATGCGCCAGGCCCGCCCCGGCCGGATGCTCGGCCAGCGCGACGAACAGGGCGCAGACGACCGCGGCCGCCGCCTTCCCGCGCCACCCCGCACGCCACACCAGCGGCGCCTGGGGCGCCGTCATCACCCCGGCGAGCTCCTCGACACGCTCCCGGCGCTCCTTGCGCGCCTGCCGCCGCCGCTCGGCCCGGACCGCTCTCATCCCCACCCCAGCCCCCTCGTCGTGTGCCACGGCGAGCTTACCGACCGGTCGGTCCTCCCCTCGGCCGCGCCGGCGGTTGCCCGGCACGGCCGAGGGGGACGGGGTGGCGAGCCGCCCTACACCCGCCGGCTCTCCAGTGGGCCGAGGTAGGTGTCCGGCAGGCCCCCCGTGTCGATCAGCAGGCGTTGCAGGACCACCGTCGGGTCGACGGTCCAGAACTTCAGGCGGTGCGCTCCGGCGCGGGTGATCCTGTGCCGGGTCGCGGTGCGGTTCACGTTGTCGGAGGTGTTGCGGGCCCACGCCGTGTTCATCGTGCCGTCGTCCGCGCCCGTGGCCGCGTTGATGTCCACCGTCTGCGGTGCGGCGTCGTCGAAGGAGATCCCGTAGCGCAGTCCGCCGGTCGGCAGGGCCGGGTTCCTCGGGGACACCTCCGCCCACACCGTCACCTCGCCCGCGGAGAGCAGGGTCACCTCGTACTCCAGGCGCGGGGAGCTCGCGGCGCCAGGGGTGCGGCGAGGGGCCGTCACCGGCCACGGGGTCATGCCCGAGGTGGTGCGGCCGACGCCGTCCAGGCGGCGCCACTCCCCCACCACGCGGTCGTGGTGCTCCGCGTCGATCGCCACATAGCCGCCCGCCTCGACGAAGCCCTGCGCCAGCCGCGCCGAGGTGTTCTCCGCCGTGCAGGCGACCGTCACCGTCGTGCCCGCGCCCGAGATCGTCAGCTTCGCCTCCGCCCGGCCGCCCGGCACCCGGCGCCAGTCCACCCGGACCTCCACCCGCACCTGCTCGTCCACCCGGCCGCGGGCGCGGTCGACCAGCAGCCACGGGGCCGAGGGCTGGATCCGGTAATCGAAGGGCGTGCGGCCGCGGTTGAAGAGTTCCACGTACTGCTGCGGGCGGGTCTGGTACGGGCTGAAGGAGGACAGCCGCGCCGCGGTCGTCGCTCCTCCCGGCCACCAGCTCCCCGTGTCCTCCGCCCCGTCCACCGAGACGCCCAGCTCGGCGGCGCGCGGCACCTCGATGCGCCGGACCGCGGGGAAGAGGACGTCCGGGATCGCCACGTTGTCGATCTCCGGCTGCTGCCAGCCCGCGTTCGGGCCGTAGCGCTCCACGTCCCCGTAGTCGATGTGCGGCTGGGTCTGGAAGCCCTTCCACTTGCCCCCGGCCACCTCGTGGTTGAAGCGGTCGGCGAGCGCGAAGTCCCGCTTCAGACCCGCTTCCGCCTGCGCCGCGAGGCCGTTGGTGGCCGCCCGGCCCTGCCTGGCGTAGAGGAGGTTCGTGAACTCGGCCTGCCGCAGGTCGTAGAGGTTCGCGGTCGCCTCCACCTCGTAGCCGACCAGTTCGAACCAGGCGTCCCGGGTCCGCGCGGGCAGCGTGCGGGCGACGCGGTCGGCCTTGCGGGCCAGGGCCTTCCACTCCTCGGTGACCCGCTCCAGCTCGCGGTGGGCGAAGTGGTACGGGGTCTGCTGGTCGTCGTAGACGACCTCGCCGTCCCTGAGGGTGATCCGGCGGTTGAGCAGCTCGGGCTTGCGGCGTGCCTGGAGCCGGCCGTACGCGGCCAGGACCTCCGCGATCGGCACGGAGTCCGCCTCCCCGAAGTTCTGAGCGGCGTAGCGGCGTTCCCACTCCTTCAGCCGCTCCTGGGGCCAGCTGTCCGGGTTCCAGGCGTAGTTGAGGAAGAACTCCGTGGGCAGTTCGTTGCCCTTCAGATCGCCGACGTTGGTGACCCACAGGCCGTGGTTGCCGTAGGCGTGCGCCTGGTGGAGCTGGTCCCAGAGGTTGGTGAGGTTCGCCGTGTCGACCCACTTGTAGTTGCGGCCGGCGCCGACGTAGTCGAAGTGGTAGTACAGGCCGTATCCGCCGGCGCGGTCGCGCTCCGCGGGGTCGGGGTGCTTGCGGATGTTGCCCCAGTTGTCGTCGGTGAGGACGACCGTCACGTCGTCCGGGGCGCGCAGACCACGGTCCCAGTAGCGCTGCACCTCCTTGTAGAGCGTCCACACCTGCGGGGTCTCGGCGGCCGGCCGGCCGGTGATCTCCTCGATGATGCGGCGCTGCTCGGCGATGATCTCCTGCATCAGCTCGATGCCGTCGCCGTCGGGCAGGCTGGTGTCGCCGTTGCCGCGCATGCCCAGGGTGACGACGCCCTCGAAGCCCTCGTCGACCATGCGCCGGATGCCGTCCCGCCAGTACGCCTTGATCGCCTCGGAGTTGCGGACGTAGGACCACTCGCCGTTGCCGCCGTAGGGGTCCTTGCCCCCGCCCGCGTGGCGGTTCCACTCCTCGATGCCGCGCATCATGGGCGCCTCGTGGGAGGTGCCCATGACGATCCCGTACTCCGACGCCCGCTTGTGGTTCTCCGGGTCGTCCTCCGCGAAGGCGCGCCCCCACACCGCCGGCCAGAGGTAGTTGCCCTTCAGCCGGAGCAGCAGTTCGAAGACCTTGGCGTAGAAGTCGGCGTTGAAGCCGCCGGGCTGGCCGGGGGCCTTGCCCGGACCGAAGTAGGCGGGCGCCCAGGTGCCCAGGGCCGGGTTCTCGTCGTTGATGAAGACGCCCCGGTACTTCACCACCGGGGTGCCCTGCGTGTGCCGGCCGGGCAGGATCCACACCCGGTTCCGTCGCACCGGCGACACGTCGTCCCACCAGTACCAGGGCGAGACCCCGATGCCGTACGAGACGTCGTACGCCCCGAAGATCGTGCCGCGCGGGTCGCTGCCCGCGATGACGAGCGCCCGGTCGACGCCGGGCATCGGGTGGTCGACCACCGCCTGGAGCGAGGTCTCCCAGCGGCCGCGCACCCCGGTGACGTCCAGCTTCCCCGACTTCACCAGGCCGTCGATCAGCGGGCTGCGGCCGATCGTTCCCACCAGCACGGCGTTGCGGGCGATGGTCCGGCCCGGTCGTACGCCCGTGACCCGCTGGATGTCGTCGCGCAGGTCCCCCGCGGCCCGGACGACTCCGGTGTGGTCGTCGGCGCTGACCACGATCGGGGCGCCCACCAGGGAGAACGAGCCCGGCTTCGGCTCACGGGGTGCGAAGGAGACGTAGGCACCCGGATCCGTCACCCGCGGGCCGCCGCCCTCGTCCCCGGCCGCCCAGGCGGAAGCCGCCCCACCCACAGCACCCGACGACAGCACCGGCACCGCGGCGAGGCTCGCGCCCAGGACGGCTCTCCGGCTGACGTGCGCAGACATGGCACACCCCTCACACACCCGAATTTGGTCAGTGGCATGACAAATGTTGGAGGAGGGGCCTGCGGTGAACCAGGGGTCGTGCACGCCGAATAGTTTCGTAACAGCTGAACCCCGCCGCGCGGTTGCGCACCGGGGAAACCGAACCCGCGGGCCGGTACGCGAAAGGGCCCGTACGACCGGAGTCGTACGGGCCCTTCCGATGCTCGCGATGGAGCTACCGGGTCGAGGGACCCTTCAGCAAGCCGGTGAGCTTACTTCAGGATCTTGGTGACCTGGCCGGCGCCCACGGTACGGCCACCCTCGCGGATGGCGAACTTCAGGCCCTCTTCCATGGCGATGGGCTGGATGAGCTCCACCTTCATCTCGGTGTTGTCACCCGGCATCACCATCTCGGTGCCCTCGGGGAGGGTCACCACGCCGGTCACGTCCGTCGTGCGGAAGTAGAACTGCGGACGGTAGTTGTTGAAGAACGGCGTGTGGCGGCCACCCTCGTCCTTGGAGAGGATGTAGGCCTGGGCCTCGAAGTCGGTGTGCGGCGTGACCGTACCCGGCTTGATGATGACCTGGCCGCGCTCGACGTCCTCGCGCTTGATGCCACGGAGCAGCAGACCGACGTTCTCACCGGCCTGGCCCTCGTCGAGCAGCTTGCGGAACATCTCGATGCCGGTGACCGTGGTGGTGGTCTTCTCCGTCTTGATGCCGATGATGTCGACGGTCTCGTTGACCTTGAGGACACCACGCTCGATGCGGCCGGTGACGACCGTACCGCGACCGGTGATGGTGAAGACGTCCTCGATCGGCATCAGGAACGGCTTGTCGACGTCGCGCTCCGGCTCCGGGATCGCCTCGTCGACGGCGTTCATCAGGGAGAGGACGGAGTCCACCCACTGCTGCTCGCCCTCGAGGGCCTTCAGCGCGGAGACCTTGACGACCGGGACGTCGTCGCCCGGGAACTCGTACTCGGTGAGGAGCTCACGGACCTCGAGCTCGACGAGCTCCAGGATCTCCTCGTCGTCCACCATGTCGGCCTTGTTCAGGGCGACGACGATGTACGGCACGCCGACCTGGCGGGCCAGGAGCACGTGCTCCTTGGTCTGCGGCATCGGGCCGTCGGTCGCGGCGACCACCAGGATCGCGCCGTCCATCTGGGCGGCACCGGTGATCATGTTCTTGATGTAGTCCGCGTGACCGGGGCAGTCGACGTGGGCGTAGTGACGCGCCTCGGTCTGGTACTCGACGTGCGAGATGGAGATCGTGATACCACGCTGGCGCTCTTCGGGCGCCTTGTCGATGTTGTCGAACGGGGTGGCCTCGTTCAGCTCCGGGTACGCGTCGTGCAGCACCTTGGTAATGGCGGCCGTGAGGGTCGTCTTACCGTGGTCGATGTGACCGATGGTGCCGATGTTGACGTGCGGCTTAGTCCGCTCGAACTTCGCCTTCGCCACTGGGTTCCTCCTGTGGAGTGGTTCTGTACGCCTTACTCATCGGCGCCAGGTGATCTTTGCTGGATGGCCCGGAGCTCCGGGGCATTCCTCCGGGTGCGCGGCGAATGGCCGCGAATCCGTGGAATGCCCCGAGAGGCTCCGGAGTCAAGCCTAAAGGCTGGAACTCAGGTGAGTTACTCGCCCTTGGCCTTCGCGATGATCTCCTCGGCGACGTTCCGCGGAACCTCGGCGTAGGAGTCGAACTGCATCGAGTAGCTTGCGCGACCCGACGTCTTGCTGCGGAGGTCGCCGACGTAGCCGAACATCTCCGAGAGGGGCACGAGGCCCTTCACGACACGGGCACCCGCCCGCTCCTCCATGGCCTGGATCTGGCCACGGCGGGAGTTGATGTCGCCGATGACCTCACCCATGTAGTCCTCGGGCGTGGTGACCTCGACGGCCATCATCGGCTCGAGCAGCACGGGGCTGGCCTTGCGCGCGGCCTCCTTGAAGGCCTGCGAACCGGCGATCTTGAACGCGAGCTCGGAGGAGTCGACCTCGTGGTAGCCACCGTCGAGAAGCGTGACGCGGACGCCCGTCATCTCGTAGCCGGCCAGGATGCCGAACTGCATCGCTTCCTGGGCGCCGGCGTCGACCGAGGGGATGTACTCCTTCGGAACGCGACCACCGGTGACCTTGTTCACGAACTCGTACGAGGCGTCGCCGCCCTCGATCGGCTCGATCGCGATCTGCACCTTGGCGAACTGGCCGGTACCACCAGTCTGCTTCTTGTGCGTGTAGTCGACCCGCTCGACCGCCTTGCGGATGGTCTCGCGGTAGGCGACCTGCGGCTTGCCGACGTTGGCCTCGACCTTGAACTCACGGCGCATGCGGTCGACCAGCACCTCGAGGTGCAGCTCGCCCATACCGCCGATGATGGTCTGGCCGGTCTCCTCGTCCGAGTGGACCTGGAAGGACGGGTCCTCCTCGGCCAGGCGCTGGATCGCGATGCCCAGCTTCTCCTGGTCGCCCTTCGACTTGGGCTCGATGGCGACCTGGATGACCGGCGCCGGGAAGTCCATGGACTCCAGGATGACCGGGTTCTTGTCGTCGGACAGCGTCTCACCGGTCGTGGTCTGCTTCAGACCCATGACGGCGACGATGTCACCGGCGCCCACCGACGGGATCTCCTCACGCTTGTTGGCGTGCATGCGGTAGATCTTGCCGATGCGCTCCTTCTTGCCCTTGACGGAGTTCAGCACGGCGGTGCCGGACTCCAGGCGGCCCGAGTAGACCCGGACGAAGGTGAGCTTGCCCAGGTGCGGGTCGCTCATGATCTTGAACGCGAGGGCGGCCAGCGGCTCGTCCTCGGACGGCTTGCGCTTGATGACCTCTTCCGCGTTGCCCACGGCGTGGCCCTCGATGGCCTCGACGTCGAGCGGCGTGGGGAGGTAGCGCACGACCGCGTCGAGCAGGGGCTGGACGCCCTTGTTCTTGAACGCGGTGCCACAGAACACCGGGGTGATCGTGGTCTCGGAGGCCTTGCCGGACGCGATGGTGATACGACGGATCGCGGCGTGCAGCTGCTCCTCGGTGGGCTCGTTGCCCTCCAGGTACAGCTCCATGATCTCTTCGTCGTTCTCCGCGACGGCCTCGACCAGCTTGCCGTGCCACTCCTCGGCGGCCTCGGTGTGCGTGGCCGGGATGTCGACGACGTCGTACATCTCGCCCTTGGCGGCCTCGGCGGACCACACGAGCGCCTTCATGCGGACCAGGTCCACAACGCCCTTGAAGTCGGCCTCGGCACCGATCGGCAGCTGCATGACCAGCGGCTGCGCGCCCAGGCGGTCCTTGATCATGTCGACGCAGCGGTGGAACTCGGCACCGGTGCGGTCGAGCTTGTTCACGAAGCAGATGCGGGGAACGCCGTAGCGGTCCGCCTGACGCCACACCGTCTCGGACTGGGGCTCGACACCGGCGACGCCGTCGAACACCGTCACGGCACCGTCGAGCACACGCAGGGAGCGCTCCACCTCGACGGTGAAGTCGACGTGACCCGGCGTGTCGATGATGTTGATCGTGTGGTCGACGTTGTCCAGCGGCCAGTGACAGGTGGTGGCAGCAGAGGTGATCGTGATGCCACGCTCCTGCTCCTGCTCCATCCAGTCCATCGTGGCGGAACCCTCGTGGGTCTCACCGATCTTGTAGGACACACCGGTGTAGAACAGGATCCGCTCGGTGGTGGTCGTCTTGCCCGCGTCGATGTGGGCCATGATCCCGATGTTGCGGACATGGGCCAGGTCAAGTGAAGTGGTAGCCATAAGGCTTCAGTCTTCTCTCGGTTCTCGATGGGGTAGCGACTACCAGCGGTAGTGCGCGAAGGCCTTGTTGGACTCGGCCATCTTGTGCGTGTCCTCGCGCTTCTTCACCGCGGCACCGAGGCCGTTGGAGGCGTCGAGGAGCTCGTTGAGCAGGCGCTCGGTCATGGTCTTCTCGCGACGGGCGCGGGAGTAACCGACCAGCCAGCGCAGCGCCAGGGTGTTGGCACGACCGGGCTTGACCTCGATCGGAACCTGGTACGTGGCGCCACCGACACGACGGGACTTGACCTCGAGGGTCGGCTTGATGTTCTCAAGCGCGCGCTTCAGCGTGATGATCGGGTCGTTGCCCGTCTTCTCACGCAGACCCTCCATGGCACCGTAGACGATGCGCTCGGCGGTGGAGCGCTTGCCGTTCAGCAGCACCTTGTTGATCAGGGAGGTCACCAGAGGAGAGCCGTAGACCGGGTCGATGATGACCGGGCGCTTCGGGGCGGGGCCCTTACGAGGCATTCTTACTTCTCCTTCTTGGCGCCGTAACGGCTGCGAGCCTGCTTGCGGTTCTTGACACCCTGGGTGTCGAGCGAACCGCGGATGATCTTGTAGCGAACACCCGGCAGGTCCTTCACACGGCCGCCGCGCACGAGCACGATGGAGTGCTCCTGCAGGTTGTGTCCCTCACCCGGAATGTAAGCCGTGACCTCGATGCCGCTGGTCAGACGCACACGCGCGACCTTACGGAGGGCCGAGTTCGGCTTCTTCGGAGTGGTCGTGAACACACGCGTGCAGACGCCACGACGCTGGGGCGAACCCTCGAGTGCGGGCGTCTTGTTCTTCTCGACCTTGTCCTGCCGGCCCTTGCGGACCAGCTGCTGGATCGTAGGCACTACTTCTCCGGTTTCTGTGTGCCGATGGGTACAGCTAACCTGGAACACCGCCGACCCACGCGGTCGGGTGTGTCGAATCCCGCAGACTCCCACCGCAAGGCAGAAAGAGGCGCTAGATCACGGTGGCCGTCAACGGCTCCCGGTGCGGTTTGAAGGCACGCACGAAAGCCAGGGCACACCCCAGGCACAAGGTCTGAGCGTACCTACCTCATTCGCTGTGGTCAAAACAAATGGGCCCCGCCCGCCGCGCCCCGCGGGTCTTGTCAAGTCGGGGACCCGCGGGCGATCTTCGAATTCACGGAATGTGATCTTCGAACAGCGGAATGCCCGCGTCATCCCGACCCCGCGATCCCGGCGATGACCAGCAGGGTCAGGACCACCGCCCAGCCCGCGACGGACAGCCAGCCCAGGACCAGGCCGGCCAGCGCGAGGCCGTCACCGCCCTCCCCGGTGCGCCGCATCTCCGCGCGGGCGGCGTGTCCCAGGACCACCGCCGGCAGGCCCGTCACACCGGCCGTCATCAGCGTGAGCACCCCGCAGACCAGGGAGCCGACGGCCTTGCCGTTGGTGGGCGGCGGCACCGGCAGGAACGTGGACGGCGCGATCGGGGCCACCGCCGAGGTGAGCGGCACCGGCCCCTGCGGCAGGTCCGCCACCAGCAGCGCCAGCTCCCCGACCGTACGCGCCTGGTACGCCCGTGCGATGCGCTGGTCGAGTTCCCGTTCGTCCAGGCGGCCCTCGCCGAATCCCGCCCTGAGCACGTCCACGGCCCGCTCGCGGTCGGCGTGGGAAGCCAGCATCGACGGGCTGCCCGGGCCCTGCCACGGCTGCGGGACCCCCTGTCCCCCCTGCCAGGACTGCATGGGCTGCATCGGCTGCATGGGCTGCATCGGCTGCCATGACGGATACGACGGTTGGTACGACACTGGGACCTCCCCCGGACCGCGCGTGTCCTTCCATCATGCGCCAAAGGGGGCCATCTCGTTACGGGACGGCGCGCCCGTTCGGGGACTGAACGAACTTCATCGGACATCCATGGCCGAATCACGCTGCGGACACGCCGAAGGGCGGCCACCCCGCAGTGGGAGTGGCCGCCCTTCAAGCTGCTCGCTTACTGGTTGTACGGACCGTAGTCGTAGTCCTCCAGCGGAACGGCCTGGCCGGAGCCGGAGCCGAACGGCGAGTAGTCGATGTCGTCGTAGCCGACGGCCGAGTACATCGCGGCCTTGGCCTCCTCGGTCGGCTCGACCCGGATGTTGCGGTAGCGGGACAGACCCGTACCGGCCGGGATGAGCTTACCGATGATGACGTTCTCCTTGAGGCCGATCAGGGAGTCGGACTTGGCGTTGATCGCCGCGTCCGTCAGGACCCTGGTCGTCTCCTGGAAGGACGCCGCCGACAGCCAGGACTCGGTCGCCAGCGAGGCCTTGGTGATACCCATGAGCTGCGGACGACCGGAGGCCGGGTGACCGCCCTCCTGGACCACACGACGGTTCTCGTGCTCGAACTTCGAGCGCTCGACCAGCTCGCCGGGCAGCAGCTCGGCGTCGCCGGACTCGATGATCGTCACGCGGCGGAGCATCTGCCGGATGATGATCTCGATGTGCTTGTCGTGGATCGACACACCCTGCGAGTTGTAGACCTTCTGGACCTCGCCGACCAGGTGGACCTGGACGGCCCGCTGACCCAGGATGCGCAGCACGTCGTGCGGGTTGGTGGCACCCACGGTGAGCTTCTGGCCCACCTCGACGTGGTCGCCCTCGCCGACCAGCAGACGGGCACGCTTCGAGATCGGGAACGCCGTCTCGTCGCTGCCGTCGTCCGGGGTGATGACGATCTTCTTGGTCTTCTCGGTCTCCTCGATCCGGACGCGTCCGGCCGCCTCGGAGATCGGGGCGACACCCTTCGGCGTACGGGCCTCGAAGAGCTCGACGACACGCGGCAGACCCTGGGTGATGTCGTCACCGGCCACACCACCGGTGTGGAAGGTACGCATCGTCAGCTGGGTGCCGGGCTCACCGATGGACTGGGCGGCGATGATGCCGACCGCCTCACCGATGTCGACCAGCTTGCCGGTGGCGAGCGAGCGGCCGTAGCACATGGCGCAGGTGCCCACCGCGGACTCGCAGGTCAGGACCGAGCGGGTCTTGACCTCGGAGACGCCGCGGGAGACGAGCTCCTCGATGAGCACGTCGCCCAGGTCGGTGCCGGCCGGGGCCAGCACCTGGCCGTCGACCACGATGTCCTCGGCGAGGCAGCGCGCGTACACGGACGTCTCGACGTTGTCCGCCTTGCGCAGCACGCCGTCCGCACCGCGCTCCGCGATGTGCAGCTTGAGGCCGCGCTCGGTGCCGCAGTCCTCCTCGCGGATGATGACGTCCTGGGAGACGTCGACCAGACGACGGGTGAGGTAACCGGAGTCGGCGGTACGCAGGGCGGTGTCGGCCAGACCCTTACGGGCACCGTGCGTGGAGATGAAGTACTCCAGCACGGACAGACCCTCACGGAACGACGCCTTGATGGGCCGCGGGATGGTCTCGTTCTTGGCGTTCGACACCAGACCGCGCATACCGGCGATCTGACGCATCTGCATCATGTTTCCTCGGGCGCCCGAGGAAACCATCATGAAGATCGGGTTGGTCTTCGGGAAGTTGTCGTTCATCGCCTCGGCGACCTCGTTGGTCGCCTTGGTCCAGATCGCGATGAGCTCCTGGGTGCGCTCGTCCTTGGTGATCAGACCGCGCTCGTACTGCTTCTGGACCTTCTCGTCCTGCGCCTCGTAGCCCTTGACGATCTCCTTCTTCGCCTCGGGAACGACGACGTCGGAGATGGCGACGGTGACACCGGAGCGGGTGGCCCAGTAGAAGCCGGACGACTTCAGGTTGTCGAGCGTGGCCGCCACGATGACCTTCGGGTAGCGCTCGGCGAGGTCGTTGACGATCTCGGAGAGCTGCTTCTTGCCCACCTCGTAGTCGACGAACGGGTAGTCCTCGGGCAGCAGCTCGTTGAAGAGCGCGCGGCCCAGGGTCGTCTTCAGGCGGAAGGAGTCACCCTGCTGCCACTCCGGCTCGCCCTCCTCGCGGACCGGCGGGGTCCAGCCGCGCGGCGGGATGGTGCCCACCGGGAAGCGGACGTCCACCCGCGACTGGAGCGAGAGCTCACCGGCGTCGAACGCCATGATCGCCTCGGCGACCGACGCGAACGAGCGGTCCTCGCCCTTGGCCTCGCGGCCCTCGGCGTCGGTGGTGAGGAAGTACAGACCGAGGACCATGTCCTGGGTCGGCATCGTCACCGGACGGCCGTCGGCCGGCTTGAGGATGTTGTTCGAGGACAGCATCAGGATGCGGGCCTCGGCCTGCGCCTCCGCGGACAGCGGCAGGTGCACGGCCATCTGGTCACCGTCGAAGTCCGCGTTGAACGCGGTGCACACGAGCGGGTGGATCTGGATGGCCTTGCCCTCGACCAGCTGCGGCTCGAAGGCCTGGATGCCGAGGCGGTGCAGGGTGGGCGCACGGTTCAGCAGAACCGGGTGCTCCGCGATGACCTCTTCCAGCACGTCGTACACGACCGTGCGGCCGCGCTCGACCATGCGCTTGGCCGACTTGATGTTCTGCGCGTGGTTCAGGTCGACCAGGCGCTTCATCACGAACGGCTTGAAGAGCTCCAGCGCCATCGCCTTCGGCAGACCGCACTGGTGCAGCTTGAGCTGCGGGCCGACGACGATCACGGAACGGGCCGAGTAGTCGACGCGCTTGCCGAGCAGGTTCTGACGGAAGCGGCCCTGCTTGCCCTTGAGCATGTCGGACAGCGACTTCAGCGGACGGTTGCCGGGGCCCGTGACCGGGCGGCCGCGGCGGCCGTTGTCGAAGAGCGCGTCGACGGCCTCCTGGAGCATGCGCTTCTCGTTGTTCACGATGATCTCGGGCGCGCCGAGGTCGAGAAGCCGCTTCAGGCGGTTGTTGCGGTTGATGACACGGCGGTACAGGTCGTTCAGGTCGGAGGTCGCGAAGCGGCCGCCGTCCAGCTGCACCATCGGACGCAGGTCCGGCGGGATGACCGGCACGCAGTCCAGGACCATGCCCTTGGGGCTGTTGGACGTCTGCAGGAACGCGGAGACGACCTTCAGGCGCTTCAGGGCGCGAGTCTTCTTCTGGCCCTTGCCGGTGCGGATGATCTCGCGGAGCTTCTCGGCCTCCTCCTCGAGGTCGAAGGACTCCAGGCGCTTCTGCAGCGCCGCGGCACCCATCGAGCCGTCGAAGTACGTGCCGAACCGGTCGCGCAGCTCGCGGTAGAGCAGCTCGTCGCCCTCGAGGTCCTGGACCTTGAGGTTCTTGAACCGGGTCCACACCTCGTCGAGGCGGTCGATCTCGCGCTGCGCGCGGTCGCGCAGCTGCTTCATCTCACGCTCGGCACCCTCGCGCACCTTGCGGCGCACGTCGGCCTTGGCACCCTCGGCCTCCAGCTCGGCGAGGTCCGTCTCGAGCTTCTTGGCGCGGGCCTCCAGGTCGGCGTCGCGGCGCTGCTCGATCTGCTGGCGCTCGACGGAGACGTGGGCCTCCAGCGACGGCAGGTCGCGGGTACGGCGCTCGTCGTCGACGTACGTGATCATGTACGCCGCGAAGTAGATGACCTTCTCAAGGTCCTTCGGGGCCAGGTCCAGCAGGTAGCCCAGGCGCGACGGGACGCCCTTGAAGTACCAGATGTGGGTGACGGGCGCGGCCAGCTCGATGTGGCCCATCCGCTCACGGCGCACCTTGGCGCGGGTGACCTCGACGCCGCAGCGCTCGCAGATGATGCCCTTGAAGCGGACACGCTTGTACTTGCCGCAGTAGCACTCCCAGTCCCGGGTGGGACCGAAGATCTTCTCGCAGAAGAGCCCGTCCTTTTCCGGCTTGAGGGTGCGGTAGTTGATCGTCTCGGGCTTCTTGACCTCGCCGTGGCTCCACTGACGGATGTCGTCAGCGGTGGCCAGGCCGATCCGGAGCTCGTCGAAGAAGTTGACGTCGAGCACTATGCGTCAATCCCTCTCAGGGTTGTAAGTCTGTGGTCTGAAACGGGGGCCTGGGGGTCGGCGGGCCTCCTGGTCAGGAGGCCCGCCGGACTCCCGTCAGACCTCTTCGACGCTGCTCGGCTCGCGCCGGGACAGGTCGATGCCGAGCTCCTCCGCGGCGCGGAAGACATCCTCGTCGGTGTCACGCATCTCGATGGACATACCGTCGCTGGACAGCACCTCCACGTTCAGGCACAGGGACTGCATCTCCTTGATGAGCACCTTGAAGGACTCGGGGATGCCGGGCTCGGGGATGTTCTCGCCCTTGACGATGGCCTCGTAGACCTTCACGCGGCCGGTGACGTCGTCGGACTTGATGGTCAGCAGCTCCTGGAGGGCGTAGGCGGCGCCGTAGGCCTCGAGGGCCCACACCTCCATCTCGCCGAAGCGCTGGCCACCGAACTGGGCCTTACCACCCAGCGGCTGCTGGGTGATCATCGAGTACGGACCGGTCGAACGCGCGTGCAGCTTGTCGTCGACCAGGTGGTGCAGCTTCAGGATGTACATGTAGCCGACCGAGATCGGTTCCGGGAACGGCTCACCGCTACGGCCGTCGAACAGCTGCGCCTTGCCGGACGGGAGGACCATGCGGTCGCCGTCGCGGTTCGGGATGGTGTGCTGGAGCAGACCCGCCAGCTCGTCCTCACGGGCACCGTCGAAGACCGGGGTGGCCACGTTGGTGCCGGGGGCGACCTGGTCGGCGCCGATGGCCTGGAGGCGCTCGGCCCACTCGTCCGCGAGGCCGGAGACGTCCCAGCCGCGGCTGGCGAGCCAGCCGAGGTGGATCTCCAGGACCTGTCCCGGGTTCATTCGGGACGGCACACCCAGCGGGTTGAGGATGATGTCGACCGGGGTGCCGTCCTCCAGGAACGGCATGTCCTCGATCGGCAGGATCTTCGAGATGACGCCCTTGTTGCCGTGACGGCCGGCGAGCTTGTCACCGTCGGTGATCTTGCGCTTCTGCGCGACGTAGACGCGGACCAGCTGGTTCACGCCCGGCGGCAGCTCGTCGCCCTCCTCGCGATCGAAGACGCGCACGCCGATGACCTTGCCGGTCTCGCCGTGCGGCACCTTCAGCGAGGTGTCACGGACCTCACGGGCCTTCTCACCGAAGATCGCGCGCAGCAGGCGCTCCTCGGGGGTCAGCTCGGTCTCGCCCTTCGGGGTCACCTTGCCGACGAGGATGTCGCCGGCGATGACCTCGGCGCCGATGCGGATGATGCCGCGCTCGTCGAGGTCGGCGAGGACCTCCTCGGAGACGTTCGGGATGTCCCGGGTGATCTCCTCGGGGCCGAGCTTGGTGTCACGGGCGTCGACCTCGTGCTCCTCGATGTGGATCGAGGAGAGGACGTCGTCCTGGACGAGGCGCTGCGACAGGATGATCGCGTCCTCGTAGTTGTGACCCTCCCACGGCATGAACGCGACCAGCAGGTTCTTGCCGAGCGCCATCTCGCCGTTCTGGGTGGCCGGGCCGTCGGCGAGGACCTGGCCCTCGATGACACGGTCGCCCTCGTTGACGATGACCTTCTGGTTGACCGAGGTGCCCTGGTTGGAACGGGCGAACTTGGCCAGGCGGTACGTGATGTACGTGCCGTCGTCGTTGGTCGTGGTGATGTAGTCGGCGGAGATCTCCTGGACCACACCGGCCTTCTCGGCCTTGACGACGTCGCCGGCGTCGACGGCGGAGCGGTACTCCATGCCGGTGCCGACGAGCGGGGACTCCGACTTGATGAGCGGAACGGCCTGGCGCATCATGTTCGCGCCCATGAGGGCACGGTTGGCGTCGTCGTGCTCGAGGAAGGGGATCATGGCGGTCGCGACCGACACCATCTGGCGCGGCGAGACGTCCATGTAGTCGACGTCCTCGGGGCTGACGTAGTCGACCTCGCCGCCACGGCGGCGGACCAGCACGCGGGCCTCGGCGAACCGCAGGTCGTCGCCGAGCGTGGCGTTGGCCTGCGCGATGACGAAGCGGTCCTCCTCGTCGGCGGTCAGGTAGTCGACCTCGTCGGTGACCTGGCCGTCGTTGACCTTGCGGTACGGGGTCTCGACGAACCCGAACGCGTTGACCCGGCCGTAGGAGGCGAGCGAGCCGATCAGACCGATGTTCGGGCCTTCAGGCGTCTCGATCGGGCACATGCGGCCGTAGTGCGAGGGGTGCACGTCACGGACCTCGAAGCCGGCCCGCTCACGGGAGAGACCACCCGGGCCAAGGGCCGACAGGCGGCGCTTGTGGGTGAGACCCGACAGCGGGTTGTTCTGGTCCATGAACTGCGACAGCTGGCTGGTGCCGAAGAACTCCTTGATGGAGGCGACGACCGGCCGGATGTTGATCAGGGTCTGCGGCGTGATCGCCTCGACGTCCTGCGTGGTCATGCGCTCGCGGACGACGCGCTCCATACGGGCCAGACCGGTGCGGACCTGGTTCTGGATGAGCTCGCCCACGCTGCGCAGACGGCGGTTGCCGAAGTGGTCGATGTCGTCGGTCTCGACGACGATCATCCCGCCGTTGTCACCGGTGGTCTCGATCTCGCCGGCGTGCAGCTTCACCAGGTACTTGATCGTCGAGATGACGTCCTCGACGGTCAGGATGCCCGCGTCCAGCGGGGCGTCCGCACCCAGCTTCTTGTTGACCTTGTAGCGGCCGACCTTGGCCAGGTCGTAGCGCTTGGGGTTGAAGTACAGGTTCTCGAGCAGCGTCTGCGCGGCCTCACGCGTGGGGGGCTCGCCCGGGCGCAGCTTGCGGTAGATGTCCAGCAGCGCGTCGTCCTGGCCCTGGGTGTGGTCCTTCTCCAGGGTGGCGCGCATCGACTCGTACTCGCCGAACTCCTCGAGGATCTGCTCGTTGGTCCAGCCGAGCGCCTTCAGCAGGACGGTGACCGACTGCTTGCGCTTGCGGTCGATGCGGACACCGACCATGTCGCGCTTGTCGATCTCCATCTCCAGCCAGGCACCCCGGGACGGGATGATCTTGGCGGAGAAGATGTCCTTGTCGGACGTCTTGTCGATGGAGGAGTCGAAGTAGACACCGGGGGAACGGACCAGCTGGGACACCACGACACGCTCGGTGCCGTTGATGACGAAAGTGCCCTTGTTCGTCATGAGCGGGAAGTCGCCCATGAAGACGGTCTGGGACTTGATCTCGCCGGTCTCGTTGTTGGTGAACTCAGCGGTGACGAAGAGCGGGGCCGCGAACGTGAAGTCGCGCTCCTTGCACTCGTCGATCGAGTTCTTGGGCGGCTCGAAGCGGTGGTCGCGGAACGTCAGCGACATCGACCCGGAGAAGTCCTCGATCGGGGAGATCTCCTCGAAGATCTCCTCGAGGCCGGACTTGGTGGGGACGTCCTGACCGGACTCCAGAGCGTCCTCGACGCGAGCCTTCCACGCGTCGTTGCCGAGCAGCCAGTCGAAGCTCTCGGTTTGCAGCGCGAGAAGGTTCGGAACCTCGAGGGGCTCCTTGATCTTTGCAAAGGAGATGCGCAGCGGGGCGGTGCTGGCGCCGTTGTTCGTATTCGCGGTCGAGGCGTTGCGCGAGGCGGCCAAGAGGGGGTCCTTCCGAGGGCTCGGACTCACTACGCGCGTACCGGCCCCCCGCCGACGCTTGCGGACAGGTCGTCCTGATCGGGCCGAAAGGCCAGGTCAAGGATGATCTGGTCGTCATCGCTGAGGCGAGGGCATGCCCCTGGTGACGGGCAGGGGACAGCTAACAGGCAGCGCAAAGGGTCAGTGTAGCCACATGGCACACTGATGTCCAGTGCGGGTTTTTTGAGACCCTCGTAGTTGTCAACGTCTGCGGCATGCCTGCCCTCAACGCACCCTGATACTGCCCTCTTCGTCGTCGATCCATGCCTCGGATTCGGATCCTTGTGACGACGCGTCCCTGAGAATTGCGCGCTGCGTGCGGTTCGTCAAGGCCTCCCATGGCCAAACCGGATGCTGCCATCGTCACGTGCAGCCCGCCGCCGGAAGCTCTGGAGGCACGACGAAGATCACCATACCCCTCCCTGCCGCGGGTGCAAGGCAGCCTGCACCGGCCCCCTCGAACGCCGAAGAGCGACCACCCGGATGGATGATCGCTCCTCGGTGCGTTCGCGTTACAGCCCTACGGGGCCGTGTTCAGCGCGCAGGAGTCCTTGGCGGACCCGTGAGGTCTTACTTGACCTCGACGGAGGCGCCGGCGCCCTTGAGGGACTCGGCGGCCTTCTCCGCGGCCTCCTTGTTGACCTTCTCGAGGACGGGCTTCGGCGCACCGTCGACCAGGTCCTTGGCCTCCTTCAGGCCGAGGGAGGTCAGCTCGCGCACGACCTTGATGACCTGGATCTTCTTGTCGCCGGCACCGGTGAGGACGACGTCGAACTCGTCCTGCTCCTCGACGGCCTCGGCGGCAGCGCCACCGGCGGCACCGGCGATCATGACCGGCGCGGCAGCGGCGGCGGTGACGTCGAACTTCTCCTCGAAGGCCTTAACGAACTCGGAGAGCTCGATGAGGGTCATCTCCTCGAACTGCGCGAGCAGGTCTTCCTGGCTGAGCTTCGCCATGATGGGCGATCCTTCCACTAATTCGGCGGGTGCCGGATGTACTGGGTGTGGCGGGCGTACGTCGGCCCGCTGAGACCCTCGCCGCGTCAGGCGGCGAGGATCAGAAAGCGAGCCGAGTTACTCGGCACCGCCCTGCTCGTCCTGCTTGGCACGAAGCGCGTCCACGGTGCGGACGAGCTTCGACGGGAGCGCCTGGAAGACAGAGGCAGCCTGGGACTGCTTGCCCTTGAACGCACCGGCCAGCTTGGAGAGCAGAACCTCACGGGACTCGAGGTCCGCAAGCTTCTTGATCTCGTCGGCGGACAGCGCCTTGCCGTCAAGGACACCGCCCTTGATGACGAGATTCGGGTTGTCCTTGGCGAAGTCACGGAGACCCTTCGCCGACTCCACCGGGTCACCGGTGACGAAGGCGACGGCCGTCGGACCAGCGAAGAGCTGGTCGTCCAGCGTGATCCCGGCCTCGTTGGCCGCAATCTTGGTCAGCGTGTTCTTCACCACGGCGTACTGGGCGTTCTCACCGAGCGACCGGCGCAGCGTCTTGAGCTGCGCCACGGTGAGACCGCGGTACTCGGTCAGCACGGCGGCGTTGGAGCTGCGGAACTTGTCCGTCAGCTCCGCAACCGCGGCAGCCTTGTCGGGCCTCGCCATAGAGCCTCGGCCTCCTTCCGGGTGATTCGGACCGCGCGGACCCGAAGGAGGACTGGGGAAAACGAAACGCCCCGGCGCAGGCGCACGGGGCGGACTCGACCGGGCGCACACACGGGGATCGACGTGTGCTCCGGGAGTTCTTCCACAGTCACCTGCGCGGGTCGTCCGCAGTTCAGCGGATCCTTCGGCCACCGCACCCTCGTTCGAGTGCACGGCAACGACCAGCGGTCTTTGGCTTCTGTGGGAGCGTACGGGAAGGCGTCATCGCAAAGCAAATCCGCCCCGGGAGGCGGCTCAGGAACTGATGCCGCTGCCGCCCGCGGCGGTGCCCTGCGACGCGATCAGGTCCTTGAAGTCGCTGGTGTCGCCGGCCGGGGGCGCCTGGACGGCGGTCTTCACTCCGTAGTCGCTGAAGTAGGCGGTGGTGGTCATCGTGCCGGTCGCCGTCTCGGCCTTCTCCACCTTCTTGACCAGCAGGTCCTGGTCGTTGACCCAGATGTCGATGGTCTCCGTGGTGACCCCCGCCTTGCTGAGCTGCTTCTTCAGGTCGTCCATCTGGCGCTTGGGCAGGTTCGAGTTCTTGCCGGCGAAGTCGGCGACGTTCACCGTGCCCGCGTAGTGCGTGGTGTGCTCGCCGCGCACCGTCGCCTCGCCGACCTTCCTGACGTCGCCGGAGACCAGCAGCAGCTTCACCGACTGGTTCGGCGTGGCGCTCTTCAACTGCTCCTGCATGTACGCGCCGGAGCCGCCGGCGAGGGCCCCGAGGTCCTCGTAGCGGTACCGGATCCAGTGCTTGCCGCCCACCTGCCGCGCGTAGGCGTCGCTCATGTGCGCGTAGTAGGCGTCGGGCAGGTACCGCGCCTCCATCGTCGTGGCGCCGATCTGGCGCATCGTCTCGGCGACCGTGCCGCCGGTGTAGGTGAGCGTGAGCCGGCCGGTGAGACCGTCGGCCCAGTCGAGGGTGCCGCTGCCCTTCATCGACATCAGGGTGCCGAGGCTGGTCGTCGTCGACACCCGGGCCGAGTCGGCCTCGGCGGTGGAGGTGTCGGCGGAGCGCAGGGCCGCGACGGGGCTCACCTTGGCGGGGCCCTGGCCGGCCGTGCCGTCGTCCTTGCCCGAGCCTTTGGAGGAACCGGACGAGCCGCCCGAGGAGCCGCAGGCGGTCAGTGCCGTCAGACAGGTCACCGCCACGACGGAGAGCGTGATACGGCGCGCGGTCGTGCTCTTCATTCGTCCCACCCCTGTGCGGTTGCTGTGATCTTCACGCTAACGCAGCCCTGTGACAGGCGTACGAAAGTCGCACAGGACGTCGTGCACGGGCGTACGGAATACGCCGTACAGGAGTCCCACAGAAAAGGGACGAGCCCCGCACCCGAAAAGGTTGCGGGACTCGTCCCTCAGCTGTGCGAGCCGTTGGCTCAGACCGCGGCCGGGTCCTCCTCGACGAGGAGGTTGCGGGTGCGGTTCGGGTCGACCGGAATGCCGGGGCCCATCGTGGTGGTGATGGCGGCCTTCTTGATGTAGCGACCCTTGGCGGCGGACGGCTTCAGACGGAGGATCTCCTCCAGGGCCGCGCCGTAGTTCTCCACCAGCTTGGTGTCGTCGAACGACGTCTTGCCGATGATGAAGTGCAGGTTCGAGTGCTTGTCGACGCGGAACTCGATCTTGCCGCCCTTGATGTCCGTGACGGCCTTGGTCACGTCGGGGGTGACGGTGCCGGTCTTGGGGTTCGGCATCAGACCACGCGGGCCGAGGACGCGGCCGAGGCGGCCGACCTTGCCCATGAGGTCCGGGGTGGCGACGACGGCGTCGAAGTCCAGACGGCCCTTCGCCACCTCGTCGATCAGCTCGTCCGCGCCGACGATGTCGGCGCCGGCGGCACGTGCGGCCTCGGCACGGTCACCGGTCGCGAAGACCAGGACCCGGGCGGTCTTACCGGTGCCGTGCGGAAGGTTCACGGTGCCACGGACCATCTGGTCGGCCTTGCGCGGGTCGACACCCAGGCGGAAGGCGACCTCGACGGTGCCGTCGAACTTGGTCGTGGAGGTCTCCTTGGCGAGACGGACGGCCTCGAGCGGGGCGTACTGCTTCTCCCGGTCGATCTTGGCGTCCGCAGCGCGGAGAGCCTTGCTGCGCTTGCTCACAACTGCTCCTGTGTGTTCTGTAAGGAGTCGTGGTACGGGCCGAGCCGGCCCTGCCACGTGCGGCCTTCGGCCGCATGGTGCTACGAAGGTGGGGTTCAGCCCTCGACCGTGACGCCCATGGAACGCGCGGTGCCGGCGATGATCTTCGCGGCGGCGTCCAGGTCGTTGGCGTTGAGGTCGGGCAGCTTGGTCTGGGCGATCTCGCGGACCTGCGCCTCGGTGATCTTGGCGACCTTGGTCTTGTGCGGCTCGCCGGAGCCCTTCTCCACGCCCGCGGCCTTGAGGATCATCTTGGCGGCCGGCGGCGTCTTGGTGATGAAGGTGAAGGAACGGTCCTCGTAGACCGTGATCTCCACCGGGATGACCCAGCCGCGCTGCGACTCGGTCGCGGCGTTGTAGGCCTTGCAGAACTCCATGATGTTGACGCCGTGCTGACCCAGCGCCGGGCCGACCGGCGGAGCCGGGTTGGCTGCGCCGGCCTGGATCTGGAGCTTGATGAGCCCCGTGACCTTCTTCTTCTTGGGAGGCATTGCTCTCCGGGTCCTTTCGATTCGGGTCCTGCCTGCGCTCGGGTACCACCCGAACGCAGGCATACCGCACAACGATAACGGGTATGACTGTGCGGCTGAAAACCGAGCAGGTCAGGCGACCGCTCGAGCGATCGCCTGACCTGCGCGGAAGCGGTGGGTCCAGAAAGAACCGCGGCGAGCTAGTTCTTCTGGATCTGGTCGAAGCTCAGCTCGACCGGGGTCTCGCGGCCGAAGATCTCGACGAGGCCCTTGACCTTCTTGGAGTCCGGGTTGATCTCGTTGATCGTGGCCTGCAGCGTGGCGAACGGGCCGTCGGTGACGGTGACCGAGTCGCCGACCTCGAAGTCCAGCACCTGGACCTCGACCTTGCGCTGCGGGGCCGGCTTGCCCTCGGCCTCGGCGGCCTCGCGGGCGGCCTTCTCCTCCGCCTCCGGGGCGAGCATCTTCACGATCTCGTCCAGGGACAGCGGGTACGGGTCGTAGGCGTTGCCGACGAATCCGGTGACGCCCGGGGTGTTACGGACGACGCCCCAGGACTCGTTCGTCAGGTCCATGCGGACCAGGACGTAGCCGGGCAGCTTGTTCTGCCGGACGGTCTTGCGCTCGCCGTTCTTGATCTGGACGATCTCTTCCTCGGGCACCTCGGCCTGGTAGATGAAGTCCTCGACGTTCAGCGAGACGGCGCGCTGCTCCAGGTTGGCCTTCACGCGCTTCTCGTAGCCGGCGTAGGTGTGGATGACGTACCACTCGCCGGGCAGCGTGCGCAGTTCCTCGCGGAGCTTGGTGACCGGGTCGACCTCGGGCTCCGGCTCCTCTTCCTCGGCCTCACCCTCGGCCGCCTCGTCCACGACGTGGACGGCGGCCTCCTCGGCCGACTCGCCCGCGGCGGCTTCGGCAGCCTCGGCCTCGTCGACCTCGTCCGCACCCTCGACGATGTCGAGCTCGTCATCCACGGACTCGGTCGGCTCGATGGCGTCGTTCAGGTTCGGGTCAGACACGGTGGCTGCTTCTTCCTGGATACATAGGGGTGGAACATGCGAAAAGGGGCGCCGGTAACCGCGGCGCCCTTCGCTCTTGGCTCAGCCAAAGACGTACTTGGCCGCGTGGTTGAGCCCATAGTCAATCACGGTCACCAGGCCGATCATGATGACGACGAAGACAATCACCACGGTGGTGTACGTCGTCAGCTGATTGCGAGTCGGCCAGACGACCTTGCGGAGTTCCGCGATGATCTGACGGTAGAAGAGAGCAAGGCGCTTCAGCGGGCCCTTCTTGCCACGCTTGCCACCCTTGCGGGCCTTCTTGGAGTCCGTCACCTCGTCCTGGGCATCAGGCGTGTCGAGGGAGCCCACGGCGTCCGTCATTCGTCCTCACCTGATTCCGGGTCGTGGCCGTGCCGCGCCCGGTCGAGCCGCACGGCGGTGCATTGCTGTACGTACATGCGCACACATCCTGGCGATGGTGTGTGTAGCAGGGCCGGAGGGACTCGAACCCCCAACCGCTGGTTTTGGAGACCAGTGCTCTACCAATTGAGCTACGACCCTTTGTGTGTCCCCCAACGTACCGCATACGACCGGGTGCTCGGTGTGCACCAGGTGCGACAGCGGCTGCTGAAGACCAACGAGGTGAGAGTGTACGTGTTCCGGCGCCGGTCGTCGAACAGAAAGTGCCCAACCGGCCCCGATCACTGGAAGATCGCCTGGCCGAGGACCGGATCCGGACGGATGTCCGGAGGTTAGACCGGCCTTGTTCACCCTGTGGAACGGCGTGCCCCGGGTGTTTCCGGTCTGAAACGATGGACGGTATGAGCGCTGCAACCCCTCCCACCGAGCGCCGGGTCTCCGCCCGCATCGGCGCGATCTCCGAGTCCGCCACCCTCGCCGTGGACGCCAAGGCCAAGGCCCTCAAGGCCGCCGGACGTCCCGTGATCGGCTTCGGCGCCGGAGAGCCGGACTTCCCGACCCCGGACTACATCGTCGAGGCCGCCGTCGAGGCCTGCCGGAACCCCAAGTACCACCGCTACACGCCGGCCGGCGGCCTGCCCGAGCTGAAGGCCGCGATCGCCGCGAAGACGCTGCGCGACTCCGGCTGGGAGCCGGACGTCTCGCAGATCCTGGTCACCAACGGCGGCAAGCAGGCCATCTACGAGGCGTTCGCCGCGATCCTCGACCCGGGCGACGAGGTCATCGTGCCGGCGCCGTACTGGACGACGTACCCGGAGTCGATCCGCCTGGCCGGCGGCGTCCCGGTCGAGGTCGTCGCCGACGAGACCACCGGCTACCGCGTGACGGTCGAGCAGCTGGAGGCCGCCCGCACCAAGAAGACCAAGGTCGTCCTCTTCGTCTCCCCGTCCAACCCGACCGGCGCGGTCTACTCCGAGGCCGAGACCGAGGCGATCGGCCGCTGGGCCCTCGAGCACGGCCTGTGGGTACTGACCGACGAGATCTACGAGCACCTGGTCTACGGCGACGCCGTGTCGGTGTCCCTGCCGGCGCTCCTGCCCGAGCTGCGCGACAAGTGCGTCGTCGTCAACGGCGTGGCGAAGACGTACGCCATGACGGGCTGGCGCGTGGGCTGGGTCATCGGCCCGAAGGACGTGGTCAAGGCCGCGACCAACCTCCAGTCGCACGCCACGTCGAACGTGGCGAACGTCTCCCAGGCCGCGGCCCTCGCCGCCGTCTCCGGCGACCTGGAGGCGGTCGCGAAGATGCGCGAGGCCTTCGACCGGCGACGGAAGACCATCGTGCGGATGCTCAACGAGATCGACGGCGTGCTCTGCCCGGAGCCCGAGGGCGCGTTCTACGCCTATCCGTCGGTGAAGGCGCTGATCGGCAAGGAGATCCGCGGCAGGCGCCCGCAGAACTCGGTGGAGCTGGCCGCGCTGATCCTGGAGGAGGCCGAGGTCGCGGTCGTCCCGGGCGAGGCCTTCGGCACGCCGGGCTACCTGCGCCTGTCCTACGCCCTGGGTGACGAGGACCTGGTGGAGGGCGTCAGCCGGATCCAGAAGCTGCTGGCGGAGGCGCGGGACTGAGTTCCGCTTCCGTTTGCGGGCGCCCGCAGGCCACTCACGTGAGTAGCCTGCGGGCGCCCCTTCATTTGTGCGAGCAAGACCACGAATGGGGAAACGACTACCGGGGCACGGGGAACCTGCGGCACCATCCAGGAATGTTGTGCTCTTCAGGGGGACTCCCCCCGAACCCCCCGGGTGTACGTGATCTCTCTGAACTGCCGAAAGCCCATCTGCACCTGCACTTCACCGGGTCGATGCGGCCCACCACCCTGCTGGAACTCGCCGACAAGTACGGCGTGCGGCTGCCCGAGGCGCTGACGGCGGCCCTGATCAGCGGGGAGCCGCCGCGGCTGCGGGCGACGGACGAACGGGGCTGGTTCCGCTTCCAGCGGCTGTACGACGCGGCACGCTCCTGCCTGCGGGAACCGGACGACATCCGGCGGCTGGTGCGGGAGGCCGCCGAGGAGGACGTCAAGGACGGCTCGGGGTGGCTGGAGATCCAGGTCGACCCGACCTCGTACGCGCCGCGCCTGGGCGGGCTGATCCCGGCGCTGGAGATCATCCTCGACGCGGTGGAGACGGCGTCGCGCGAGACGGGCCTCGGGATGCGGGTCCTGGTCGCCGCGAACCGTATGAAGCACCCCCTGGACGCCCGTACGCTGGCCCGCCTCGCGGTGCGCTACCGGGACCGCGGCGTCGTCGGCTTCGGCCTGTCGAACGACGAACGCAGGGGCATGGCACGGGACTTCGACCGGGCGTTCGCGATCGCACGGGACGGCGGCCTGTTCGCGGCCCCGCACGGCGGCGAGCTGACCGGCCCCTCCTCGGTGAGCGACTGCCTGGACGACCTCCAGGCCCACCGGGTCGGCCACGGGGTGCGCGCGGCCGAGGACCCGCGGCTGCTGAGCCGGCTGGCCGACCGTGGTGTGACCTGCGAGGTGTGCCCGGCGTCGAACGTGGCCCTCGGCGTGTACGACAAGCCCGAGGACGTCCCCCTGCGCCGGCTGTTCGAGGCGGGCGTCCCGATGGCCCTGGGCGCCGACGACCCCCTGCTGTTCGGCTCCCGGCTGGCGGCGCAGTACGACATCGCCCGCCGCCACCACGCCTTCACGGACGCCGAACTGGCGGAGCTGGCCCGCCAGTCGATCCGCGCGTCGGCGGCCCCCTCGGACATGCGGGAGAAGCTGCTGTCGGGGGTGGACGACTGGCTGGCGGGCTGACGGCGGGCCAGGGCCTGTTCCGGGGGCGCGGCGGTCAGGACCGGGCCAAGGCGCCGATCACCAGGGGCAGCGTCTCCTTGTCGAAGATGCCGCCGGCCAGCGCCGCGTCGACGGTCCTGCCGTCGACCTTCATGGTGGGCGTGCCGGACACGCCCGACGTGTCGAACGCCTTCTCGGAGGAGGTCACGAAGTCGCGGTGCTTCATGCCCTTGACCGCCGCGTCGAACTCCGCCCCGCGCAGGCCCGGGACCTTGGAGGCCATGTCCAGCAGGAAGGCGTCGGTGTAGCCGTCGACCTCCTCCTCGGGCTGGTGCGCGAAGAGCACCTCGTGGTACTCGGCGAACTTGCCCGCGTCCAGGGCGGCCCGCAGGGCGTTGGCGGCCTTCTTGGAGCCCTCGCCGCCGAGCCGGTCGTCGAGGAAGGAGGCCAGCGTGTAGTCGGCCCGGACCTCGCCGGCCAGGACCAGCTCGCGCAGGCCCTCGCCGCCGCCCTCGGTCTCGAACTCCGCGCAGACCGGGCAGCGCAGGTCCTCGTACAGGTGGACGACGGTCTTGGCGTGGGGGGATCCGACGCGGACGGTGGTGCCGTCCGGTGCGAGCCTCTCGTCGATCTCCGACACGCTCGTGTACGCCGCCGCCGCTTCCGGCTCCCCGCCCCCGGCCGGTGTGCCGCCCTTGCCGCATCCCGTGGCGAGCACGCCCGCCAGGACGGCCGCGGCCACGGCCGCGGCGGCACGTCTGCCGTGTTGCTTCCCCATGGTTTCCCCTCCCCTTGTGTGCTGTCGCGTCTTAGGCGTCTACAGGCTCACGCCGACCGTCACCGGCTCGTTGACCAGAGTGATGCCGAAGGCCTCACGGACCCCGGCCACCACCTCGCGGGCCAGGGCCAGCAGATCCTCGGTGGTCGCGCCGCCGCGGTTGGTCAGGGCCAGGGTGTGCTTGGTGGAGATCCGGGCCGGTCCGGTGCCGTATCCCTTGGTGAAGCCCGCCTTGTCGATCAGCCAGGCCGCGGAGGTCTTGGTGTGCCCCTGCCCCGCCGGGTAGGCGGGGGGCTCGACGCCGTCGCCGAGCCGTTCCCGCACGCGTGCGCGGAAGGTGGCGAAGTCGGTGTCCGTGAGAATCGGGTTGGTGAAGAAGGAACCGGCGGACCAGGTGTCGTGGTCCTCGGGGTCCAGCACCATGCCCTTCCCGGCCCGCAGCTTCAGCACGGTCTCGCGGGCGGTGGCGAGCGGTACCCGGTCGCCCGCCCCGACGCCCAGGACGCGGGCGGTCTCGGCGTACTTGACCGGCGCCGACATCCCGTCGGCGTCCTCCAACCGGAAGCGGACGCGCAGGACGACGTACCGCTCGGGGTCGGACTTGAAGCGGCTGTGCCGGTAGGAGAACGCGCACTCCTCGTTGGCCAGGGTCACCGTGCGGCCGTCACGGCGGTCGTAGGCGACGACCTCGGTGATCGTCGAGGAGACCTCCTGGCCGTACGCCCCGACGTTCTGGATCGGGGTGGCGCCCGCGGAGCCGGGGATGCCGGACAGGCACTCGATGCCGGCGAGTCCGGCCTCGACGGTGCGCGCGACCGCGTCCGTCCAGACCTCGCCTGCGGCCAGCTCCAGCATCGTGCCGGTGAGTTCGAAGCCGCGGGTGGCGATGCGCAGCGCGGTGCCGTCGAAGCCCTTGTCGCCGATGACCAGGTTGGAGCCGCCGCCGACGACCAGCAGCGGTGTGCCGTGGGCGTCGGCCTCGCGGACGGCGTCGATCACCTCGGCGTCGGTGGTCGCGGTGATCAGCCGGGTCGCGGGGCCGCCCAGCCGGAACGTGGTCAGCGGGGCGAGGGGCGCGTCGTGGAGTTCCTGCACGCGCCCAAGACTACGAGACCCCGCTGGCGGTCCCGCACCTCGGCGAGTGCGGGACCGGGGTGGCCGTCAGGCCAGGCGTACGACGGCCCGGGACATCCCGAGGACCTTCTGCCCGTTGCACATGGCGGTCAGGTCGACCCGCACGGTGTTCTCGTCGAGCTTGGCCGCGACCTTGCCGGAGACCTCGATCACGGCCCCCTCGTCGTCGTTCGGGACGACGACGGGCTTGGTGAAGCGGACGCCGTACTCGACGACCGCACCGGGGTCGCCCGTCCAGTCGGTGACCACACGGACCGCCTCGGCCATGGTGAACATGCCGTGCGCGATCACGTCCGGAAGCCCGACCTCCTTGGCGAACTTCTCGTTCCAGTGGATCGGGTTGAAGTCCCCGGAGGCACCCGCGTACTGCACGAGGGTGGCCCGGGTCACGGGGAAGGTCTGCGCCGGCAGCTCGGTGCCGACCTCGACGTCGCCGTAGGCGATCTTCGCCGTCATCGGATTCCTCACGCCTCCTCGGCCGCGCGGGCCACGAGCTTGGTCCAGGCGGTCACCACGTGCTCGCCCGTCTCGTCGTGCACCTCGCCGCGGATGTCCAGGACGTCGTTGCCGGCCAGGGACTTGATCGACTCGATGGTGGAGGTGACGGTGAGCCGGTCGCCGGCGCGCACGGGCCGGGTGTAGGCGAACTTCTGGTCGCCGTGCACCACACGGCTGTAGTCCAGGCCGAGCTGCGGGTCCTGGACGACCTGTCCGGCGGCCTTGAAGGTGATCGCGAAGACGAAGGTCGGCGGGGCGATCACATCGGGGTGGCCGAGCTCCTTGGCGGCTTCCGGGTCCGTGTACGCCGCGTTGGCGTCGCCCACCGCCTCCGCGAACTCACGGATCTTCTCCCGGCCCACCTCGTAGGGGTCGGTGGGCGGGTAGGACCGCCCCACGAAGGACTGGTCGAGCGCCATGGCTCGGCACCTCCTGGTGTCGCTGTGTCGCTGTTCTTCGCGGTTTTCGCACATGAAACACCATGAGGCCGCCCCCATGGTGCGGGGGCGGCCTCATGTCTGAGTTTGATCAGCGCGTCTCGCGGTGCGCGGTGTGCGCCTTGCAACGCGGGCAGTGCTTCTTCATCTCGAGCCGGTCGGGGTTGTTCCGCCGGTTCTTCTTGGTGATGTAGTTCCGCTCCTTGCACTCCACGCAGGCCAGCGTGATCTTCGGGCGGACGTCGGTGGCAGCCACGTGAGTGCTCCTTGACGAACGGGTAGGCTAGTTCAACGCAAGAAAGAGTAGCCGATCGAAGGACCGACCCCGCAATCGGCTACTGTGAGTAGCGGTGACCGGACTTGAACCGGTGACACAGCGATTATGAGCCGCTTGCTCTACCGACTGAGCTACACCGCTGCGATGCGATCGGGCCCCGCCTTGCGGCGGGTACCTCTCACATCAGAGCCCCAAAACGGAATCGAACCGTTGACCTTCTCCTTACCATGGAGACGCTCTGCCGACTGAGCTATTGGGGCGAGCGAGGAAGACATTACACGCTCTGCGGCCGTTCACCCAAATCCGTTTCCCGGCGTCGCTCCGGCCCCGCGGCCACGCCGGTACGACTATTGCGCTCCTCCCTCGTCGAGCCCGGCGGCCGCCCTAGGCTCGACTCACTCTGCGTGATCTTGCGTGGCCCGCGCGGCCCCGCGGTCCGTGCCCCCGAGCCCCAGTCGCCTTTCGTATCTGGAGTGCGATGCCCCCCGGACAGCCACCGCCCCCCTCCTCCTCGCCGGGTCCGTCCGGACGGACGGACCCGGACGGGCTGCTGCTCTGCGGGGCCCGGCTGACCGACGGGCGGACCGTGGACGTACGGCTGGCCGGTGAGCGCATCGAGGCGGTCGGCACCGCCGGCAGCCTCGGCGCAGGCGGCACTCGGGGCGACACGCCGCGCGTCGACCTCGGCGGCTACCTGCTCCTGCCGGCCCCGGCCGAACCCCACGCCCACGCCGACACGGCCCTGACCGCCGACAGCGGCGGGCCGGTGTCGTACGAGCCGGACGACGTCCAGCGCCGCACCACCGAGGCCGCGCTGCTGCAACTGGGTCACGGCGCGACGACCGTGCGCGCACACGTACGCGTGGGTGACGTCCAGGGGCTCGGCGTGCTCACGGCGGCCCTGCGGGCCCGGCGGTCGCTGCGCGGGCTCACCGAGCTGACGACGGTGGCGGTGCCGCGCGTGCTGACCGGGGCGGCCGGCGCGGACGGCCTGGCGATACTGCGGGACGCGGTGAAGATGGGCGCGTGCGTCGTGGGCGGCTGCCCGGACGTGGATCCGGACCCGACGGGCTATGTCGAGGCGGTCCTGGAGGTCGCCTCCGAGCACGGCTGCCCCGTGGACCTGCACACCGACGGCGCCGACCCGGCCCGGCTGGCGCGCATCGCGGCGATGGCGGGCGGGCTGCGTCCGGGAGTGACGCTGGGCCCGTGCGGCGGCCTGGCCGGGCTGCCCGCGGGGGCGGCCGGCCGGGCCGCGGACCAGCTGGCCGCGGCGGGGGTGAGGGTGGTGTGCCTGCCCCAGGGCTACTGCGGCGGCGTCGAGGGCCACGGGACGGCGCCGGTGAGGCTGCTGCGGGCGGCCGGGGTCCGGGTGGCCGCGGGCAGCGGCGCCCTGCGGGACGTGTCGAACCCGGTGGGGCGCGGCGACCCGCTGGAGGCCGCGTATCTGCTGGCCTCACGGCACGGACTGCGCCCCGAGGAGGCCTACGACACGGTGAGCGCGTCCGCCCGCGCGGTGCTCGGCCTGCCCGAGGTACGGGTGGAGGCGGGTTTCCCCGCCGAACTGCTCGCGGTACGCGGCGACCGGCTCGCGGGGGCGCTGTCGCTGGCGTACAGCCGGATCGTGGTGCACCGGGGCCGCGTGGTGTCCCGCACCAGCGCGGTACGCGAATTCTCCGACTCCGCGGCCACGGCGGAACTGGGACTGCCACGGCAGGGGCGGGGGGAGCTGTCCTGAGGGTGCGGGGGCGGCGTCCGGGACGTGCGTGGCTCGGCGGAGGGTTTCCGGGCCCCGCCGAAGTCGCGCTGCGCGGTGGCGGCAGCACCGCGCGAGAGGTGCGGCCGGGGGCCCACCCGGGTGTTGCCGGGGGCCGCTGGTAGCCGGTCTGCGCGGACCCGCGGAACACGACGGAGGGCCCCTGGGCATGGCCGAAGTCGTGCGGCAGATGCGCCCGTCCGGGCGTACGGTCGGAAGCATGCGCATTGTCATCGCTGGTGGTCATGGTCAGATCGCGCTGCGGCTGGAGCGGCTGCTCGCCGCGCGCGGGGACGAGGTGGCGGGCATCATCCGCAGTGCCGAGCAGAGCGAGGACCTGCGGAAGGCCGGCGCCGAACCGGTCGTGCTGGACCTGGAGTCGGCGTCGGTCGACGAGGTCGCGCGGCTGCTGCGGGGTGCCGACGCGGCGGTGTTCGCGGCGGGCGCGGGTCCGGGCAGCGGCGTGGCGCGCAAGGAGACGGTGGACAAGGGCGCCGCGGTCCTGTTCGCGGACGCGGCGGTACGCGCGGGCGTGCGTCGGCACCTGGTGGTGTCCTCGATGCGCGCGGACGCGGCGCACAAGGGCGGCGAGGTCTTCGACGTCTACCTGCGCGCCAAGGGCGAGGCGGACGACCACGTCCGCCGCCAGGAGGCCCTGGACTGGACGATCCTGCGCCCCGGCTCGCTGACGAACGACGCCGGCACCGGCCAGGTGCGTCTGGAGGCCCACACGGGCCGCGGCATGATCCCGCGCGACGACGTGGCCGCCGTACTGGCCGAACTGGTGGAGACCCCGGCGACGGCCGGACTGACCCTGGAACTCGTCAGCGGCTCGGCACCGGTGTCGGTGGCGGTGAAGTCGGTGGCGGGCAACTGACCATCAGAACAACGGCAATTGCCCGGGACACTCCGGAACGGCGTAACCGTCCAACGATGGCTGCACAGCGCCGAGTTGCGCCATCCGACGCGATCCGTCGCAGGAGGTCAGCCCGCCGCTCGCCCGCGTCCCGGGCGCATCGTGCCGCGCGAACCGCCCGGCGACCACGGCGATCTCCCGACGGCACACGGGGCAGAGTCTGCGACGCGAGGACATGGCCCCAGTGTGCACGGCCCCACCGACACTGTTGGGATCCTGGCCGGCCCTGTGATGTCACTCCGGGTGCGTGACCGCGCGCGCGTGCCGGCCCCGGCCCCACTTCGGCGCGTCGAGGCGCCGGGTCGCCACGAGAAGTACCCCGACAAGGGCCGGCCACAGGACGATCACCCCGACAGGCCCGGTCCATAGGCCGAACATCCCAGCCGGAACAGCGCAGCACACGGCACCGATCGTCTGCACCCCACGCTTCCGGAGGCGTGTGGGCAGCCCCGTCGCGGCATGGATGGAAGCGCGCGCGACCGCGTGTCCTCCCGCGTACGCGGCGAAGAGGCCGATGGCGAGCAGGGCCAGGGCGATGGCCGTGGCCCACAGGGACAGTCCCTCGGGGTTGTCGTCGGAGTACTGCGTCACGTCGTCCTTGCTCACGGCGGTCGCGTAGCCCCGCCACATGGTGACGGTGACCACATCTCCGGCACGCAGGTGCCTGAGCAGCGGCTCGGCCCCGCCCATGGCCACTTCCCGGGGCACGGGGCCGGGTCCGGTGAGCCGGAGGTCGTACCGCCGGCTCCTGGCCCGCTCCCGGATCTCCGTGCCGCGCACGGTGGCCCGGACGAGGCGCAGGCAGTCCTCGGTGACCGCCGCGCCACAGGGGCGGGCGGCCCGATACGCGTGCTCCTCGGCCGTGTCGTCGGGCACGACGGTCAGTCCGGCGCCGGCGAAGAAGATCAGAGCGACGCCGAGCAGTACGGCGATGGCTCCCCAGCAGCGGTGCCAGAGGGTACGCAGGCGCAGATCTCGCCGGACACCACCTCGGTCGTCGCCCTCGTACGGCATGTCAGGCCCTCCGCCGCACGCGGGAGTACACCGTGAACACGGCCATGTCGCCTTCCGCCCTCCCCGTCCGCGCCATCGTGCCGACGCCGTCACACCGACGGCAATTGAGCCACACCCGTCCCTGCGCCGCCATTGGACTCCTTCCGGCCTGGCAGGACCAGACCCGCGAGCGGGCCAACAGCCGGACGGAAGCCGCGTCGCGCTGAGCCGGCAGATTTCGATGTCGGCGGGCGTGCAACCCGCCGTGAGCGTTTGGGAGTACCTACGGGCGGACGTCCAAGCAGCGGCCACCACTCCTGGTGGCCGCTGCAGGCCGGCACGCGAACCCAGCACGCCGGCCGTCGAGGACCGCCCGGCGTGGTGTCGGGCGGCAGCTCTGAAGGAGAAATGCTCCGTGGCTCTCAGTTTTGCCAGAAAGGCAGCCATAGCGGCCGTCGCAGTCGCCGCGTTCGGAGGGATCTCGTTCGGTGCCTCCGCGATCGCGGCGACGTCGGGCCCGGCCGTCCAGCCGGCATCCGCACCCGTCTCCGTCGTCGCCGAGCGGTCCACTCCCGCTCACCAGCAGGTGCCCCAGGTGGTCACGCAGGTGATCGGCAAGGGCCGGGTGGACGGGCACCGTTGGTCGGTGGCGTTGGAGTTCCACCGCACGCTGCCCAAGGGCTACACCCTGCCCAAACTGCCCGGCGGAACCACGGCACCGGGCACTTCCCTGCTGTGCCAGCGCATGTTCATCGGCGGCGTACGCATCGACCACCAGGGCGGCCCCTGGGCCGGCTGCCAGCCC
Organism: Streptomyces sp. NBC_01788; assembly: GCF_035917575.1. GTDB lineage: Bacteria > Actinomycetota > Actinomycetes > Streptomycetales > Streptomycetaceae > Streptomyces. The sequence continues at coordinate 4,636,199 of NZ_CP109090.1, read as the reverse complement.
GTCACCGGCACGGACGACCCCCAAGCCGCCGGCGGAATGGGGCTGTGGGGCTCGCACGACAAGGGCCTCGGCGGCACCCGACTGATGGTGTCCAACCCCGAAGCCGACGTCGCCTACGGCGTGGTCTCCCTCTCCGACGGCACCCAGGTGAAGGCCACCACAGCCACCGTCCCCGGCACCACCTACCGCGCCTGGGCCGCACCCATCCCGAACGGACAGACCATCACCACGGTCGACCAGTACGACACCCACCACCACCGCCTCAGCCACGACACCAACTGGCGCTGACCACCGCCGCGCCCGCGGCGGTCTTCCGCCAAAGCCGTCGGACTCGGAAACTTCGCATTCTCAAGTCTGGCCTGAACCATCTAGCCACAAGGAATACAAATGAAATCGCCGACCAGTACGGCGTCCACCCGGCCCGGCCATGCGCGGCGCGCGGCACACCCGGCTTCCGTCTCGGTCGCACTACTCGTGGGCGCCTTGGCCCTGACCTCGTGCAGTGATGCCTCGGAGAACCACGCGAAGAATCCGGCCCACGCTTCTCCCGCAGCCGTTCCTGCCCGCGCCGAGGTCGAGATCTCAGCCAAGAACGGTTCCACCGGAGCCAGTATCAATGCGACGCGCGTCGTCTCCCGGAATGCCACCCTGACCAAGGTGTCGATGACTCGGGCCGACACGGGAGATGCTGTCGAAGGGGAAATGTCATCGGACGGAAAGACCTGGAAGCCTTCGGCGCAACTCGAACGGGGAGCGAGATACGAGATCACCGCAGAGGGCAAGAGTTCTACGGGAAACACGGTGGTCGAGCACTCCGCTTTCACCACCGTGACGACCAAGGACAGTTTCATAGGCACCTTCACTCCGGACGGAGGCGCCACTGTCGGCGTGGGCATGCCCGTCTCCTTCAACTTCGACAAGGCGATAACGGACAAGGAAGCCGTCCTGTCGCACATCACCGTGACCTCCAGCAGCGGCCAGGAGGTCAGCGGTCACTGGTTCGGTGAAAGGCGTCTGGACTTTCGCCCGAAGGAATACTGGGAGCCGGGATCCACGGTGACGATGAAGCTCGACCTCGATGGGGTGGAGGGCGCTTCGGGCATCCATGGAGTTCAGTCCAAGACGGTGAAATTCACCGTCGGCCGTTCGCAGGTGTCCTTGGTGGACATGAACACCCAGACCATGACGGTCATGCGCGACGGAAAGGTCTTCAGAAAGATCCCCATATCCGGCGGCAGCCCTCAGAATCCCACCTATAACGGCCAGATGGTAATCTCTGAGAAATTCAAGAAGACGCACATGGACAGTTCTACAGTCGGCTTCGGGGGCGACTACAACCTGGACAGATGTTCCGCATGCCATGCGTCTGTCCACGTCCGGGACCTTCGTGCACGGCAACTACTGGGGTGATCCTTCGTCGTTCGGCAGCATCGGCACCAGCCACGGTTGCATCGGTCTGCGCGACGTCCAGGGCGGAGGCTCGGACACTCCTGCCAAGTGGTTCTACGATCACTCTCTCGTCGGTGATGTGATCATCGTCAAGAACTCTCCCGACTCGGAGAAGAGCATCCAGCCGGACAACGGCCTCAACGGCTGGAACATGAACTGGGAGACGTGGACGGGCGGCTCCGCGGCCTGAGTGCGCGCTCCGGCCAGGCCGGCGTCGCCTCTCGGCGTCGGCGGTACCGGCCCAACTCGTGGCACCAGAGTGATCATGTGCACCCACGCCCTCCCCGTCAGATCAGACGGGGGCCAGCAACGAGACCCCCCCCCCGCTGACCAGCGGGGGGTCTTTCACGGCCCCAGCCGGTCGGAGCCACCTGGCCGCGCTTCTTGAGGCGTGCGAGCAGCCCCGTCGCGGCGTACCCGAGAGTGCGCGCGACCGCGTGTCCGATCTCCGTGCCGTGCACGGTGGCCTGTACGGAGCGCAGGCAGTCCACGGTTACTGCCGTGCCACAGGGGCGGGCAGCCCGGTAGGCGCGCTCCTCGGCCTTGGCGTCGGACACGGTGCTCAGCCTGATGCCGGCCAAGAGGAGCGCAGCGAGGCCGAGCCAGTACGGCGACGGCGCCCGAGCAACGGTGCCAGAGGATACGCAGGCGCAGACCACGCCTGGCACCACATCGGTCGTCCCCCGCGTACGCCATGTCAGGAACCCCGCCGCACGCGGGAGCAGACAGTGAACACGGCCATCGCGACCACCAGCCCCGCCGCGGAAGCCGTGGTGTCGGCGAGCAGCCGGTCCACATCAGGTCGCAGCCTGTCGGCCAAGGTGCCCACCACGATCGAGCCGACGACCGCGGCCACCAGACCGGCGCCCCAGTGACGGTGCCTGTTGTAGAACCACCGGCCCAGCACCATCACCACTGGTGCGGCAACCGGAAACTGCCGCTCGTCGAAAAACTCCAAAGCGGCCCACGTGAGGGCGAGCACCACCCCACACCCCGCCGCCACCCTGGCCGCCTCAGCCCACGTCACCGGCCGATCCCCGCCCACCACGACACTTTCCACCCTCCCCCTCCACGCCCATCGTGCCGACGGACTCACACCGACGGCAATTGAGCCACAGCCGCCCCTCCGTCGACAGGGACACGCCAGATCAACTGGAGCTTGCCCAAGGCGGATTCCTTCGGCCCTTAAAGCAACAGTTCCCGGCACTCCGCCGTGCAACGACCCTCTGGCCGACCGTCGACCAGGCGGAGGGGCACCGCCGCGTTACGATCACGGCCCGCCCGCACGCCCCACAGGAGCGTCATGCCCCACAGCCGTACGAGACGCGGCCCGTCAGCCGGCGCACTCACCTACGGCCCGGCCGGGGCGACCCGACCCGCCGACGAGCCGTGGCCGTCGGGGAACACAGGTCTGCGCCGCTATGCCCGTACCGTCGTCATCGGTCGCGGGGAGGCGGACTGGCAAGCAGCGGCGGACGCGGTGCTGCGCTGGGGCGTCAAGCGGCGCAGCGGCTTCACAGTCAGTGGCCGCGACGGTGCGGGGGAGCGGGTCGTCGAGGGGGCGGATTACCAGGTCACCGCGGCATTCGGTCCGTGCGTGGTACGGGAGCCGGTCCGGGTCGTCGCCGTCGTCGACACCCCGGACCGCTGCGGCTTCGCCTACGGCACCCTGCCCGGTCATCCCGTCAGCGGTGAGGAGGCCTTCATCGTCCACCGGTCCCCCGACGGCACGGTCGCGCTGACGATCCGCTCCCTGACCGGTGCCGCCCCACACGGGTGGTGGCGCCCGGTGTTCCCGGTGCTGCTGGTCGCGCAGCGGGTCTTCCGGCGACGTTATCTGCACGCCCTGCTGTCCGGTCGGGCAGCGGACGTGGAGTGACCATCTTTCACAACGCACTCGGCTACGCCGTTGACGCCGGACGGTTGACGGACAACCGTTCCTATGGACTGAGCGGGAGTGAGTCCTGGGTCCAGGGCTCGTGCTCAGCCGTGTGTCCCGAACGGTTGTGGACACACTGGTCGCCCGCTTTCGCTCCGCGTCCGGGCGGCACGGATCGTGTCCGTGGTCCGGGAATGCGGGGGCGGGGTCCCTCACGTCCCGGGTTGCCCGGTCGGGCCTGGACGGTCCGATGCCCCACCGCATCACTCCGGTGCGGTGGGGGCGGTGCCGTCCGACGCCGGATCGGGCATCCCAGGGCGCGCCTTCCGATCGCCACGGCGGCAGCGTCGTGCCGCGTGGGCTTCCTGTTCTTGGTGGTGAGGGATTTCTGCCAGTGCTGGGCGCCCCAGCGGCTGGTGTAGGCCGGGTCGACCGCGACGACGGGGACGCCGAGCTCGGCGGCCATCGACACCAGCCGTGCCCGCAGGCGGGCGGTGGGCATCCCGGAGATCAGTTTGCGGAATCGTTTGCGGCGGCCGTGATTCTCCCGGGTCTTCTCGGCGGCGAAGTCGAGGTCCTCGATCGCGAGGGCCAGGCCGTGCCGCGCCGTCCAGTGCAGCAGGCGGATCAGGGCGTGGCGCAGTTGTGCGTCGCGGTGCTGTGCGGTGCCGTCCAGCTGGTAGTCGAATCTGCGGGGCGTGCCGACGGGGTTGCCGTGTGCGTCCAGGCGCCAGGCGGCCAGGTGGTCGGCGTTCATGTCCACCCCGACCAGTCCACCCGCACGAGCAGTCTCCAACGGCACGGTCCGCACTTGCGGGTTCTGCCAGGAGGCGGTCACATACCAGCGGCCCCGGTCTACGTCGTAGTGGATGCGGTAGGCCACCGCTCGGTTCACGGCGACACGGTCGGCCCACTGCCCGCCCCGGTGCCGGAATGCGACCCGGCAGGCGAGTACGTACCGGCCGTGGGGCGCGTTGGCCAGGCCGGCCAGTGGCGCCGGAAGCCGGATGCTCACCTCACCGCCGGGAGTGATGCGGATCGTCTCGTTGCCGTACCGCTTGCCGGACTCGCCGTCGGCCTGCAGGAACCACCTCTCGGCCTCCCACCGCGACCGCCACTGCGCCTCCGAAAGCCCGGCGGCCTTCAGGTGGTGCCGGGCCCGGAGCAGCTTCCTGCCGCCGCGCACCACCCGCACCCGCCCGGCCTCCCAGTCAGTCCGTGCCTGCTCCAGCCGGTCCTCAAGCACGTGCAGCCGCCGGGACTTGGCAAACCACTCCCGCTCGGAGCGGTAACCGCCCGGCGCCCCCTTGGCGCCCTTGGCCCCGACGGGCTGTGCGAGCCGGTACGTGATCGTCTCGACGCCCGCCCGCAGACCCTGGATGTGGGCGAGCTGCCCGCGCCGGGCCAGTGCCCACTGATCATGCGTGGCCTTGGTGATACTGCCCGCCCACCGCGACGACGACTCGCCGGTCAGCGCCCGCTTGCGCCGCGCCCACTGCTCACTGTCATGGCCCAGCCCCGCCGCACAGCGCACCCCCAGATCACGGGAGGCCAGCGAGCCGAGCAGACTTCCGGCCAGGCGCAGCACCTTCTCGTCCTGCCCGGTGAGGCCCTTGAGACTGGAGCGGATCGCCACCCCGGACGGACCGGGCACCACGAATGGCGCTGCCACCTCGCGCAACCCGCCCACACCCCCGGCCCGATATCGAAGAAGCCCCCACCGCACCCAACGACCACCCCCGGCCGAAGGTCACGCACTCGAAACCAGAACTCCTGCTCGCCCTGCCACGCACTGCCGTCCCACACCGCGCACCGCAGCTGCGACGCTCACTCACACACACCAGAACGTGCCCAGCCACTGTCGAACGACAGCAGCTCGCAACCCCCTGCCACGGGTGCAGTGGAAGTCTCCGGAGCAGGTGGCGGAGGAACTGGACCCCACCTCAGTGCCGGACCCCAGGCAGGCTCTCGCGCTGCTCGATGCCGTGCGTACGCAGAGCCCGCGCGTGCTCTCACGTCCGCTCAGTGCGCGTCACTGCCGGCGAAGCGTCCATATGATCTTCGCCACGCGGCCGTGTCCACCTGGCTCAGTTCCGGGGTGGAGCCGCAGGAGGTTGCCGCGCGTGGCCCGGAGGCTGCCCCACACCCACCCCACACGGACTGGTCAGCCCCCGAATCGGGGTGAGACACACTGGGAAAAAGCGCCCATAACGATCAGATCAGGCCCGTGAACGCCCAAAGGGTCTGCGATCAGCATTGCTGCTGGTCACAGACCCTTTGGGTCCTGTGGCGGCGCCAGGATTCGAACCTGGGAAGGCTGAGCCGGCAGATTTACAGTCTGCTCCCTTTGGCCGCTCGGGCACACCGCCTTGGGATGCTGTCGTTCGAACCGCCTTTCGGCGGGCTTCCCGGCAACGACGTAAACAATACCCGATGCCGAGGGGTGCTCCGCCACCCCATTGATCGGCGGCCGTGACCGTCCGGGATGGCTAGGCTGGTGCGGATGCGACCCGCGACCCGCAGGCCGGGATCGGCGGTTCCCCCGCGCCCGCCGGACGCATCCGGCATGACACGCACCCCGACACACCTCGATGCAAGGAGCCACAGGACATGGCCGACTCCAGTTTCGACATCGTCTCGAAGGTCGAGCGGCAGGAGGTCGACAACGCCCTCAACCAGACCGCCAAGGAGATCTCCCAGCGCTACGACTTCAAGGGCGTGGGCGCCTCGATCTCGTGGTCCGGTGAGAAGATCCTTCTGGAGGCCAACTCCGAGGACCGGGTGAAGGCAGTCCTCGACGTCTTCCAGTCCAAGCTGATCAAGCGCGGCATCTCCCTGAAGGCCCTGGACGCGGGCGAGCCGCAGCTGTCCGGCAAGGAGTACAAGCTCTTCGCGTCGATCCAGGAGGGCATCTCCCAGGACAACGCGAAGAAGGTCGCGAAGCTCATCCGTGACGAGGGTCCCAAGGGCGTGAAGGCCCAGGTCCAGGGTGAGGAGCTGCGCGTCAGCTCCAAGAGCCGCGACGACCTCCAGACCGTGATCGCGCTGTTGAAGGGCCAGGACTTCGACTTCGCCCTCCAGTTCGTGAACTACCGGTAGGCGGAGCAGAGGACAGAGCAAAGGGCGGGCACCTGCGCGGTGCCCGCCCTTTTCCCGCTCAGTCGCGCGAGTTGCCGAAGAAGATGCGGTAGCCGATCAGCAGCACGAGCGAGCCGCCGATCGCGGCGGCCCAGGTGGCGCCGTCGTAGAGTTGCCGGCTGATCGGGTGGTGCAGCCAGCGGGCGGAGATCCAGCCGCCAAGGAACGCCCCGGCGACGCCGATGAGGGTCGTGACGATGAAGCCGCCCGGGTCGCGCCCCGGCAGCAGGAGCTTCGCGATGGCGCCGGCCAGGAGCCCCAGGATGATCCAGCTGATGATGCCCATGCTCTGAACCTGCCCTTCCACGCCGTGCCTGCACTGTCCCGGTGCCTCACGCTCGGTTCGGACAGGCTGTGCTGCTGCACCAGCAGGCCGCGCGTCGTTCTCCTCGTGCTTGTCACGTGTTGTGATCGTGCCTACCACACGCGTGTGCGTCCCGCGCCAGGAGCGCGTCGTGGAGGAGGACGCCCCGACGGCGTCCCCCGGTTGCACCGGTCGGCCGCGGCCGCACAGGTCAGTAGGGTTCGGGCCATGACCCGGTCCGCTGCCCCGTCCTCGCCCGAGCTGCGGCGCACCCTCGGGGTCGGCGACGCCGTGGTCGTCGGGCTCGGCTCGATGATCGGGGCCGGGATCTTCGCCGCCCTGGGGCCGGCGGCCCGCGCGGCGGGCTCCGGTCTGCTCCTCGGGCTCGCGGTCGCCGCCGTGGTGGCCTACTGCAACGCCGGCTCCTCGGCACGGCTGGCCGCCCGGTATCCGGCCTCCGGCGGCACGTACGTGTACGGGCGCGAACGGCTCGGCATGTTCTGGGGCCACCTGGCGGGCTGGGCGTTCGTCGTCGGCAAGACGGCCTCCTGTGCGGCGATGGCCCTCACCGTGGGCGCGTACGTCTGGCCGGGGCAGGAACACGCGGTGGCGGTCGCGGCCGTGGTGGCGCTGACCGCCGTGAACTACGGCGGCGTCCAGAAGTCCGCCTGGCTGACGCGGGTGATCGTGGCGGTCGTGCTGGCGGTGCTCGCCGCCGTGGTCGCGGTGTGCCTGGGCTCCGGCGCCTCCACCGCCGACCGGGCGGCCATTGCCGGCTCCGTCGGCGCCGGCGGCGTGCTTCAGGCGGCCGGGCTGCTGTTCTTCGCCTTCGCCGGGTACGCGCGGATCGCCACCCTCGGCGAGGAGGTACGGGATCCCGCGCGCACCATCCGGCGCGCGATCCCGCTCGCCCTCGGCATCACGCTGGCCGTGTACGTGTTCGTGGCGGTGGCCGCGCTCTCCGTGCTGGGGGCGGACGGGCTGGGCCGCTCGGCGGCACCGCTGGCCGACGCGGTGCGGGCGGCCGGGGTGCCGGGGCTGGTCCCGGTGGTGCGGGCGGGGGCCGCCGTGGCCGCGCTGGGGTCGCTGCTCGCCCTGGTCCTGGGCGTCTCGCGGACCACGCTGGCCATGGCCCGGGACCGGCATCTTCCCGGAGTGCTGGCGGCCGTGCATCCCCGTTTCCAGGTGCCGCACCGGGCGGAGCTGTCCGTGGGCGCCGTGGTCGCGGTGCTGGCCGCGACGGTCGACGTCCGGGGCGCGATCGGCTTCTCCTCGTTCGGCGTCCTGGCGTACTACGCGATCGCCAACGCCGCCGCCTGGACCCTCGATCCCGCTCCCACCCGGCGCGTGGTGCCGGCGCTGGGCCTCGTCGGATGCATGACGCTGGCGTTCGCCCTGCCCTGGCTCTCGGTGGCCGTGGGCAGCGGGGTGCTGGCGGCGGGCATGGCCTCGTACGGCGTACGGCGGTGGTGGGCGGCGCGGTAGGGCACGACCTACGGGGCCGGTGCGCCGCGGGATCGTCTCCGAACGTTCCCGATCGCGCTACAAGGGGCCGCGGCCGCCCCTGATCCCCCTGACAGCGCCGATACTTGGGCCAGCGGGCAGTACCGGCGGAAACGACATCGAACGACCTTGGAGGATGCCGATCATGAAGGTGATCAACCTGCTGCTCAACCTCGTGTGGCTGGTCTTCTGCGGCATCTGGATGGCGATCGGCTACCTCATCGCCGCGCTGATCTGCTTCGTCCTGATCATCACCATCCCGTTCGGCATCGCGTCGCTGCGCCTCGCGGGATTCGTCCTGTGGCCGTTCGGCCGCGACGCCGTGGAGCGACCGGGTGCCGGCGCCGGGTCGTTCATCGGCAACGTGATCTGGCTGGTCTTCGCGGGCTGGTGGCTGGCGCTGGGACACCTGATCACCAGCATCCCGCTGTTCCTGTCGATCATCGGCATCCCCTTCGGGTGGGCCAACCTGAAGCTCATCCCGGCCTCGCTCATGCCCCTGGGGCGTGAAGTGGTGCGGACGGACAACGGATTCGGCGGACGCTAGTGCCGCGACCGGCTCAGAGCCGGCGGCCGGCCATCTGCTCGAGGCGGGCGATGCGCTCCGCCATCGGCGGGTGCGTGGAGAACATCTTCGACAGTCCCTGACCGGGGCGGAACGGGTTCGCGATCATCATGTGACTCGCGGTCTCGATGCGCGGCTCGGGGGGCAGCGGAAGCTGCTGGGTGCCCGTCTCCAGCTTGCGCAGGGCGCCGGCGAGGGCGAGCGGGTCGCCGGTGAGCCGGGCGCCGGACGCGTCCGCCTCGTACTCCCTGGAACGGCTGATGGCCAGTTGGATGAGGGACGCGGCGAGCGGGCCCAGGATCATGATCAGGAGCATGCCGATCAGACCGGGGCCCTCGTCGTCGTCGTCGGAGCGCCCGATCGGGATCAGCCAGGCGAAGTTGACCAGGAACATGATCACGGAGGCCAGTGCGCCGGCGACGGAGGAGATGAGGATGTCGCGGTTGTAGACGTGGCTGAGCTCGTGGCCGATGACGCCGCGCAGCTCCCGCTCGTCCAGGATGCGCAGGATGCCTTCCGTGCAGCACACGGCGGCGTTGCGCGGGTTGCGTCCGGTCGCGAAGGCGTTGGGTGCTTCGGTCGGGGAGATGTACAGGCGGGGCATGGGCTGGCGGGCCTGGGTGGAGAGGTCGCGGACCATCCGGTACAGGGCCGGGGCCTCGAACTCGCTCACCGGGCGGGCCCGCATGGCACGCAGCGCCAGCTTGTCGCTGTTCCAGTACGCGTACGCGTTGGTGCCGAGGGCGATGAGGACCGCGACGACCAGGCCGGTGCGGCCGAAGAAACTGCCGATGAGGATGATGAGTGCGGACAGTCCCCCGAGGAGGACTGCGGTCCTGAGCCCGTTGTGCCGGCGGTGCACGGTACGCCCTCCAAGTGGTGCGGCAGGGGAACCCTTCGCTTGCTGCGTTTCGACTCCACCGGTGCCGTGTGGTGTCACGTCCAGTGGACCCTTCCGAACTGGTCAACGCCAGGCGGCGGCCACGGGTTCCCTGGTGGGTGCGTCGGCGCGCGGGCCGTCCGGGTGAGCGGGGCTCCGGGCGGCACGCGCGCGTGAGGGCCGGGTGCCCCACGCGCGCGTGGGGCAGGCCGGGGTGGCTCCTACAGGCGTGCGGCGAGGCCCGGGTGGCTCCTACGCGCGCGTGGCCAGGACCGGGCGCTCAGAACAGGCCGGTGCCTGCGAAGCGGAGCACCAGCTGGGGGGCGCCGGAGAGGGCCACGCCGAGGACGCCCGTCAAGACGAGGGCGGCGGTGAGAGGGGCCGGGACGCGGTGCCGGACGGGTTCGCCGTCGGGGGCGCGGAACAGCAGGGCCGTCCACTGGAGGTAGTAGTACAGCGCGATGACGACGTTGACGGCCATGACGACGGCGAGCCAGCCGAGTCCGGCGTCGACGGCCGCGGAGAACACGGTGACCTTGGCGAACAGCCCGATGACGCCCGGCGGAAGGCCGGCCAGGCAGAGCAGGAAGAAGGCCAGCAGCAGGGCGGTCAGCGGGTTGGTGGCGTACAGGCCGCGGTAGTCGCTGACGCGGTTGCGTTCCCTCGTACGGCCCACGAGCGCGGCCACGGCGAAGGCGCCGATGTTCACGGCGGCGTACATGAGCGCGTAGGCGACCGTGGAGCCGATCGACTTCTGCGGATCCCCGGAGTAGCCGGCGGCGGCGATCGGCACCAGGAGGTAGCCGGCCTGGCCGACGGAGGACCAGGCGAGCAGCCGTACCGCGCTGTACGCGCGTGTGGCCTGCTGGCGCAGGGCGCCGACGTTGCCGACGGTCATGGTGAGCGCGGCGAGCACGGCCATCGCGGGACCCCAGGCGCCGGAGTACGACGGGAAGGCGACGACGGTGACGAGGATCAGTCCGGTGAAGCCGACGGCCTTGCCGACGACCGACAGGTAGGCGGCGATCGGCAGGGGGGCTCCCACGTACGTGTCGGGCACCCAGAAGTGGAAGGGGACGGCGGCGGTCTTGAAGGCGAAGCCGACGAGGGTGAGGACGACGCCGGTCTGGGCGAGTGTGTGGAACTGTCCGTCGACGTGCTGGATGCGTTCGGCGATTTGGGTGAGGTAGAGGGTGCCGGTGGTGGCGTAGACGAAGCTGACGCCGAGCAGGGTGACGGCGGTCGCGGTCACCGAGGACAGGAAGAACTTCAGGGCCGCGTCGGAGGACCTGCGGTCGCCGTTGCGGAGGCCGACGAGGGCGAAGGCGGGCAGGGAGGCGACCTCCAGGGCGACGACGAGGGTCGCCAGGTCGCGGGCGGCAGGCAGGAGCGCGGCACCGGCGGCGGAGGCCAGCAGCAGGAACCAGAACTCCCCTTCGGGCAGTGCCCTGCGCGCGTCCTTCAGCGCGGTGACCGACAGCAGCGCGGTCAGGAGGGCCCCGCCGAGCACGAGGAACTGGATGACGAGGGTGAAGCGGTCGGCGGTGTAGCTGCACGCGTCGGGCAGGCCGGTCTGGCAGAACGTGGCGCGGTCGCCGTCGAGGAGCGGCAGGAGCAGCAGCGCGGCGGCGGCGAGTCCCGCGACGGAGAGCCAGCCGAGGAGGGGCTTGCGCGCTTGTGGCAGGAAGAGGTCGGCGACGAGGACCACGAGGGCGATCACCGCGGTGAGGGTGGGCGGCGCGACGGCGAGCCAGTCGACGGACTGGACCACCGACGGGGCCGCCGTCTGGGCCAGGGCGCTCATCGGGTGCCTCCTGCGAGGAGCTGCTGCACGGCCGGGTCGGTGAGCCCGAGCAGGGCCTTCGGCCAGAGTCCGGCGAGGACGGTGAGGGCGACGAGCGGGGTCCAGGCCGCGAACTCGTAGCCCCGTACGTCGGCGAGCTGCGGTGCCTGCCGCGGTACGTCGCCCATGCAGACGCGGCGGACCACGACGAGCATGTACGCGGCGGTGAGCAGGGTGCCGAAGGCGCCGATCGCCATGAAGGTGAGGAAGGCGGGCCGGCTGAGGTCGGCGGCGGGCCGGAACGAGCCGAACAGGGCGAGCATCTCGCCCCAGAACCCGGCGAGGCCCGGCAGTCCGAGCGAGGCGACGGCGCCGAAGGCGAGGAGCGCGCCGAGGTGCGGTGCCTTTCCGTACAGCGCGGCGCCCGACTTGTCGGCGAGGGCGTCGAGGTCGGTGGTGCCGGTGCGGTCCTTGAGCGCGCCGACGAGGAAGAACAGCAGGCCGGTGATGAGGCCGTGGGCGATGTTGGCGAACAGGGCGCCGTTCACGCCGGTGGGGGTCATCGTGGCGATGCCGAGCAGGACGAAGCCCATGTGGCCGACGGAGGAGTAGGCGATGAGCCGCTTGAGGTCGCCCTTCGCGCCCCGCCTGGCGAGGGCGAGGCAGGCCAGGGATCCGTAGATGATCCCGACGACGGCGAGGGCGGCGAGGTAGGGCGCGAGGGTGCGGAAGCCGTCGGGCGCGATCGGCAGCAGGATGCGGACGAAGCCGTACGTGCCCATCTTCAGCAGGACGCCGGCCAGCAGCACCGAGCCGACGGTCGGGGCGGCGGTGTGGGCGTCCGGCAGCCAGCTGTGCAGCGGCCACATCGGCGTCTTGACCGCGAGTCCGAGACCGATCGCCAGAACGGCGATGACCTGCACAGACGCGGTCAGTGACCGGCCGTTGTCAGTGGCGAGTGCCACCATGTCGAAGGTGCCGGTCTTGAGCCCGACGAGGAGCAGGCCGAGCAGCATGACGACCGAGCCGAGCAGGGTGTAGAGGATGAACCGCCAGGCGGCGGCCTGACGGCCCTCGCCGCCCCAGCGGGCGATGAGGAAGTACATCGGGATGAGGACCATCTCGAACGCGAGGAAGAACAGCAGCAGGTCGAGGACGGCGAAGGTCGCGAGGGTGCCGGACTCGAGCAGGAGCAGCAGCGCGACGAACGCCTTAGGGGTGGGGCCCGTGGGCGGCTTGAAGTAGGAGTACAGCGCGCAGAGGAAGGTCAGCAGCGCGGTCAGTACGACGAGGGGGAGGGAAATGCCGTCGACGCCGAGGTGGATGCGCACATGGAGCGCGGGGATCCAGCTGATGTCGGTCGTGGCCTGCATCTTCGACGGGTGGGCGTGGTCGAAGCCGGCGGCGAGGACGATCGCGGCGGCGAGGATCGCGCCGGTCACGGTCACGCCGTGCCGGAGCACGGCCTGCTCGGGTGACTTCCCCTTCAGTCCGGGCGGCGCGGGCAGGAGGACGGCGAGCGCTCCGAGGAGCGGGCCGGCGACGAGGAATGCCAGAAGGAACTGCATCACGGACTCGTTGATATCGATCACGCCTGCTCACGCTCCCGTGGCCAGAAGGACGGCGGCGACCGCCAGGACGACGGTGCCGGCGAGCAGCGCGCTCACATAGGTCTGGACATTGCCGGTCTGGGCGCGCCGTACGGCGGCCCCGAGCAGGCGGGGTGCGGCTCCGGCGCCGCGTACATAGGTCTCGACGACCTCCCGGTCGAGGAACCGGACGAGGTTCGCTCCGGCCAGCACCGGGCGGACGAAGAGGGCCGTGTACGCGGCGTCGAGGTGGAAGCCGGCGGCCGCGTGCCGGTGCAGCGGTCCGAGCAGCAGCCGTCCGGGGTCGGCGGGGTCGGGCGCGTGGGCGATGTCCCCGTACGCGGGCCGGTGGGTGGCGATGGCCTCGGCCTCGACGAGTCCGGCGTCGCCCTCGGGGTGGGCGGCGACGGCACCGAGGGGGGTCCGGGCGGCGAGCGCGGTGGTGTGCTGCCAGGCGCCGTAGGTGACGATGCCGCCGACCAGGGCCACGCCGGTGCCGAGGACGGAGGTGACGAGCGTGGGGGTCAGGTCCCGGCCGTCGAACCATCCGGGCAGGAGCCGGAAGGCGAGGCCGCCGAAGGCGAGGGACGGGAGGGCGAGCACCCAGAGCACGGCGTTCATGGCGAGGGGCTGCTTGCCGTGGTCGGGGGCCTCGGCGCCCCGGCCGCGGAAGGCCAGCAGCCACAGGCGCATGGCGTAGGCGCCGGTGAGCAGGGCGGTGAGGAGACCGGCCACGAGGACGGTCCAGCCCGCCGCCGCGGGGGCGTGGCCGGTGTGGCCGGTGGCCGCGTGTTCGGCGGCGCCGAGGACGGACTCCTTGGAGAAGAAGCCGCTGAAGGGAGGGATCGCGGCGAGGGCGAGGAGCGCCACGGTCATCGTCCAGTAGGCGTCCTGGACGCGGGCGCGCAGGTTGCTCATGCGGGACATGACGGCCAGCGAGTTGGTGCCGGACGCGTGGATGATCACGCCGGCCGCGAGGAACAGCAGCGCCTTGAAGGCGCCGTGCGACAGGAGGTGGAAGACGGCCGCGCCGCGGTCGCCGACGGCGAGCGCGCCGGTCATGTAGCCGAGCTGGCCGATCGTCGAGTAGGCGAGGACGCGTTTGATGTCGTCCTGGGCGAGCGCGGCGAGCGCCGAGCCGGCCATCGTCATGGCGGCCATGACGGCGAGGACGACCATCGCGGCCGAGGAGGCCTGGAAGACGGGAAGGAGCCGGGCGACGAAGTAGACACCAGCGGCGACCATCGTCGCGGCGTGGATCAGCGCGGAGACGGGCGTCGGGCCCGCCATGGCATCGGGGAGCCAGGTGTGCAGCGGGAACTGCGCCGACTTGCCCGCCACGCCGGCGAGGAGCAGCAGGGCGATCAGGGTCGGGTGGTGCAGTCCGCCGCTCGCGACGGCGCCGAGGACCTTGGTGATCCGGAAGGATCCCGCGTCGGTGCCGAGCGCGAACAGGCCGATCAGGAAGGGCACGTCGCCGAGCTTGGTGACCAGGAAGGCCTTGATGGAGGCGGCGCGGGCCTCGGGGGTCTCCCAGTAGTGACCGACCAGGAAGTAGGAGCAGATGCCCATGACCTCCCAGCCGACCAGCAGCACGATCAGGTCGCCGGAGTAGACGACGAGCAGCATCGCGGAGGTGAACAGGGAGACGAGCGCGGCGTACGAGGGGTAGCGCGGGTCGTCGCGCAGGTAGCCCGTGGAGTAGATCTGCACGCAGGTGGCGACGACGGTGACCAGCACGGCGACGAGCGCGGCGAAGCCGTCGATGTGCAGGGCGAGTTCGATGGGCACCGAGCCGGTGGGGGTGAGTTCGGTGGCTGCGTCGACGGCCCGGCCGCCGCCCTGGTCCGCGGCGACCAGCACGGCCAGGACCAGGGAGGCGAGGGCCGGCAGGACGGCGAGCGGGCGGACGAAGCCGGGCGCGGTGCGGCCGAGCAGCAGGCCGGCCACGGCGCCGAGGAACGGAAGGAGCGGAACGAGGACGGCGAGGGTGGTCGTGGTCACGCGGTGGCCTCAGCCTTCTCAACGGCCTCTGCGGTCGCGGCGGCGCCGTGGGAGCCGTCGTCGGAGTCGTCGGGGCCCTCGGCGGAGTCACGGAGCCGGTCGATGTCCGAGGTGCCGCGGTTGCGATGGACGGCGAGGACGATCGCCAGGCCGATGCCGATCTCGGCGGCGGCGATGGCGATGGTGAACAGGGTCAGGGCCTGCCCGGAGTGCAGGGTCTCGATCGCGGCCCTGCTGAGCCAGACGTCGAAGGCGACCAGGTTGAGGTTGACGGCGTTGAGCATGAGCTCGACGGACATCAGGACCAGGATCGCGTTGCGGCGGGCGAGGACGCCGTACAGGCCGGTGCAGAACAGGAGGGCGGAGAGCACGGCGGGATAGGCGAGGTGCATCAGCGGACACCTTCCTTCGCGCCCGGGTCGCCGTCGGCTCCCGCTGCCGGGGTGGCGGCAGCGGCTTGGGCGGCGGCATCGGCCGCCTTCGCCTTGCGGGACAGGACGATCGCACCGACCAGCGCGGCCAGGAGGAGGACGGAGAGAGCCTCGAAGGGCAGGACCCAGTTCTGGAACAGGCTCTCGCCGGTGACCCTCGTCGATCCGGCGGCGGCGCCGTCCAGGTCGATCCAGGTGGCGCGGAAGGCGTCGACGACCACCCAGACCAGGGCGGCCGCGGCGGCGACGGCCACGGTCAGGGCGGCCCAGCGGTTGCCGGAGTCGGCGTCCGGGGAGCGGCCGATGGGCGCCTTGGTGAGCATCAGGCCGAACAGGAGGAGGACGACGACGGAACCCACGTAGATGAGGACCTGCACCCAGGCGATGAACTCGGCGGTGAGCAGCAGGTACTCCACGGCGAGGCCGCCGAGGGTGACCACCAGCCACAGGGCGGCGTGCACGAGCTGCCGGGTGGTGACGGTGACGAGGGCGGCGCCGAAGGTGACCAGGCCGACGAGGAGGAAGGCGATCTCGACGCCGGTCGGCGAGAGGAAGCCGTGGCTTGCGGCGGCGAGGCTCACGCGTCCCCCTCCCGCGGTTCGGCCTGCGCGGCCGCCAGCTTCTCGGCGGTCTTGCGGGCGGCGGCGATCTCCTTGGGCTCCTCGGCGCCGGGGTCGAGGGCGGGTGGCGCGGGCACGGTCCACATCCACTCGCGCAGCTTGTCGCGCTCGTGGGTGAGGTCGCGGATGTCGGTCTCGGCGTACTCGAACTCCGGGGACCAGAACAGGGCGTCGAAAGGACAGACCTCGATGCAGATACCGCAGTACATGCACAGGGAGAAGTCGATGGCGAAGCGGTCGAGGACGTTGCGGCTGCGTTCGCGGCCGCCGGGGGTCGCCGCGGGGACCGTCTCCTTGTGGGAGTCGATGTAGATGCACCAGTCCGGGCACTCGCGGGCGCACAGCATGCAGACGGTGCAGTTCTCCTCGAACAGGCCGATGACGCCGCGGGTGCGCGGCGGGAGATCGGGCTGGACGTCGGGGTACTGCGCGGTGACGGTCTTCTTCGTCATCGTGCGGAGGGTGACGGCCAGGCCCTTGGCCAGGCCGCTGCCGGGGATGGGGGCCATGGCTACTGGATCACCACCTTGACGATGCCGGTGAGGGCGATCTGGGCGAGGGAAAGGGGGACGAGGAGAGTCCAGGAGAACTTCTGGAGCTGGTCCTCGCGCAGCCGCGGATAGGTGACGCGGAGCCAGATGACCACGAAGGCGAGGACCGCCGTCTTCAGCAGGGTCCAGACCCAGCCGAGGCCGGCGTCGCCCCAGGGGCCGTGCCAGCCGCCCAGGAAGAGGACGGTGGTCAGGCCGCACAGGACGACGATCCCGGCGTACTCGGCGAGCAGGAACAGGGCGAAGCGCAGACCGGTGTACTCGGTGTACGCGCCGAAGATGATCTCCGAGTCGGCGACGGGCATGTCGAACGGCGGGCGTTGCAGTTCGGCGAGGCCCGCGACGAAGAAGACGATCGCGCCGACGATCTGCCAGGGCAGCCACCACCAGTGGAAGGCGTGGACGATGCCGGGCAGGGAGACCGTGCCTGCCGCCATCGCCACGGAGGCGGCGGCGAGCAGCATCGGCAGTTCGTAGGCGAGGAGCTGGGCGGCGGTGCGCAGGCCGCCGAGGAGGGAGAACTTGTTGGCGGAGGCCCAGCCGGCCATGAGCGAGCCGAGGACTCCGACGGCCATGACCGCGAGCACGAAGAAGATGCCCGCGTCGACGACCTGGCCGACGGCGCCCTCGCCGGGGCCGATCGGGATGGCGAGCAGCACGAGGAGGTAGGGCAGCAGGGCCACGGCGGGGGCGAGCTGGAAGACGCGGCGGTCGGCGTCGGCCGGGACCACATCCTCCTTCTGTGCGAACTTCACGCCGTCCGCGACGAGTTGGGCCCAGCCGTGGAAGCCGCCGGCGTACATGGGGCCGAGGCGGCCCTGCATGTGCGCCATCACCTTGTGCTCGGTCTGCCCCACGATCAGGGGGAAGGTCAGGAACACCGCGAAGACGATGACCAGTCGCAGGGCGACGTCGACGGCGTCGTTCACCGCGGGCCTCCTTCCGGTTCGTCGGGCGTGGTGGGGGTTTCAGGCGTGGTGGGGGGTTCAGTGGCGTCGGGGCCGTCGTCCTCGGGGGCCGGTCCCGGTTTCGGTTCGGGTTCGTCGAACGCCGGGCGGGCGTGGTGCCAGGGGGCGTCCGAACCGCGCGGTTCCGTGGACGGCTTGGGAGCCGCCTCCTGCCCGCGCTGGGACGCCGAGCCCTCGCTCGCACTCCGCGCCCGCCGAACCCCCGCGGCCCCGGCCCGCTGAGGCGCCGGCCCGTCGGCCGCCGGGCGGCGGTCGCCGTCCTCCCGTGTGTTCTCGGCGGGCGGCTCGGCCTTCGGCGGCGTCGCCCCTGGCGGGGTCGCGGCGCGCTCGGGTGCCGTTCCGGCTTCCGCCGCCGCAGCGGACCCGGGCGCAGCCGTGGGTCCCGTCACCGTCTCGTCGCCGCGAGCCGTCTGGCTTGCCGAGCCCTCGCCGGCGCTGCGCATACGGCGGGGCCTCGTGGCGGGTGGTGCCGTCTCCGTCTGGCCGGTCGAGCCCTCCGCCGCCGTGCGGGTGCGTCGGACCGGGCCGTCGCCCGCCGCTCGGGCCGCGCCCCGCGCCGGGCGGGACGGGGCCGGCGGGAGCTGGCCCTTCTGGGGGCCCCACTCGTTGGGGTCGGGCACGCCCGGCGGCAGCATCTGGCGGCGCTTGGGGCCGCCGTGGGCGGCACCCGCCGCAGGCTCCCCGGGTTCCTTGGCGCCCGGCCAGGCCTTGGCGACGCGGGCCGCGAGGACGAAGTCCTTGCGGAGCGGGTGGCCCTCGAAGGTCTCCGGCAGGAGGAGGTGGTCCAGGCCGGGATGGTCCCGGAAGGAGACGCCGAACATCTCGTGCGTCTCCCGTTCGTGCCAGGCCGCGCCCGCGTAGACGTCCACCGCGGTGGGCAGGACGGGCGCCTCGTGCGCGACCGTCGTACGCACCAGCAGGCGCCGTACCGGGGCGAGGGCGACGACGTGGGCCGAGACGCGGAAGCCCGTGCCCGGCTCGTCGACGGCGCTCAGCCAGTCGAAGTACGTGCAGCCCAGCTCGTCGCGGGCGGTCAGCAGCGCGGAGATCCACGTGTCCGGCGGCACGTCCACCGTCAGAACCTCGTAGGACTCCTCCGCCGTGGCGCCGGTCCCGAAGAGTTCCTCGACGGGCGCGGGCAGCCAGCCGGCCCCACTCATCGCGGGTCCCCCTCGCCGGTGGCCGCGGTGGCCGGCGGCCGTACGAGCCCGCTCTGCAGCGCGGCCGTCGAAGGGCGGGCCGCCCCGGTCGCGTACCGCTCCCCCAGCGACTCGCGCGCGATCTTCTCCTGGAGTTTCAGGATCCCCTGGAGCAGCGCCTCGGGGCGCGGCGGGCAGCCGGGGACGTAGACGTCCACCGGGATGATCTGGTCGACGCCCTTGGTGACGGAGTACGAGTCCCAGTAGGGGCCGCCGCAGTTGGAGCAGGCGCCGAAGGAGATGACGTACTTGGGCTCCGGCATCTGCTCGTACAGCCGCTTGACCGCCGGGGCCATCTTGTCCGTGACCGTGCCGGACACCACCATCAGGTCGGCCTGGCGCGGCCCGGGCGCGAACGGGATCACGCCGAGGCGGATGAAGTCGTGCCGGGCCATCGACGCGGCGATGAACTCGATCGCGCAGCAGGCGAGGCCGAAGTTGAAGACCCAGAGCGAGTAGCGCCGGCCCCAGTTCAGGACGACCTTCATCGGCTCCGGGGCGAGCCGGGCGAGCGCGCCCAGCCGCTTCGGCTCCGGCAGCGGCACCGGTTCGGGGGTGCGGGGGGTCACGTCCATGCCAGGACGCCCTTCTTGTATGCGTACAGCAGGCCCACGGCCAGGAAGCCGAGGAAGATGAACATCTCCACGAGCGTCGTCGCACCGTAGCCGGGGGCGGCGAAGACCGTCGCCCAGGGGAACAGGAAGATCGAGTCGACGGCGAAGATCACGTACAGGAACGCGTAGACGTAGTAGCGGACCTGGGTGTGCGCCCAGCCCTCGCCGACGGGGTCGACGCCGCACTCGTACGTCAGCAGTTTCTCCGGGGTGGGGACCACCGGGCGCAGCAGGCGTCCCGCACCGAAGGCTACGGCGACGAACAGCACGCCGACGAGGGCGAGCAGTCCGACGACCGAGTAGGACTGGAAGTAGTCCGCCGCGACGACGGCGGTCGACCCCCGCAACGTCTCCCGCACCGTCCGTTCCCTCACTCCCTGGCCCTGTCGGGCCCGTTTCCCCTGCCCCGTGGTGTTCGCCTGTTCGACGACCTGTACGCACGGGAGTCTAGGCCCTGATAAAGGACGGGTAAGCAACCCGTCACACCGTGGGACGCGGAGGTGGGGTTTTCCCCAGTGGGTGAGGGCGGCCCACCTCATGGCGCCGTCGGCCGCCGCACGGCACGCTGGCCCCTATGACCGCTCGCATTCCCGCCGCCGATCCCGCGGCAGACGGCGCCGAGGACCGGCTGCCGCCGGCCCGTTTCGCCTACGACCTGCCCACCTGGAAGGAGATCACGCATCTGCTGGTGAATCTGCCAGTGTCGCTGTGCGGCTTCGTCTATGTGGTGACGGTGCTGTCGACCGGCAGCGCGCTGACACTCACCGTGATCGGTTTCCCGCTGCTGGCGCTCGGGCTGATGGGCTCGCGGTTGCTGGGCCGGCTGGAGCGGGCGCGTGCGCGTGCGCTGCTCGGGGTGCGGATCGACGAGCCTAGCCCGCTGTCGCAGCACGGCGCGGAGGGACTGGTCGGGCGGATCTGGACGGCGCTGAAGGACCCGGTGGGCTGGCGTTCGTCGCTCTACCACTTCATGCGGATGCCCTGGGGGGTGCTCACCTTCGCGGTGACGATGGTCTCGCTCTTCGTGCTCTGGCCGGTGCTGCCCTTCCTCGCGCGGGGCCTGGCGAACGTGGACCGGGCGATGGTGCGCGGCCTGCTGTCGCCGTCCGACGAGCTGGAGCGGCGGATCGCCGAGCTGGAGTCGGACCGCGGTGTCGTGGTGGACACGGCCGCCGCGGACCTGCGGCGCATCGAGCGGGACCTGCACGACGGGGCGCAGGCCCGGCTGGTCAATCTGGCCATGGGTCTGGGCCTGGCCAAGGAGAAACTGCTGGAAGGCCAGTCGGACGAGCATGTCGCCGCGATGGTCGAGGAGGCGCACGGCGAGGTGAAGCTCGCGCTCCAGGAGCTGCGCGACCTGGCCCGGGGCATCCATCCCGCCGTGCTCACCGACCGGGGCCTGGACGCGGCCCTGTCGGCGGTGGCCTCGCGCTGCACGGTGCCGGTGCAGGTGACGGTCGAGCTGGAGGCGCGTCCGGCCGCGGCCATCGAGGGGATCGCCTACTTCACGGTCTCCGAGCTGCTCCAGAACGTCAGCAAGCACAGCGGGGCACGATCCGCCTCCGTCGACGTCTGGCGGACCGACGACCGACTGCTGATCCAGGTCGGGGACGACGGCCGCGGCGGCGCCCGGCTGGACGGTGGGACGGGCATGCGCGGTCTGGCCGAGCGGCTGGACGCGGTGGACGGCCTGTTCGTCGTCGAGTCGCCGCCGGGCGGTCCGACGACGGTCACGGCGGAGCTGCCGTGGCGGGACCGCACGGACGGGGCGGACCCGGCCGGGTCCGGCGTGGCCGCCTCCGGCAGGGGCGCCCCCGGCCGGAGGTAGGGAAAACCCCCCGCCCAAGACGCCGACGTGCTCCATGGTCCCGCCGGGCGGGCCCGAGCACCCTGGGAGTACGGCGGGACAGCCGCAGGAGACACGGAACGAGGGGACGGGACGACGCCGATGGCCACCCAGTACCGATCGCAGCACGCACCGGGGTACGGGCCCTACAGCGCGGGCGGGTTCCACGACGGTGACACCCGCCGGGAACGGCACCTGCTGCCGGCCGGGCTGCGGGCGCCGTTCGAGGCGCGCAGCTGGCGCGAGTTCGGGTACGTGCTGCTGAACCTGCCGATCGGCATCATGCTGTTCACCTACGCGGTGACGATGGTGTCGCTGGGCGCGGGCCTGCTGGTGACGTTCCTGGGTGTCCCGGTGCTGGCGGCGACGCTCGCCGGCTGCCGCCTGTTCGGTGTGCTGGAGCGGGCGCGGGCGCGCCGGCTGCTCGGCCTGGAGGTGGCCGAGCCGCAGCCGCTGCGGGCGGCGAAGCCGGGCGTCCTGGCCTGGACGGGAGCCCTGCTGAAGAGCGGCGGCTCCTGGCGGGCCCTGCTCTACGCGATCCTGCACTTTCCGTGGGCGGTGTTCTCCTTCACGGTGTCGCTGGTCTTCTGGACGCTGGGCTGGAGCCTGCTGACGTATCCGCTGTGGTTCTGGGTGTTCCCGATGTGGGCCGGTCAGGGCGGGCTCCAGCTCTACGGCGACGGCCGGCACGGCATCTATCTGGACAACCCGTTCGAGATCACGGTGACCGCGCTGGTGGGGCTGCTGTTCACGCTGGCCACGCCGTGGATCGTGCGGGCGCTGACGATGGTGGACCGGGTGCTGGTGCACGGGCTGCTGGGGCCGTCGCGGCTGTCGGCGCGCGTGGTCGAGCTGGAGTCGGACCGTGGGGTCGTGGTGGACACGGCCGCCGCGGACCTGCGGCGCATCGAGCGGGACCTGCACGACGGGGCGCAGGCCCGGCTGGTGGCGCTGGCGATGGACCTGGGGCTGGCCAAGGAGAAGCTGACGGAGGATCCGCAGGCGGCGGCGCGGATGGTGGACGAGGCGCACGGCGAGGTGAAGACCGCGTTGCAGGAGCTGCGGGACCTGGCGCGGGGCATCCACCCGGCCGTGCTCACCGACCGGGGCCTGGACGCGGCCCTGTCGGCGGTGGCCTCGCGCTGCACGGTGCCGGTGCGGGTGGAGGTCGATCTGGACGAGCGGCCGGCGGCGGCCATCGAGGGCATCGCGTACTTCACGGTCTCCGAGCTGCTCCAGAACGTGAGCAAGCACAGCGGGGCGCGGTCCGCCTCGGTGGACGTCTGGCGGGCGGAGGACCGGCTGATGCTCCAGGTCGAGGACGACGGGGTCGGGAACGCGGACGTGTCCAAGGGGTCCGGCCTCGCCGGACTGGCCGAGCGGCTGGACGCGGTGGACGGGATCCTCGTCGTGGACTCGCCGTCCGGGGGCCCCACCCGGGTGACGGCGGAGCTGCCCTGGCGGCGCTGAGCACCCACGAAGTCCTCCGATGACGGCCTGCCGTCGCGTCCACTCCGGTCGCGGCGGCAGGCCGAAACATTTGGTCGCCTCCCTACACTTCCCCTGGCCCGGGCGCGGCGCGTTCCGAATACTGGAATGCTGGACCGTGTCGCACGGAAGGCCGTGGGGCGAGGCTGGGGGGCCGAGGATCATGGAGGACAGGGTGCGGGTGGTCATCGCCGAGGATTCAGTGCTGCTCAGGGAGGGCCTGACCCGGCTGCTGACCGACCGCGGACACGAGGTCGTGGCGGGCGTCGGGGACGCCCAGGCGCTGATCAAGACCATCGCGGAGCTGCACGACCAGCAGGCGCTGCCGGATGTCGTCGTGGCGGACGTGCGCATGCCGCCGACGCACACCGACGAGGGGGTCAGGGCCGCGGTGCAGCTGCGCAAGGCGCACCCCGAGCTGGGCGTGCTCGTGTTCTCGCAGTACGTGGAGGAGCGGTACGCCACCGAGCTGCTGGCAGGCTCCAGCCGTGGGGTCGGCTATCTGCTCAAGGACCGTGTGGCCGAGGTGCGCGAGTTCGTGGACGCGGTGGTCCGGGTGGCCGAGGGCGGTACGGCCCTGGACCCGGAGGTCGTCGCCCAGTTGCTCGGCCGCAGCCGCAAGCAGGACGTGCTGGCCGGGCTCACCCCGCGGGAGCGGGAGGTGCTGGGGCTGATGGCCGAGGGGCGGACGAACTCGGCGATCGCCCGGCAGCTCGTGGTGAGCGACGGCGCGGTCGAGAAGCACGTCAGCAACATCTTCCTCAAGCTCGGACTGTCCCAAAGTGATGGGGATCACCGGCGTGTTCTGGCCGTGCTCACCTATCTGAACTCGTGATCGTCCGACACTGTCTCGAAGTCTGCGAGCCGTCTCATCGGCACGTCCAGCATGCGAACGATGCCAGGAAGGCGACCCTCGCGGTCGTAGGGTTGAAGCCGGGAAGGTCTTCGGGAAGGCCGCTCCCACACAGCAGCCTCGAAGGAGGTCCAGTTCAGTGACCAGCCAGGTCAGCAGTCCAGCGGAGCAGGCCGATGGTGCCGTCGTAGGAGAGCAGCGCAGGGCGGCCGGGACGAAGGACGTCCGCCGCCTGGACCGGGTGATCATCCGGTTCGCCGGTGACTCGGGTGACGGTATGCAGCTCACCGGTGACCGCTTCACCTCGGAGACGGCGACGTTCGGGAACGATCTGTCGACGCTGCCGAACTTCCCGGCCGAGATCCGGGCCCCCGCAGGAACCCTGCCGGGTGTGTCCTCCTTCCAGCTGCACTTCGCCGACCACGACATCCTGACCCCCGGGGACGCGCCGAACGTGCTGGTCGCGATGAACCCGGCCGCGCTGAAGGCCAACGTCGGCGACCTGCCGCGCGGCGCGGAGATCATCGTCAACACCGACGAGTTCACCAAGCGCGCGATGCAGAAGGTCGGCTACGACGCCTCTCCGCTGGAGGACGGCTCGCTGGACGGCTACCACCTGCACCCGGTGCCGCTGACCACCCTGACGGTCGAGGCCCTCAAGGAGTTCGACCTGTCCCGCAAGGAGGCCGAGCGCAGCAAGAACATGTTCGCGCTGGGCCTGCTGAGCTGGATGTACCACCGGCCCACGGAGGGCACGGAGAAGTTCCTGCGGACGAAGTTCGCCCGGAAGCCGGACATCGCGGCGGCGAACATCGCCGCGTTCCGCGCGGGCTGGAACTTCGGTGAGACGACGGAGGACTTCGCGGTCTCCTACGAGGTCGCCCCGGCCTCCAAGGCCTTCCCCGTCGGCACGTACCGCAACATCTCCGGGAACCTGGCCCTGGCGTACGGCCTGGTGGCGGCCTCCCGCCAGGCGGACCTGCCGCTGTACCTGGGCTCCTACCCGATCACCCCGGCCTCGGACATCCTGCACGAGCTGTCCAAGCACAAGAACTTCGGTGTGCGGACCTTCCAGGCCGAGGACGAGATCGCGGGCATCGGCGCCGCCCTCGGGGCCGCCTTCGGCGGGTCCCTCGCGGTGACCACCACCTCCGGCCCCGGCGTGGCGCTCAAGAGCGAGACGATCGGCCTCGCGGTGTCGCTGGAGCTGCCGCTGCTGGTGGTGGACATCCAGCGCGGCGGGCCGTCCACCGGCCTGCCCACCAAGACCGAGCAGGCGGACCTGCTGCAGGCGATGTACGGCCGCAACGGCGAGGCGCCGGTCCCGGTCGTCGCCCCGTGCACCCCGGCGGACTGCTTCGACGCCGCCCTGGAGGCGGCCCGGATCGCGCTGACCTACCGCACCCCGGTCTTCCTGCTCTCCGACGGCTACCTCGCCAACGGCTCCGAACCCTGGCGCATCCCCGAGCCGGACGAACTGCCCGACCTGCGCGTGCAGTTCGCGCAGGGCCCCAACCACACCACGGCCGACGGCACCGAGGTGTTCTGGCCCTACAAGCGCGACCCCAAGACCCTGGCCCGCCCGTGGGCGGTCCCGGGCACGCCGGGCCTGGAGCACCGCATCGGCGGCATCGAGAAGCAGGACGGCACCGGCAACATCTCCTACGACCCCGCCAACCACGACTTCATGGTCCGCACCCGGCAGGCCAAGATCGACGGCATCGAGGTCCCGGACATCGAGGTCGACGACCCGGACGGCGCGCACACCCTCGTCCTGGGCTGGGGCTCCACCTACGGGCCCATCACGGCGGCGGTGCGCCGGCTGCGCGCGGCCGGGGAGTCCATCGCGCAGGCCCACCTGCGCCATCTCAACCCCTTCCCGAAGAACCTCGGCGCGGTCCTGACGGGCTACGACAAGGTGGTGATCCCCGAGATGAACCTCGGTCAGCTCGCCACCCTGGTCCGGGCGAAGTACCTGGTGGACGCGCACTCGTACAACCAGGTCAACGGTATGCCGTTCAAGGCGGAACAGCTCGCCACGGCTCTCAAGGAGGCCATCGATGGCTGAGACGTCCACGGAAGGCACGGGCACGGCCGAAGCGCTCTCCCTGGTGCCGAAGGCCCAGGCCCGGCAGTCCATGAAGGACTTCAAGTCCGACCAGGAAGTGCGCTGGTGCCCCGGCTGCGGCGACTACGCGATCCTCGCGGCCGTCCAGGGCTTCATGCCGGAACTGGGGCTGGCCAGGGAGAACATCGTCTTCGTCTCCGGCATCGGCTGCTCCTCCCGCTTCCCGTACTACATGAACACCTACGGGATGCACTCCATCCACGGCCGCGCCCCCGCCATCGCCACCGGCCTGGCCACCTCGCGCCGCGACCTGTCGGTGTGGGTCGTCACCGGTGACGGCGACGCGCTGTCCATCGGCGGCAACCACCTCATCCACGCCCTGCGCCGCAACGTCAACCTCAAGATCCTGCTGTTCAACAACCGGATCTACGGCCTGACCAAGGGCCAGTACAGCCCGACGTCCGAGATCGGCAAGATCACCAAGTCGACGCCGATGGGCTCCCTCGACGCCCCCTTCAACCCGGTCTCCCTCGCCATCGGCGCCGAGGCGTCCTTCGTCGCCCGCACCATCGACTCCGACCGCAAGCACCTCACCGAGGTGCTGCGCCAGGCCGCCGCCCACCCGGGCACCGCGCTGATCGAGATCTACCAGAACTGCAACATCTTCAACGACGGCGCCTTCGACGCCCTCAAGGACCGCCAGCAGGCCCAGGAAGCGCTGATCCGCCTGGAGCACGGGCAGCCGATCCGTTTCGGGGCTGGGGGCACCTCCCGCTCGAGCGAAGCCGAGAGTGGGGGAGGCGAGCGCGGCGTGGTCCGGGACGCGCGCACCGGCGACCTGTGCGTCGTGGACGTCACCCCGGCCAACGAGTCCGAGATCCTCGTCCACGACGCGCACGCGGCCTCCCCGACCACGGCGTTCGCACTGTCCCGGCTGGCCGACCCCGACACCCTCCACCACACCCCGATCGGTGTCTTCCGGTCCGTCGACCGCCCGGTCTACGACACCGCGATGGCCGACCAGCTCGACGCGGCGATCGAGCAGCGGGGCAAGGGCGACCTGGCCGCGCTGCTGGCCGGCGGGGACACCTGGACGGTCGTCGGCTGAGCTGCCCCTTCCGACTGCTCGGACTGCTCAGGCTGTTCCGGCTGTTCCGGCTCACGAGGCCCGGGTCCGCGCGACCCGGGCCTCGCCTCATGCCCGGCGGGCCCTGTCCTGTGCCCGCCGGGCCTCGTCGTACGTCCGCCGGGCCTGCTCGACGTCCGCCATGCGCTCCTGGGTCCACAGCGCGAGCGTCCGAACCTGCTCGGCGGCCTCCCGGCCGAGGCCGGTGAGGGAGTAGTCGACCCGGGGCGGGATCACCGGCTTGGCGTCGCGGTGGACGAGCCCGTCGCGCTCCAGGGTCTTCAGCGTCTGGGTGAGCATCTTCTCGCTGACGCCCGCCCCGCTGACCCGGCCCACGGCGCGACGCAGCTCGCTGAAGCGGTGGGGCCGCTCCAGCAGCTCGATCAGCACGAGGACGCCCCACCGGCTGGTGACGTGCTCCAGGACCAGCCGGTACGGGCACATCGCCGCGTCGGCGACGTCGCCCCTCGCCGCACCTCTCGCATCCACTCCTGCACTTACCGCACTTACCGCCATGCCAGTACCTTACTTCAAAGTGGGTACTTTCGAAGAGATAGCGCTTCTCCTAGCGTGGGGGGCACAGGCACCCCCACAAGGAGACTTCCGTCATGAGCATCGTCGTCACCGGAGCCACCGGGCACCTCGGCCGCCACGTCGTGGAACAACTGCTGGAGAAGGTTCCGGCCGACCAGGTCGTCGCTGTCGTACGCAGCCCCGAGAAGGCCGCGGACCTCGCCGAGCGCGGCGCGCGGATCGCGGTCGCCGACTACAACGCGCCCGAGACCTTCGAGGGCCTGTTCTCGGCCGGCGACAAGGTCCTGCTGATCTCCGGCAACGAGTTCGACAAGGGCCGGGTCCGGCAGCACCGGGTCGTCATCGACGCGGCCCGGGCCGCCGGTGTGGCGCTGCTCGCCTACACCAGCGCCCCCGGCTCCCTGAAGGCCTCCCTCGCCGACGACCACCGCGGCACCGAGGAGGCGCTGCTGGCCTCCGGGGTGCCCTACGTGCTGCTGCGCAACGGCTGGTACCACGAGAACTACACCGAGCAGCTCGCCCCCGTCCTGGAGCACGGCGCCGTCGTGCACGCCGCCGGCGAGGGTCGCATCTCCTCCGCTTCGCGCGCCGAGTACGCGGCCGCCGCCGTCGCCGTCCTGACCGGGGAGGGCCACGAGAACCGGACGTACGAGCTGGGCGGGGACGAGGCGTGGAGCCTCGCCGAGTACGCCGCCGAGCTGAGCCGGCAGACCGGCAGGACGATCACGTCCAACCCGGTCACCGTCGAGGAGTTCGCGGGCGTCCTGGCCGGCGCGGGGCTGCCCGGGCCGATCGCCGCGATCCTGGCGGGCGTGGACGCCTCCATCGAGAAGGGCGAGCTGGTGGTCACCTCCGGCGACCTCTCCCGTCTGATCGGCCGCCACACCAGCCCGGTCTCGGAGGCGATCACCGCGGCGCTGGAGGACTGAGCGACGCGGGAGAAACCGTAACCCGCCCGTCATGACCGTTCAGCAAGACGGACATGACAGGCGGGGGCGCGTGGCGCTACCTTCTTTGATGCCCGCCGCACGGTACGCGGCCGGGCGTGAAGGAGGAACCAGTGAGCGAGCAGCCGAGTGGCGAGCGGCGCACAGGACTGCTGAACGGCATCGCCGCCTACGGGATGTGGGGCCTCGTCCCCATCTTCTGGCCGCTGCTCAAACCCGCCGGGGCGATCGAGATCCTCGCGCACCGCATGGTGTGGTCCCTCGCCTTCGTCGCCGTCGCCCTGCTCGTCGTACGCCGCTGGGCCTGGGCCGGCGAACTGCTGCGCCAGCCGCGCAGGCTGGCCCTCGTCGTGATCGCCGCCGCGGTGATCACCGTCAACTGGGGCGTCTACATCTGGTCCGTCAACAGCGGGCACGTGGTGGAGGCCTCCCTCGGCTACTTCATCAACCCGCTGGTCACCATCGCGATGGGCGTGCTGCTCCTCAAGGAGCGGCTGCGGCCCGTGCAGTGGGCGGCGGTCGGCACCGGCGCCGCCTCCGTCGTCGTGCTCACCATCGGCTACGGCCGCCCGCCGTGGATCTCCCTCTGCCTCGCCTTCTCCTTCGCCACCTACGGCCTGGTGAAGAAGAAGGTCAACCTGGGCGGCATCGAGTCGCTGACCGCCGAGACCGCGGTCCAGTTCCTGCCCGCTCTGGCCTATCTGCTGTGGCTGGGCGCCCACGGCACCTCGACATTCGCCGCGGAGGGCGCCGGGCACGCCGCCCTGCTCGCCTCCACCGGCATCGTGACCGCGCTGCCGCTGGTCTGCTTCGGCGCGGCGGCGATACGAGTGCCGCTGTCCACGCTCGGCCTGCTCCAGTACATGGCCCCGGTCTTCCAGTTCCTGCTCGGCGTCGCCTACTTCCACGAGTCCATGCCGGCCGAGCGCTGGGCCGGCTTCGCCCTGGTCTGGCTGGCCCTGACCATGCTGACCTGGGACGGCCTGCGCACGGCCCGGCGGGCGGCGCGGGACAGGGCCCGGCTAGCCGCCCCCAGGACCGCGCCGACGGCGACGGCGACGGCCGACCCGGTGGACGCGTAGCCGCTGCCGCGGACGCCGGCCGAGGAACGGGATCGCATTCCATCCCGCCCTCGAATCCGGTGAGTTCCAGCGCCCGGACGGGCCCGCGCATATAACTGGTCGCATGACTCGGACACCCACGGACGACGCGCCCGCCCCGCTGCACTGGAAGCTCGTCATCGACGCCACCGACCCGCACGCGCAGGCCGACTTCTGGGCCGCCGCGCTGCACTACGAGGTGGAGGACAACAGCGCACTGGTCGAACGGCTGGTGGAGCTCGGGGCGCTGCCGGGCGGGGCCACCGTCGAGTTCCACGGCCGCCCGGCCTTCCGGGACCTGATCGGCGTACGGCACCCCGACGACCCGTACGACAAGGAACGCGGCACCGGTCTGGGGAGGCGGCTGCTGTTCCAGCGGGTGCCGGAGACCAAGGCCGGCAAGAACCGGCTCCACCTCGACCTGCACCCCGGCGAGGACCGGCGCACGGACGAGGTGGAACGGCTGACGGAGCTCGGCGCGCGCGTGCTGCGGCACGTCCGGGAGCCCGCCGGGGAGTGGGTGGTCATGGAGGATCCGGAGGGCAACGTCTTCTGCGTGGCGTAGGACGCCGGATCAGCCGGTGGACGGCCGGGACGCGGTGCGGGCCCGTTCGGCCAGGCGGCCCATGCGGACGCGGGCGGACTCCAGTTGTTCGATGTCGTCGGCGGCGGGACCGTCCTCGGCGGTGAGTTCGGTCCACAGGCCGATCAGGTCGCGGCCGAGCCGCAGGCCCTGCTCGGGGTCGCGTACCGCGCGCCAGGCGGCGCTCGCGCTCTGCACGTCGCCGTAGGCCGCCTCCGTGTCCCCGGCGTGGTGACGGATGCGGGCGAGGCCGAGGGAGATGCCGAAGGAGCGAAGCGGGTCGCCCGCCAGGTAGGCGATGTAGGCGGTGAGTTCGCGCAGCCGCAGCACCTCGGGGTGCTCCGGGCCGAGCGTGCCGGACGCCTCCGCGACGGTGCGTCCGGCCAGGGCCGCCGCCTCCTCGATCCGGCCCTCCTTCACGGCCTCGTTGACCCGCGCCAGGGGTTCGGCGAGCAGGACGACGCCCGCCTCACCGGCCGCGGTCCTGGGATCCTCCCCGAGCACCGCCTCGGCCACGGCGTCGAACCCGCGGGCGGGGGTGGGGGTGGGCCCGAGGTCGTCCGGACGGAATTCGGCCGGGTGGGGTTCGGCCGGGTCCGGGGCCGGGTGCTGGTGCTGCCGGCGGGAAGGCGCGGGGGCCTCGGGGGCGGCGGGGGCAAGGGCTTGATCGACAGGCACCGAAGCCCCGCCGACGGGCGCAGGCGCGCCGAGGGCGGCGGGGGCCGCGTCGGCGGGTGCCGGAGCCCCGTCGGCAGGCGTGGGCGGTTCCGGTTGTGCGTTCTCGTCGGCCGGGGGCGCGTCCATCACCGGGGGTGGGCCGAACACCCCCGTGGGGACGGCGGCCGTACCGAAGGGCGTGTCACCCGCCGGTTCCGGCACGGTCCGCAGCACGAACGTGGGTGCCGCGGGTGACTCGGGCACCGCCCGCGGTGGGAGAGCGGGCGCACTCTCACCGGGCGCGTCGGCCGGCGGGTCCGGCGGTGCCGTGTGCTGAGGTTCCGCCGTGAACGTGCTGGAGCCGTCGGGGTGGACCTGGAGGTGAACGACGTAGCCGATGCGCTCGTCGGCGACCGTGGCGAGGACGGCGTGGCCGCGGGCGAGGGCGATGCGGTGGAGGTGGTTCAGGACGGCCCGCTGGATCACCTCGCCGGGAGCCGGACGGACCGGTACACCGCCGACCGAGGCCCCGGGGCCGTCCGCCGGCACATGGACGGCGACCGGCGTCGCCACGGGAGCCGCCGGCCGCACGGCGCGCTCGTGTTCCCGCTTCTTCCCGCGGCTCAGTCGAGACATCGGTTCCCTCACTCGGATGAGTGCCATCCGGTCGTTCGCTTACGTTCGAGTCTCTCCGCCCGCCTGCCCTCCCCGCGTCACCGCGACGTCACAGACTCGCACCAGGAACCGCACTCCTGTGACGCGGGTAACGTTCCGCGGGCGACGATCGTCGGAACGACACGGAAGAGGGACGGGCATGCGGCCAGGCGTGCGACAGGGGCCGGAGATCTGGATTCGCGGACCGGTGACCGACGCCACCGCCAAGCCCGGCGGGTGGGAGGGCGGACCCGAGCGGCCCGTCGGCCGGCTCGTCACGCTCCGCCGCTTCTCCTGGCTGGCCACCCATGGCGGCGCGGGCACGACCACGCTCGCGGCGGTCTACGGCGGTCACGACTGCGGACGCGGCTGGCCTGGGCCGGGGGAACCGGAGTCGGTGCTGCTGGTCGCCAGGACCCACGCGGCCGGACTGGACGCCGTCGTCCGGGCCCTGGAGGTCTTCCGCAGGGGCGAGGCACCCGCCGGGCTCGACCTGGACGCCGTGGTGCTCGTCGCCGACGCGCCGGGACGGCTGCCGCGACGGCTCGCCCAGCGGGTGAAGCCGATCGAGTCCGTGATCGACGTCTACCGCGTCCCGTGGGTGGAGGCCTGGCGGCTGGGCGACCTGGGCGGAGCGCCGCCGCGCGAGAGCGAGCCGCTGGCCCGGCTCACCGGGGCGGGAACCGCGCGGGCGGGGACCGTGGGGGCGGCGGCTACGCCGTGATGTCCTTCGCCGTGAACCGCGCCCAGGCCGCCGAGCCGAACACCGCCGCGTACAGGGCCTGCAACTCCAGGTTCTTCACCAGGCCGTCCCAGTAGACCGGCTCGCGCATGAGGTCGGCGAAGGACAGCCAGTAGTGCGGGAAGAGGTACGGCTGGATCGCGTGCAGCTGGGGTATCTGGTCGAGGATCTGAACGGTGATCAGCAGGCCCACGGTCGTGGCCATCGCCGCGATCCCGCTGTTGGTCAGCGTCGACACGAAGAGCCCGAGGGCGGCCAGCCCGACCAGGGACGCGGCGACGACGAGGGCGATCAGCAGGGCCCGGCCCAGTCCGTCGGCGAAGCTGATCCGCGTGCCGGAGATGGTCGTCAGATCGCCGAGCGGGAACAGCAGCGCGCCCACGAGGAGCGCCGAGACGGCGACCACCAGGGTGGCGACCAGGCAGAAGGCCATCGTGGTGGCGTACTTGGCGAGGAGCAGGCGGGTGCGGCCGGCGGGGGCGACCAGCAGATAGCGCAACGTGCCCGCGTTCGCCTCCCCGGCGACGGCGTCACCCGCGATCACGCCCACGGCCATCGGCAGGAAGAACGGCAGGGTGGCGGCCAGTGCGGTGAAGACCAGGAACAGTCCGTTGTTGGTGACCTGCGCGATGAACGCGGGTCCCTCGCCGCCCCCACCGCCACCACCGACGGACCTGCCGTCCCTCGTCTCGATCCTGACGGCCACCCCGACCAGGACCGGTACCCCGGCCAGCACGCCCAGCAGCGCGAGGGTGCGCCAGCGCCGGAAGGTGGTCACCAGCTCGCTGCGCAGCAGCCCGAAGGTCCACAGCGGACCGGGGGCGCGGACGGCCGTGTCCGCGGCGCGTTCCGGTGAGACCTCAGCCCGCGACATCGAAGCCCTCCCCTGTGAGGGCGACGAACGCGTCCTCCAGCGAGGCCCGTTCGACGCCGAAGCCGCGTACGCGCACGCCCGCCGTCACCAGCGCGGCGTTCACGTCGGCGAGGTCCCGCTCCGGCGGGTCGCCGGTCACCCGGTCCTCGCCCACGGTGATGTCGGCGACGCCCTGTTCCTTCAGCACCCGGGCCGCCTCCCCCGTGTCGGGCGTGGTCACCGCCAGCCGGCCGCGTGCTCCGGCGGCCAGTTCCGCCACGGCGCCCTGGGTGATCAGCCGGCCCTGTGCCATGACCGCCGCGTGGGTGCACACCTGCTCGATCTCGTCCAGCAGATGGGAGGAGAGGAAGACGGTCGTGCCGTCGGAGGCCAGCTCCCGGACCAGCGAGCGGATCTCGCGCATGCCCTGCGGGTCGAGGCCGTTGGTCGGCTCGTCCAGGACGAGCAGTCTGCGCGGCTGGAGCAGCGCGGCGGCCAGCCCCAGGCGCTGTTTCATGCCCAGGGAGTAGGCATTGGCCTTCTTGCCCGCCGCGGCCGTCAGGCCCACCCGGTCCAGGGCGGCCGCGACCCGCGCGCGCCGGGTGCGGGGGTCGGCGGTCGGGTCGGCGGCGTCGTAGCGCAGCAGGTTGTCCCGGCCGGAGAGGAAGCCGTACAGGGCGGGGCCCTCGATGAGGGCGCCGACCTGCGGGAGCACGGTGCGCGAGGACCGGGGCATGGGGCGCCCCAGTACCCGCGCCGTGCCGGAGGTGGGCTCGATGAGCCCCATCAGCATGCGGATGGTGGTGGTCTTGCCGGAGCCGTTGGGGCCGAGGAAGCCGAAGACGCTGCCCGCCGGGACGGTCAGGTCGAGACCGTCGACGGCGAGCTGTCCGCCGCGGTACCGCTTGGTGAGCCCGCGCGTGTGGATGACGCCGTCATCCGTTTCGTCCATCGGCTCCCTCGATCCCTCGTGCCCCGGCGCGTGCTCACTTCCCGGCGCCGGCCGCCTTCACCAGCGTGTCCTTGGTGACCGCGCCGACGTACACCTTGCCGTTGTCCGTGATCAGCGCGTTGACCAGGCGGGTGGAGAACACCGTGCCCTTGCCGAACGTGCCGCTGACCTGGTCGCCGAGCGAGTCGAGGAAGCCGCCGAGCTCGCCCTTGCCGGCGGACGACGGGATGCCGCCCTTGGTGCCGGTGTCGAACACGGCGATGGAGTTCCAGCCCTTGCCGATGATCTCCGGGCCCTTCTCGGCCAGGCCCTTCTCCTGGGCGCCGGGCTCGTGGAACTGCCGGCCCGGGCCGGCCTTCCGCTCGGCGCCCTGCCCGGCGTGGGTCGCGGCGTCCTTCTCCTCGGTGACCTTCGCGCCCTTGGGCGGGGTGAAGTCGAAGGTCGAGGCGGCGGGCCTGGCGAAGTCGATCCGGGTGAAGCCCGCGTCCACCACGGCGGCGCCGCCGCTCGCCGGGGTGAGCGTGAACTTCAGCGGCAGCCCGGTCTTGGCGTCCACCGCGATGCTGATCGCGCCGACAGTGGTGCCGGAGGCGTGCTTCGGCTCGATGACCAGCCTGTAGGCGTCGCGTCCGGCGACCTGCGCGGTGCCGTCGACCTTCACCGAGGTGGTGTCGTCGACCGACTTCAGGGCCTCGTCGGCGAAGTCCTTGGGTGTGGCGGGGACCTCGTCCCGGTGCTTCCTGCCGCTGTCGGCGGCCGTGCCGTGGAAGACCTCGTTCGACTTGCTGTCGTAGCCCCAGACGTCCTTGCCGTTGTGGATGAGGCTGTACTCGGCGGCGCTCTCGATCAGGGAGACCTTCTGCCGGTCCTCACCGTCGGCGGCGACGCGCAGGGTGTGGGTGCCGGACGCCAGCTCGGGCAGCTTTGACGCCGGGTCGGCCGACGAACCGTCACCGCCCCCCATGGCGCCGGAGGCCAGGCCGCTCTCCAGGCCGCCGAGGTTCGGCAGACCGAGATCGGTGCTGATCTTGACCGTGCCGGACAGCTGCTCGACGTCCGACTTGGCGATTTTCTCTATGAGTTGCTGTGCGGTGATCTTCGGCAGGTCGGGGTCGCCGGACGCGGCGAGTGCCGGGACGAGCCCGATGGTCGCCGCGGCCACCCCCACCACCGTGACCGGGACGACGTAGCGCGCGGCCTTGCGGCGCCCCGCGCGCAGGTCGTCGGCTTCGGATCCGTTCGGTGCCATGTGTGCCCTACCTCCGTCATCGGCGGCGGCTGTCCTGCTGCGCTCGGGTGTCACCCTCAGCCGCCATTCTCACCCAGATCGGTGAGGAGTGGTGTGGTCCGTAGTGTCCATCTGACCAAATCGGCCGGGCGGAAGCGTCAGACCCCGGAGCCAACTCCGTGTACGCCTGCGGTATGACACACAAAGGGCGACGCCTCCCCCACCCCGTAGGGGTAGACCTGGAGAGCGCCGCTCGGAAGGGGCCGCCCGGCGGGTCGTCCGGGCAGGTCGCGGTACCGGACGGGCGTCAGCCGGCCCGGTGCACCACCGCGTCGCACATCTGCAGCAGCGCGGCCTTCGCCTCGCACTCCCGCAGCGGCGCCAGCGCGGCCCGCGCCTCCTTGGCGTAGCGCACGGTGTCCCGGCGGGCCTGCTCCAGCGCCGGGTGCGCGCGCAGCGCCGCCAGCGCCTCCGCGTGCCGCGCGTCGTCGGTCAGGTCGGAGTCCAGCAGCTCGCACAGCGCGATGTCCTCGGGCAGCCCCAGCCGGGCCGCGCGCTCGCGCAGCCTCAGCACCGGCAGCGTGGCGATGCCCTCGCGCAGATCGGTGCCGGGGGTCTTGCCCGACTCGTGCGAGTCGGAGGCGATGTCCAGGACGTCGTCCGCGAGCTGGAAGGCGACGCCCAGCCGCTCGCCGTACTGCGTCAGCACGTCCACGACGGTCTCGTCGGCGCCGGACATCATCGCGCCGAACCGGCACGACACCGCCACCAGCGACCCGGTCTTGCCGCCCAGCACGTCCAGGTAGTGGTCGACCGGGTCCCGGCCGTCCTGCGGGCCCGCCGTCTCCAGGATCTGACCGGTGACCAGCCGTTCGAACGCCAAGGCCTGCACCCGCACGGCCTCCGGGCCGAGGTCGGCGAGGATCTGCGAGGCCCGGGCGAACAGGAAGTCGCCGGTCAGGACCGCGACCGAGTTGCCCCAGCGTGTGTTGGCGCTGGCGACCCCGCGGCGCACGGCGGCCTCGTCCATCACGTCGTCGTGGTACAGCGTGGCCAGATGGGTCAGCTCCACCACCACGGCCGACGGCACGACCCCCGGCGCGTACGGGTCACCGAACTGGGACGCGAGCATCACGAGCAGCGGCCGGAACCGCTTCCCGCCCGCCCTGACGAGGTGCTGCGCGGCCCCCGTGATGAACGGGACCTCGCTCTTGGTGGCTTCGAGCAGCCCTTCCTCGACAGCCGCCAATCCGGCCTGGACATCGGCTTCGAGAGCCTGGTCCCGCACGCTCAGCCCGAATGGCCCGACGACGGTCACGAGGGGTCTCCTGTCTGCTGGTGTCTGCTGGGATTTACACGGTTTGTCGATAGGTCGCTGCCCTCACTCAAGTCAGCGTATCCGGTCACGTTTCGATCACCGATATCGCCCACCTATACGGGCCAGGCCACATCACCCGACGTGACCACCGTCACGCGTCGGCCACATGGCCCATCCACACTCACACCCGAAGTCCGATTCGCCCCTATTGGGGTTTCAATTCTCTTTAGTGGTAATTGCCCTTCGGGCACCCGAACCGTGAGTTGGGTCACTCCACCCTCCCTTCGCACCACCTCTCGCACTCCTTCACATTCCCTTTACGGCCAACGGAGTTGACCTGCGGCGGACGCAAAGGATCAAGCACCACATACGCCCCGACCAAGGTCAAATAGGACGATGTGTGATTCCGCCACTTGTTCGGGACATGTGCCCTCGCATACGTTCCCGGCCATCGGGCGGACGCCGAATCCTGCCGCCGCCCGTAATCCCAACGACCGAATGAACCACGGCAGGAGCGGGGGACCCAGGTAAGCCGCCGGGCCGGGCTCGTACGTCCTACGTCGTACGCAGCGCCGGAACGGCTCGGGGTGAAGCCGTGCCCTTCGGGGCGCGGCCGGGCACCTCCCCGCCCGAACCCGACAGCTCACCTCGCAGGCGACGGAGAGGAATTCCCCCATGCCTGCAAACGGTCAGCGCCGCTCTTCCCGCACCGCCCGCCTCGTCCGCACCCTCGCCGTCACCGGCACGGGCGCAGCCGTCCTCGCCGTGCCGCTGCTCGGCGCGACGACCGCGTCCGCGGCGACCCCGGCCAGGGTCCACACGGCCTCGAGCTTCGGCTACCCGAACAACCTCGACGGCTGGATCCGGGCCTCCCTGGCGGTCATGGCGCAGAAGGGCATCCCGGGCTCCTACAACGGGATCCACCGCAACATCATCCGCGAGTCCTCCGGCAACCCGCGCGCCATCAACCTCTGGGACTCCAACGCCAAGAAGGGCATACCCTCCAAGGGCCTGCTCCAGGTCATCGACCCGACCTTCCGGGCCTACCACGTGAACGGGACGTCCTGGGACATCTACGACCCGATCGCCAACATCACGGCCGCCTGCAACTACGCGGCCAAGCGGTACGGCACCATCGACAACGTTCACGGCGCCTACTGACCGGACCACGGCCGGCCCACGCCGGCTGGTGCCCCGGCACTAGACAAACAGTCGTTCGAGGACGACGGCGATGCCGTCGTCCTCGTTCGACGTCGTGACCTCGTCGGCCACCGCCTTCAGCTCGGGGTGGGCGTTGGCCATGGCGACCCCCCGGGCGGCCCACTGGAACATAGGGATGTCGTTGGGCATGTCGCCGAAGGCGAGGGCGCGCTCACGGCCGAGGCCCAGGTGTTCGGCGGCGAGCGCCAGTCCGGTCGCCTTGGTGATGCCGCACGGCTGGAGCTCCACGGTCCCGGGGCCCGACATGGTGACCGTGGCGAGGGACCCCACCACACCGCGGGCCGCCGCCGCCAGCTCGTCGTCGGACAGCACCGGGTGACGCAGCAGCACCTTGCTGATGGGCGCGTGCCACAGCTCGTCGCGCCGTTCGACCCGTACGGCGGGCAGCGCCGGGTGCGGCATGCGGTACCCCGGCTCGATGAGCGTGAGCCCCTCGGTCCCGTCCTGGTCGACCGCGGCGTACACCTCCCCCACCTCGGCCTCGATCTTGCCGAGCGCGGTCTCGGCCAGCTCCCGGTCCAGGGTGACCGACCACAGCAGACGGTCGCCGCCGGCGTCGTAGAGCTGGGCGCCCTGACCGCACACCGCGAGCCCCTTGGTGCCGAGGACGCCGAGCAGTTCCCGCACCCTCGGCGCCGGCCGTCCGGTCACCACGAGGTGCCGGGCACCGGCGGCCGCCGCCCTCGCGAGCGCGGCGAGGGACCGTTCGGACACGGTGTCGTCGCCGCGCAGCAGCGTTCCGTCCAGGTCGGTGGCGATGAGGGTGTATGCGAGGGCGGCCATGATCAGAGAATACGGATGTCACGACCCGCCGACTCGACCGGAGCCGGACGACTGCGCTCCGAGCCGTCGTTTCCCCCAACTGCGCTGCGAGTGAAAGCCCTTGGGTGCCGCGCGAGAGGGTGCTCAACCGTGCGCCACCGCGAGGTGGCCGGCCGGCCGCGGAACGGGCCGCCCGCATACCGTCGTGGTCTGCCTCAACCGGTCGTGCCACCCCGGCGGTTGGTCCGCCACAGCTGATAGAGGTGCCGGGCACCCGGCCGCACGAAGCGCGCGAGCATCGTCACGAACGGCAGCGGATCGTCACCCGCGAGCCAGGCCAGCTCCGTACCGCTCGCCCTCGCCGGCGCGTGCGGTGTGGTGTAGCCGCTGCGGCGGTAGGCGAGGAGGGCGGGCAGGTCGATGTTCTCCACGACGTAGCGGTGGCCGGTGCGCTGCTCGCCCTCCGGGACGGGGCGCCCGGTCAGGTCGAGGTGCATGGCACGGACGACGTCCACACCCGAATCGCTCTCGAAGAGCCGGAACTGCGCGCCCATGCGCGGATTGAAGTCGAGGAGCTTGTACTGCCCGTCGCGCCGGTCGAAACGCAGGTCGAGGTCGACGATGCCGGTGAAGCCGATCTGCTTGATGAACCGGGCGGCGAGGTCGGCGAGTTCAGGGTTGTCGACGACGTACGCGTTCGCCGTCATGCCCGCGTGCGGCGGCCAGGAGCGGACCTTGACGCCGGTGAACATCGCGAGCGGGGTCGAGCTCCGGTCGAAGTAGGCGTGCACGATCCAGTCCTCGGCCTCCTCCCGCGGCAGGTACTCCTGGAGGATCACGCCGGGCCGCTCGCCCCAGTCGCGGGCCAGGGCCAGCAGGCCCTCCCGGCTGTTGATCCTGGTGGTGCCGTTCACCGCGGGGCTGCTGCGCCGCACGAACGCCTCGCGGTTCTTGGCCACCACCGGGAAGCGGGTCTTCTCGGCGAACGCCACGATGTCCTCGTACGACTCCGGGAACGCGGCCCTGGGGCTCGGGATGCCGTGTTCCACGCACAGTTCGTGCAGGCCCTGCTTGCTGGCCAGGCGACGCGGCAGGCCGGCGGCGACGGGCGGGAAGAGGAAGGGGCCCTTGAGTTCCTCCTGGTGCTCGGCGATCAGGACCGCCGCCTCCTCGTCGGTGGGCACCAGGACGGCGGGACGGCCGATGCGGCGGCCGATCCGCAGCAGACCCTCCACCAGACGGTCCGCGCCCTCCGTGCCCCTGGTCGGCCAGACGAACGCGCGTTTGAGATAACGGGAGGACGCCGCCGGTGTGTAGGCGTCCTCGGTGATCGCGTACATGGGCACACCCAGACGGCCCAGGCTGCGGATCGCGCCCACCCCGCCGTGGTGCAGCGGGTAGTCGCCGAACTTCACGATCAGGCCCGGCACCTCGCGGTCGGCCCGGAAAGGCACACTGACGGCATTCCTGGCCACGGGTCCCCCCACGTGTCCCCCATTGAGCGGACCCACCCCGTCCGCGTCCCCAGAGGACGCTAAGCCGGAATTGCCCCCTCCCACAAGGCCAATTCGGACATTGCAAACTCTTTAGGCACTGCCCAAGACATGCGATGCCCCCGTAACGTGTGGCCCGACCACATGGCATTCCGGAAAGGAAGGCAGCACCCCATGCCCCCCTTCGAGGTCCCCGAGGGCGACCCCTTCGGTCCGCACAACCTTCCCTACGGCGTCTTCTCCCGCGCCGGGTCGCCGGAGAGGACCGTGGGCGTCCGGCTCGGCGACCACGTGCTCGACGCGGGGGCTGCGGCGCGGGCGCTCGGTTCGCCGTACGCCGACCTGCTCGCGCGGCCGAACCTCAACCCGCTGCTGGCCGCGGGCCGCACCGCGTGGTCCGACGTGCGGCGCGCGCTGACGTCGTGGGTGACCGTGCCGGCCCACCGGGAGACCGTCGCGCCCTTCCTGCACCCGCTGCCCTCGGTGACCCTGCACCTCCCCTTCGAGGTGGCGGACTACGTCGACTTCTACGCCTCGGAGAACCACGCCCGGAACGTGGGGCAGATCTTCCGCCCGGACGCCGAGGACTCGCTGACCCCCAACTGGAAGCACCTGCCCATCGGTTACCACGGCCGCTCCGGCACGGTGGTGGTCTCCGGCACGGACGTGGTGCGCCCGTCGGGCCAGCGGAAGGCGCCCACGGACCCCGCGCCGGTGTTCGGCCCCTCGGTCCGGCTGGACATCGAGGCGGAGGTCGGCTTCGTGGTGGGCGCTCCCTCGCGGATGGGGCAGCCGGTCGCGCTCGGCGACTTCCGCGAGCACGTCTTCGGGCTGTGCCTGCTGAACGACTGGTCGGCGCGCGACATCCAGGCCTGGGAGTACGTCCCGCTCGGGCCCTTCCTCGGCAAGTCCTTCGCCACGTCGGTGTCGGCGTGGATCACTCCGCTGGACGCGCTGCAGGAGGCACGGGTGGCCCCGCCGCGGCGGACGCACCCGCTGCTGCCCTACCTCGACGACTCGGCGGAGGAGCCCGGCGGCTACGACCTGCGGATCTCCGTCGCGATCAACGGCCACGTGGTGTCCGAGCCGCCCTTCTCCACCATGTACTGGACGGCCGCCCAGCAGCTCGCCCACATGACGGTCAACGGCGCCTCCCTGCGCACGGGCGACCTGTACGGCTCGGGCACGGTGAGCGGACCGTCCGAGCGCGAGCGCGGCTCGCTCCTCGAACTGACCTGGAACGGCCGCGAGCCGCTGGAGCTCCCGGACGGCAAGCGGGCGTTCCTGGAGGAGGGCGACGTGGTGACGCTCTCGGCCTGGGCGCCGGGCGCGGACGGCGCACGGGTGGGGCTCGGAGAGGTGACGGGCCGGATCGTATCGGGCTGAACCAGGGCCCTGCGGCCCTTGCCCCGCGGGGATTTGATGGTCGCGGACCCCTGACTCCCGGTACCCGCGGCCGTCATACTGGCGGCAGGCCGCGCGCGCCCGGCGCGCCGGCCGGCCGCACAGCACGCTTCACCGCACGACCCCGACACCCGCCCACCTCCCACGAGGATCCGGAGTCCGAGGCATGACTGCCTGCCTGCTCCTGCTGAGCGCCGTCGCCCTGACGCTCGCCGTGCCGGTCCCCCGCACACTGGCCCGGGCGGGATGGCCCGAACGGGAGCCCGTCGTCGCGCTGTGGGTGTGGCAGTGCCTGGTCGCCACCGTCCTGCTGTGCTGCCTCGCGGGGCTGGTGCTGGGCACCGCGGCCGTCTTCGGCACCGTTCACGACCAGGTCTTCGCCCCCGCGCCGCCGGCCGTGACGGCCGCCTACGACCTGTCGGTGGCGCCGGTCTGGGCCGCCGGCCTCACCCTGCTGCTGGCGGGCGGCGCCGCCTGGACCACCGCGATGCTCGCCCGCGAGTTCGTCGAGGCCCGCCGCCGGCGCGGCCTCGCCCGCGCGCACCTGCGCGAACGCGCCCCCGATCTGCCCGCGGGCCTCCCGGCGGCCCGCGGACCGCTGCTGGTGCTGGAGGACGAGTACCCCGACGCCTGGTGGATGCCCGGTCACCCGCCCCAGCTCGTCGTCACCACCGGCGCCCTGCACCGGCTCACCGGCCACCAGCTCGACGCCGTCCTCGCTCATGAGCGGGGCCATGCCCGCGCCCACCACGACTGG